>DATEGH010000100.1:0-10808 GCA_035280185.1 Terriglobales bacterium
GGCGGGGCTTGTGCTCACCTATATGTTGGCCCGCCGCATTGTAGAACCGGTGAAGCAACTCGATCAGGCGGCCGCGGAGGTGGCCCGCCAGAATTACGCGATCGAAGTCAAGGTCACCGGCGAAGATGAATTGGGCCGCCTGGCGCGCACATTCAACCATATGTGCGCATCCATCCGGCATGCGCGCGAAGAGCTCATCCGCCAGGAGCGGATCTCGACCATCGGCCGCCTTTCCGCCTCCATCGTTCACGATTTACGCAATCCGCTCGCCGCGATTTACGGCGGCTCCGAAATGCTGGTCGACCGCGAGTTGCCGCCGGGTCACGTCAAACGCCTCGCCGGCAACATTTACCAGGCATCGCGTCGCATTCAGGAGATGTTGCAGGAGCTGCTGGATGTCTCGCGCGGCAAGAACCGCTCGGTAGAGATGTGCCGCCTGCGCGAAGCCGCTTCCGCCGCGTGCGAATCGCTGGCCCACGAGGCTGACGCGCAGCAGGTCCACCTTGTGCTGTCGATTCCCGCTGAAATCGAGGTGCCGCTCGACCGCGGCCGCATGGAAAGGACCTTCGTCAATTTAGTCTCCAATGCTCTGGAGGCGATGCCTGGCGGTGGAGAAGTCCGCATCTCCGCATCCGTTCAAGACGGCTGGGCCGAAGTGCAAGTCAGCGATAATGGCCCTGGAATTTCACCGGAGATTCGTTCTCGCCTGTTTCAGCCCTTCGTCAGCGCCGGCAAGCGGAACGGCCTGGCCCTGGTCTGGCTCACGGGAAAACTGGCGCGCGAGATGGGCGCGGGACGCTTTGGCCAATTCCTCGCCGCTCTCGCTGTCTTGACCGTTCCGTTCTTTTTCCTGTTGCACCACTGGCTGACCATGAATGCCTTCGAGCCTCTCATCTGGATGGGCGGCATCTGGTGCGTGCTTCGGGCGATCAACTCCGGCAATCCGCGTTTCTGGCTGTGGTTCGGAGTCATCAGTGGAATCGGCTTCGAAACGAAATACTCGATTGCCTTCCTGCTGCTCGGCGTTCTGGCGGGCGTAGTGCTCACGCCGGAGCGGCGCTTCCTTAAGAGTAGCTATTTATGGGCGGGTGTGCTCGCCTGCGCTGCCATCTCATTACCGAATTTCCTCTGGCAAATGCAACACGGCTTCCCGTTTCTGGAGTTGATGCACAACATCCGCATGACCAACCGCGATGTGGTGCGCGGTCCCATCGCATTCATGATCGATCAGGCAAAAAACATGGGACCGATGGTGTTCCCACTTTGGGCCGGCGGCCTGTTCTGGGTGTTCTTCAGCAGGGAAGGACGCCGTTATCGCATGGTGGGATGGACCTACGTAGTGGTTCTAGGTCTGTTCATCGCGCTGCATGGAAAAAACTATTACGTGGCGCCGATCTATCCCATGCTGTTCGCGGCTGGAGCAGTTGGCTTTGAGCGACTCACTTCAGAGCGCGCGGCCTGGTTGCGCCCTTCCTATGCTGCGCTGGTGCTGATCACGGGTGTCTTGTTGGCGCCTCTGGTTTGCCCCATTCTGAGCCCGGAATCCTATCTCCGTTATGAGAAGGCGCTGGGAATACAACCGCCTGAAGCGGAGCACCAGAACAATGGTCCTCTGCCGCAATACTTTGCTGACGAGTTTGGATGGGAAAATATGGTCCGCCAGGTAGCAGTTGCCTACCATGCGCTATCTCCGGAAGAGCAAGCCCGGACGGCGATCTTTGCCAATAGTTACGGAGAAGCCGCGGCAGTGGATTTCTTCGGTCCAAAATATGGCCTGCCCAGGGCGATCTGCAAACACAACACCTACTGGATCTGGGGACCGCGTAACTACGACGGCAGCATCATGATTGTTCTCGGCAGCGACGGCAGCGGAGATCGCCGCCATTTTGCGAGCGTAGAACCCGTTGGGCGCGTGGAGTACCCCTACTCGCGTCGTGACGAGCACTTTACCATTTGGTTGTGCCGGGGTCTTAAGGCCAACTTGCAAGCCGCATGGCCGCGAATCAAGAATTTCGACTGACGGTCATAGCAGAATCTGCACCTGATCTCCGATACGAATGTTCCCCGGCTCAATGATTGAGCAGTCCAGCGCCGCTACGCCATCGAGGTCGCGGATGATGCGCAACAGGACCGATTTGTCCTGTTCCTGGGTATCCGGATCGTAGGTGGTCATCACGCAACGCTCGCGGAGCTTTACCGCTTTGATGCGAACCCGCCCAATCGCGATGATTTTGCCCGGCCAGTCACGTTCAGAAAGCCGATTCACACCGGCAATGACAAGGTTGGGCCGCAATCTTCTACGATCAATGCCCAGAACCTCCACAGTTCCATCCGTCGCGATGAGCAGTGGGAGCACATCAAAACGCTCGGGACCGGGCACACGAATCAACGTGGTTGGCTCGCCGGCAGCATCGTTCACTATCTTCTGAGCTTCACTGGAATCCCACGGCACACCATTGATCGCAGGTCCTGAGCCATTCAGCGAGCCTTGTAGTCCCAGCAAAGCCGGCCTTACGCGCGCGGTCAAATACCTGCCGTTAAGAGAGCGCATCACGACAATCTCGCGGTCTCCGGGAATGCCTAAATGCGTAATTTCGGTTTCCTGCAGTGGCTCGCCTTTGAGACTTTTCGCCGGATAACGCCAGATCTCTGAGACGTGCATTCAGCATGAGATGTGGCGACTCGCCGCTTTGATTCAGCGTGAAGGGCTGCGCGGAATTGCGCCTTGCTGAGTCAAGGTTCACTCCGGGGTAGATACAAGAATCACCACTGGATACGCATAGTAGATCGTGTCGCGTTCTTTGCGCACGGCCAGGTCTAGTGCATCGTCTTCGAGGGAATCTTGGACCATTTTGCGGATCCGGTCAGCGTCGCCCGGCTCAGGGAATGAGCGAGAAAGCAGATCTTCGAGTTCACATTCCATGCGATATTTCTGTACCCCGGGTTCAGGGAGCCCCGTCCGCTTGAACAGATCCCGCAGTTCAAACAGGGTCAGGCCGCGCACATGCGAAGGGTCGCGCAAGCGCTCCATGCGGTTCAGAGCGTCAGCCTTCTCGGGTGCAGGAGCCATGTCGACAACAACAACGCGGCCACCAGGCCGGCAAACTCGGGCCATCTCCTTGAGCACCGTCAACGGATCTTCCAGATGATGGAAAACGTACCGGCAGGACACAATCGAGAATTCGTTGTCCGAGAAGAGCAGTGAAGTGATATCGCCTTGCTGCCAAGTTACATTAGTAAGCCCTTGTTCCCGCTGGAGTTTGCGCGCCTGCTCCAGCATCGCGGGCGTCAAGTCGATGCCGGTGGCATGCCGGACTACGCGGGCAAAGGCGCAGGCCAGCAACCCAGGGCCGCAGCCAACATCCAGGGCGGTGTCCTCCGGCCCTGTGCCAGCAGCCTGAACCACGCGGTCGAGTGCCGCTTGATCGCGGATTGGCGCCGCGCCGGCAAAGGGAACTGCCTGACGGGTGAACTGGTCGAGGATGCGATCGCGGTGAGACACAGTAGGAGAGATTCTAAATTTGAAACTTCAAATTGGAAATTTCAAATCGTGGTCAGTTCAGTTGCTTCTTCCCCCCGCTTGCGCCATCCAATTACAATAAGAGCAGCTATGAGCGATCATCTCGTCAATCCTGATGTGGAGCGCGAAGCCGTCACCAAGCGCTTTGACAATACTGAGGGCTATCCGGCGGGCGACCCCCAGCACCTGAAGCAGGTGCTGTTCGGCAACGAGCAGCCACAAGGCATCGTTCTGACCACGTTGGACAATGTTGTGAACTGGATGCGCAAGAGTTCCATCTGGCCCATGACGTTCGGGCTGGCCTGCTGCGCCATTGAGATGATGGCTATGGGTGCGTCGCGCTTCGATATTGCGCGCTTTGGCGCCGAGGTGTTCCGTCCGTCGCCGCGCCAATCCGATCTGATGATCATTGCCGGCCGCGTCTCACAGAAGATGGCCCCTGTTATCCGGCAGCTCTGGGAACAAATGCCCGAGCCCAAGTGGGTGATCTCCATGGGAGCGTGCGCGACTTCTGGAGGCGTCTTCAATAACTACGCTCTCGTCCAGGGAGTCAACCAGGTAATTCCCGTGGATGTTTACGTTCCGGGCTGCCCTCCTCGTCCTGAGCAGTTGATTTATGCCATTACGCTGCTTCAAGAAAAGATCCAGAAAGAGCGCGGATCGTTTAAGCGAGCGCTGAACCTGGCATAGCGCAGAATTCACAGACACAACAGCCCAAAGGCTTTGTGTCCGGTTTCTCTCCTTTCGAGACGCTCCGCGACTGGGCCGGGCAATATGTTCCTGGCAAATTATGGTCCTCCCGTCATAAATCGCCGAAGAGTTCCAGGCGTGTTACTCAATCGCTGTTTTGTTTCGCAACCAGATACTTGATCGGCCATCCAGCAGGAACTCTGGGTGCATCTGAGTCTCTGGCTTCGAAAGGAGTTCGGAATGCGATTGTTTTCATTCCGTCCAGAGATCGTGGTGGCCACGTTCGGCGCGCTACTGGCGTTTGGTTGCGGAGGAGGGCAGAACTCCAGCCCCACGAATGCGCGCCCTCTTTCAAGTCCCAGCCCAACACCCACAGCTACTCCTTC
The DNA here is from genome assembly GCA_035280185.1 of Terriglobales bacterium. Taxonomy (GTDB): domain Bacteria; phylum Acidobacteriota; class Terriglobia; order Terriglobales; family Acidobacteriaceae; genus Angelobacter. The sequence goes on from DATEGH010000100.1 coordinate 4,597, forward strand.
TCCTACTCCAATCCCGAGCCCAACACCAGCTCCTACCGCTTCTCCAACTCCCAGTCCTACAGCTACGCCAACACCAACTCCGCCGCCTATTCCTGTGGTGGATCACGTATTCCTGGTGGTGCTTGAGAACCATGGCTTCTCAGAGGTGATTGGAAGCGCCGCCATGCCGTATCTGAACTCTTTGGCCGCGCAGCACAGTCTGGCGACGCAGTACTACGCAGATACTCACCCGTCGATCGGCAACTATTTCATGCTTACAACCGGTGTTGTGGAAACCGATCTCACCGCGTTCTCCGGAACAGTTACAGATGACAATCTTGTGCGCGCATTTCTCGGAGCAGGAAAGACCTGGAAAGTCTATGCGCAGAGCCTGCCCTCAGCGGGTTATCTGGGACCGGATGTGTATCCTTATTTCAAGCATCACAATCCGTTCGTATATTTTTCTGATGTCGTAAACTCGAGCGTTCTGGCAGCGAATATTGTCCCCTTCACGCAGCTCGCAAGCGATGTCTCTGCCGGAGCAGTTCCGCAGTTTGCCTATCTGTTGCCCGATGCAGAGAACGACGCTCATGACTGTCCGGCCGGTGGCGCCGCTTGCGCCGATACGGACAAGTTGGCTGCAGCAGATAGCTGGCTCAAGACGAATGTGGCTCCTTTGATGGCGAATCCCGCATTCGCCAACAGCGTTTTTATCGTCGTTTTCGACGAAGCTCTCGATTCAGACGTAACTCATGGCGGAGGCCGCGTGGCCACCCTAATCGCGGGCGCCCATGTTAAAGCAGGCTTCAGCTCGACCACTCTTTACCAGCATGAGAGTACGTTGCGTTTGATACTGGATCTCCTCTCGGTGACGGACCATCCCGGGCTTTCGGCGACCGCGCCTTCGATGGCGGAGTTCTTTCAATAACTGAGCCTGGCTGCAGTGATTTGAGTCGTTAGTGATGAGGACACAAGGTTGGGTCCTCATGTCCTCTTTGCCTCCCGTCAGGCGCAGGAAATTCCGTGCGCGGCCATTGCTTTCTTGATGAAGACCCAGACCTCACCAGAAAAGGGCTTCTGAAAACTCGAAGGCCAGTTACCCTGGTCGGCATAGAGTTTGTTTAATCCATTCTGGATTTCGGAATTTCCTCCGGTAAAGCCCTTCAGCAGTTTCGCCCAGCGTTCGGCTAACGTGCGGGCGTAGGTGCCCGCTGGATCATCGTTACGGTTGCGGGCCGTCTCCACATCATTGATGAGGTCCTTCCAGTCCTGCTGAACCTTGGCCCGCATCTCCGGGGTGAAGGACTGTGCTCGTTTGGCGATCTCAGCTTGTGCCTCTTCGTTGTAATACTTCTTCATCCACTCACTGTTGGTCTGCATTTTCATCACCTCAATGATGTTCTTCAAGGCCGTCCAATCCGGCGCACTGCTGGACCTCAGCCCACGCTCAGCTTGCTCAATCGCTCGCAGAGCCTGCTCGACCTGACTCTTCTTTTCGACGAGCAGTCGCCGCTGCAAACGAAGCGTTTCGCCGAGATCGAGATCGTTGCCGTCCAGAACGTCCTTGATTTGTCGGAGAGACAGACCGATGAACTTCAAAGTCTCAATCTGCTGCAAGCGCGCGTGATCGCGGTCCGTGTAAAGGCGATAGCCCGACGCAGTACGTCCGCTTGGCTTCAACACTCCGAGGCGATCGTAATGGTGAAGGGCCCGCACGGTGACGCCTGATTTCTCGGCAAATTGGCTGACCTTGTACATCGTTCTAGCTCTCTCCGTCATCATGAGGTGTGACGTAGCGTGAGACTCAACAGGAATTTGGTAATTGGGTAATCTGGTAATTGAGAAATTGGGATGACACGGGTTGGGCTCTCGCTCAGGCCAACATAACAATTATCCAATCCGATTACCAAATTTTACTTGGGGTGCAGCAGAACTGTCTTAATCCGCATCCCACTACCCTGACGGCGGTCCCTGAATGCGAAAGACCAAAGCTTTTCTTTTCATTATTATCCTGAGCCTGGCGGCAGGAGCTTCGGCCGCCCACTTGCGCCAGGTTGCCATGGTAGATCTGCCCGGCGACCCCGGGTTCAATCAGGTGGCCATTGCCAACGGCCAGGTGGTGATCAGCCGTCCCGGGACCAATACTATTGAGATTTTCAGCCCGGTGAAACGGCGCGTGGTCGCCCGTATCTCCCAGATCCAGGACCCGCGCGGCATTGCGGTAGATGACGACGCGTCGCGGGTCTATATCGCGCTGGGCGGAAGCAGCAGCATTGCCGTCATTAATAGCCATAACTGGCAAGTGGAAAAACTGGTTCCGCTGGAGCATCGCCCGGAGAAACTGCTCTGGGTGCCGCAAACCAAGACGCTTTTCGCGAGCAGCACGTTGAATCGCAGCGTCAGCATCGTGGACCCGCTGGTGGGACGCGAAACTGCCGTGATTGAACTGAACGCACTGCCGCAGAGCATGGTTTACGATCCGGGACGCCAACAACTGCTGGTTTCGCTGCAGGACATAAGCGAAGTGGCCGGGATTGATCACACAAACAGGATAGTCAGCCGCTTCAAGCTGACCGCTTCGGAGCCCACGGGGCTCGCGCTCGATAGTGGTCGGCGGCGGCTCTACGTGGCTGTGCGATATGCGGTGCTCGCGCTCAACGCCGATACTGGTACGGAGCTCGCCCGCATTCCGGCGCCCGGTGGAACGAATTCCCTGATCCTCGATCCCGAGCGCAATCTTCTCTACGCTGCCGGCGGCGATGGCTCGGTGCTTGCCGTTGATCTCGCTCGCAACGCTGTTGACCATGAGCTTCCGACCAACGTGAAGGGTTACAGCATCGCTTTTGATCCAGCCCACAAGATGATTTTCATGCCCGGAGGCCGCGAAGGCCGCTCCAAGATGGTCATTCTCACTCCCACCGCTATGGCCGATCAGAACCGTCCGCAAACCGCAGAAAACCCGCCAACGGCGGGACAGACCGCGATGAAAAAGTAACCGATTCCAGCATTTCTCGCGATTGTTATAATCTCGCCTCGTCCACTCGGGAAAGGCGGATTTATGAAAAAATTGCTGGTTGTCTCTTTCTTTCTCATGAGCACACTGATCCACGCTGACGATAAGATGCGTCCATCAACTACCGAACCAGCCGCACCTCCGCCGCCCGTGGCCGCGAAAGTCCATATAGAGAACCACATCAATGGTGGCCACCTCGAGGACGACTATCACTGGCTGCGCGAGAAATCGAATCCCGAGGTGCCGAAATATCTCGAAGCCGAGAACGCCTACGCCGACAGTGTCATGAAGCCGACGGAAGTGCTCCAGCAGAAGCTTTACGCCGAGATGGTCAGCCACATCAAGGAAACCGACGTGAACGTGTCTTATCGCGAAGGCGCGTATTTCTACTATTCGCGTTGGGAGCAGGGGAAGCAGTATCCGATCTTTGCTCGCAAAAAAAGCAGCTTGGACGCAAACGAAGAGGTTACGCTCGACCAGAACGAACTTGCGAAAGGCCAGCCGTTCATGGCTCTCGGAGGATACGAGATTAGCGAAGACGGAAATCTGCTGGCCTATTCCACGGACAACACCGGCTTCCGGCAATACAAGCTTTATATTCGGGATCTGAGCACGGGGAAAGATTCGGCTGAAGTGGCCGACAAGGTCGGTTCCATCGCCTGGGCCAACGACAACCAGACGCTCTTCTACACAGTGGAGGAGGACAAGACCAAACGGCAGTACCGGCTGTACCGCCACAGAATGGGAACGCCGGGTCCTGATCAACTTATCTACGAAGAACCCGACGAGCGCTTCAACATTGGCGTGGGACGCACGCGCAGCGGCAACTATCTGATGCTGGAAATCGGCAGCCACACCACCAGCGAAGTACGTTATCTGGATGCCGGCGCTCCAAATGGCGAGTGGAAGATCATTGCTCCGCGCCAGCATGACATCGAATACTACGCTGACAATATTGGCGACCAGTTCTTTATCCGAACCAATGACAAGGGCCGCAACTTCCGTCTGGTTACTGCGCCTGTAACCGCGCCGTTCAAAGAGAACTGGAAAGAAACCATTCCGGTTCGCGACGATGTGATGCTGAACGGTTTTGAAGGCTTTCAGGACTTCTACGTCCTGGTGGAGCGCGAAAACGGGCTGCCGGAGTTGACCGTGGTGAATCTCGCCAGCGGGGAAAGGAAGCGGATCACCTTCCCTGAGCCTGTTTACAGCGTAGGGCCGCAGATCAATAAAGAATTCAAGACCACAAAATTCCGCTACGCTTACCAGTCGCTGGTCACTCCGGCTTCGGTCTTCGATTACGACGTGGAAAAGCACAGTTCAACACTTCTGAAGCAGACCGAAGTGCCCGGAGGGTACGATCCTTCAAAGTATGTTTCTGAGCGCGTTTGGGCAACAGCAAAAGACGGCGTGAGGATTCCGATTTCGGTGATCTATCGCAAGGACCTGAAGAAAGCCGACGGTTCCAATCCTCTTTATGTCTATGCCTACGGATCGTACGGCTTCAGCCTGCCGGACACGTTCAATTCCGCCCGGCTTTCACTTCTTGATCGCGGTGTGGTGATGGCTTATGCGCATATCCGCGGCGGCGGCGAGATGGGCAAAGCCTGGCACGATGCCGGACGCATGATGAACAAGATGAACACGTTCACCGATTTCATCGCCTGCACCGAGCACCTGGTTGCGAACAAGTATGGCGCGCGCGATAAGATCGCGATTGAGGGCGGCAGCGCCGGTGGGCTGCTGATGGGAGCTGTTACCAATTTGCGGCCGGATCTCTTCAAGGTTGTCGTCTCGCATGTTCCGTTTGTTGACGTGATGAATACCATGCTCGACGCCAGCCTGCCGCTGACTGTTCCCGAGTACGAAGAATGGGGAAATCCGAATGAGAAGCCAGCTTACGAATACATGCTGAAGTACTCGCCGTATGACAATCTGAAGAAAGGCGCGTACCCGGCCATCCTGGTGAAGACCTCTTTCAATGACAGCCAGGTGATGTATTGGGAGCCGGCGAAATATACGGCGAAGCTGCGCACGCTGAAGACTGATAGCCACGTGCTCCTGCTCAAGACCAACATGGCAGCGGGCCACGGGGGCGCTTCCGGCCGTTACGACCGGTTTCATGAGATTGCGTTTGATTATGCATTTATGTTGGCGCAGTTGGGAATCAGCAATCAGCAACTGGCAAGTAGCAATTAGCTCAGCTAAGGCGGATGTCTGCCGAAAGCGACGGATCCTTCTTAGCTAGGCTAATTGCCAAGGTACCAATTGCTATTTGCCAATTGCTTCTTTCTCACGCTGCCGGTTTCTTCTTGTTCTTTCCCATCCAGCGCAGCTCGTTGAGAATCCGGTCACGCTCGCGTCCCGCATCCTTTCGCTGGCGAGCAGTTGCAGCGCTGGGGTGCGGCGGGACGCCTCTTTGCTGCGAAAATTCCGGAGCGCCGCGCTTTGAAGTAACCTGTGTCTCACCAGCCCGCGTGCCACTCGTCCGTGCCGGTGGCCTGCGGCTCTCGCGTCCGCCATCACGTCCGTAGTTTCTTAGCGGCTCCGTGCCGGGGTCCTGGCCTTCCGTTTTTCCGGTTTCCGGGTTGGTAATGTAGAGCAGGTCGGCCAGATCGTCGGCGTGTTCTTCTTCATCCTTCAAAAGATGTTCCAGAATGACGCGTGTGGTGGGATCGTTGTTGCCGAAGTAGCGGATCATCTCCTGGTAAACCTCGATCACGATGCGCTCGGCAATCAGGTCTTCTTCGATCATCTGCGCCAGGCTCTCGCCTTCAACGTATTGTGTGACGGAGCGCTGCAGCAGATTCCTGGGATTGAAGTCCGGCTTGCCGCCGAGTTGCTGAATGCGCTCTGCCAGCATATCGGCGTGCTCGCGCTCTGCGTCGGCGTGCTCTTTGAACTCGCCGGCGACGCTGCGGGCGTGAACGCCGGTAGCCATAAAATAATGATGCATGTAGCGCAGCACGCACACGATTTCAGTGGCCAGCGCTTGGTTCAGGATGTCAATCGTGCGGTTGACATCTCCTTTGTAGCTCTCGGTAACCGCGCCTTCTTCCATCTTGCTGGCGGCGCGCCGACGGATATTTTCCACATCTTTGACGAATTGCGGCATAAGTCCCTCTTCGCGATGAAATCAGCAAACAAGGATAAGATTGCACTGACGGAAACGAAGATGCCCTTATTCGGAGCCGGGCGGCGGCATAAAAAGCGGCCGCAG
>DATEGH010000101.1:0-19221 GCA_035280185.1 Terriglobales bacterium
CAACACGGATGCCAAATCCGTAAACATTCGCAACAAGTACGTAACGCACGTTACGAACATGTTCAAGCTGATGGGCGAGCCGGAGGCGCAGGCGAAAAGCGACGCCGCTACCGTGCTGGCCATGGAAACTGAATTCGCCAAATCGGCCATGGACATTGTGAAGCGGCGCGATCCCAGGAACATTAACAACAAGATGACGCTGGCGCAGGTGGAAAAACTGGCGCCGGCTTTTGCATGGAAACAATATCTCGCCGCGGTGCACGCTCCCACAGCGCCGAAGTACATTGTGACTTCTCCTGACTTCTTCCGCACGTTGAATCAGATGATTCAGCAGCACCCGCTGGACCACTGGAAGACATATCTGCGGTGGCAATTGGTGCATCAGTCGGCGCCGTACCTGAGCCGTCCTTTTGTAGACGAGAATTTCAATTTCTTTGCACACACGCTTTTTGGCGTGCCGCAGCTTGCGCCGCGCTGGAGGCGATGCGTCCACAGTACTGACAACGCTATGGGCGAGGCGCTGGGACAGGCTTATGTCCAGCGGGCGTTTCCGCCGGAGAGCAAAGAGCGCGTGCTGAAAATGGTGAACAACATTGAAGATGCGCTCAACCGCGACATCACCCAGATCACATGGATGAACCCTCAAACCAAGGAACAGGCCAAAGCCAAGCTGCACCTGATCCTGGATAAGATCGGCTATCCCGACCACTGGCGCGACTATTCGGCGCTCCAGATCACGCCTGACAGCTATCTCGACAACGTGCATCGCGCAACGGCCTTCGAGTTCAACCGGCAATTACAGAAGATCGGCAAGCCGCTGGACCGCCAGGAATGGCAGATGACGCCGCCGACCATCGACGCTTATTACGATCCACAAACTAACACCATCAATTTTCCTGCCGGCATCCTGCAACCGCCGCTCTTTGACGCGCAGCAGGACGATGCAGCCAATTACGGCGCAGAGGGCGCTGTCATCGGGCATGAGATCACGCACGGATTCGACGACCAAGGTCGCAAGTTCGATGGCCAGGGCAATCTCCACGACTGGTGGACTCCCGCCGACGCCAAAAATTACGACGAGCGCGGCAAGTGCATCTCCGACGAGTACACGCAGGAGATCCCGGAAGCAGGCGTCAAGCAAAATGGACTGCTCACGCAAGGAGAGGATACGGCCGACAATGGCGGAATCCATCTGGCCTTGATGGCACTGGAGAAAGATCTGAAAGATCAAAGCAAATCTCTGGACGAGAAAGGCAGTGACGGTCTCACGGCATTGCAGAAATTCTTTCTTGCCTATGCGACCACCTGGTGCACGGAATATCGGCCGGAGGTGATACGGACTGTGGTCCTCACGAATCCGCACTCGATCCCTAAATATCGCGTGAACAACGTAGTGGCAAATATGCCGGAATTTGCCCAGGCGTTCGGATGCAAGAAGGGCTCAGCTATGGTTCATGAAAACGCGTGCCGGGTCTGGTAAGGCTCCGCGCCTGACATTTTCACCAGTTTGGGACGTACAAAGCGGCTCGGCGGATTGACCTTTCGGTCAATTGAAACTCGCCGCTCTGCTGTGATACGGTACACAGCAACACCCGCACTGAACACCTTTCCATGTCGGGAACAGCTCGGCTTTCCGCACCGGCGAATGCTGCCGGCGGCTTCCGTGCTGCAAAGAAACCGGAGCTGAATATGAAGGACGGAATGGACGCAACCGCCGCACGTCAGGCCCCAGCGCAAACCGAGGAGGAATTTGTCAGCCGCAAACTGATTCGCCCGTCGCTGAGCACGCCTCCGCCGCGCACAGAACCGGTTTCCGAGCGCCGCGAGCGATTGGAACGTACGGATCGCATGCCCAGTGGTCCGCGCCGCAGCAACGGAGTTTCAGAACAAACTCACGCCGAAAATTATTACTATCAAAAGCAGATCCAGGGAAAGATTCCGGTTGTGGCCGTGTTGAAGGATGGCGAGCAGGTGCAGGGCGTGATCGAATGGTATGACCGAAGCTGCATCAAGCTGAATCGCAGCGGCGGAGCCAACCTGCTGATCTATAAGCCTTCCATTCGCTACATCTATAAGGCAGGCGAGGCAGGCAAGAGTTAGTAGCCCGGCGGGTGAATAGCTGCCGCATTTCAGGGCAGGCGAAACTTCGATTGACAAGCTGCTCACAAGTCCCATAGCATCTGCAAGTTACGCCTCACGGAAATCTTTTGAGGAGAGCTGCCCCTGTGATCAAGCTCGACATCATCAACGACGTGGTGAACAAAACCGGCATTACCAAAACCAAAGCCGAACTGGCGGTGGAAACCGTTTTTGAGAGCATGAAGAAAGCGCTGGCACAGGGAGAGCGCATTGAATTGCGAGGCTTTGGCGTTTTCAATGTTCGTCCGCGCAAGACCGGCATAGGCCGTAACCCGCGAACCGGCGCGGAAGTCAGCATTCCTCCCGGAAAAGCGGTGCGCTTCAAGCCGGGCAAGGAGCTTCAGTCCATCGACTGATCCAGCAGAACCAGGTTTTCATGCCGGACTCTTCTCCCCCAACCCTGCAGTATCACGTCTTTGATCCGGAACGGCAGGAAATCAGAGTCATCACCGTGCAACGGCCGGTACGGCGTTATTGGCTGCACGCGCTGCTGTTTGTTGCGACCATCTTCACCACGCTCTCCATCGGCGCGCGACTGCAATTCAATTTCAATCACAATTTGCCGGCATTTTCCGCTGACGCTGATTATTGGCCGTGGCGCTGGGCGCTGGCGGACTGGCATCGCTTGCTGCTGGGCATTCCTTTTTCCGCAACGCTGCTGGGCATTCTTACCGCGCACGAATTCGGGCATTTTGTTTACTGCGTTCGTCGTCGTGTCTACGCCACGCTTCCTTTTTTCGTCCCTGCGCCGACGCTCATCGGCACACTCGGCGCTTTCATTCGGATCCGGTCGCCGATTCGCAGCCGCAGCGATCTGTTTGACATCGGCATTGCCGGCCCGATTGCGGGTTTCATTCTGGGATTGCCATTGCTCGTGCTCGGCCTGATGCTTTCGCGACCGCTCACCCTCGGCACGGCACAGACCGACATCAGCTTCGGCCTGCCGCTGATCTTCTCCGCTGCCCATTGGCTCTGCACCGCGTTGGGCAGCACCAGCATGGCTGCACTGTCGCTCGACAGCGTGAATCTCTCTCCAGTGGCAATCGCCGCATGGGTGGGAATGTTCGCCACCGCGCTGAATCTGTTGCCGGGAGGCCAACTCGACGGCGGTCACATCATCTTCGCGGTCAAGCCGCGCCTGCATCGCGGCATTTCCATGCTCAGCATTCTTATGTTGCTGGTGTTGAGCTGGTACTGCTGGGCTGGATGGCTGCTTTGGGCGGTGGTTCTGCGCATCACCGGCTCGCGCCATCCTGATGTGCCGCATGCGCCTGCTCTCGACCGCAAACGTCTGTGGCTGGCTGCTTTTGCGCCGCTCATGCTAATCGTGACGTTTGCGCCTGCGCCCATCAAGCAACGCGACGACCGCACTGGCCAACAGGTGAACGGCAGTTTGCAGAACATCCTGGAAGACTATCGCACGTCACACAGCACCCGCTAAAGAAGAGAGAGCGCGTCCACGTCTACGATCAGACTTGTGCGCGGAATCTTCTGCTCCGCCGTAAACGCCAGCAGCTTGCGCAAGGTGGCATTCAGCTTTTCCCGTCGTTCGGCTTTCACGATGAAGTGATAACGGTAATCACGCTTCAGGCGCATGATGGGTGCGACAGATGGGCCGAGAACGCGCACGCCTTCGTTACGTGTTGTTTCAAACCAGCGCCCGATCTGGCCGGTCCACTTGAGCGTTTGTTCCAGCTTGTCGCTGCGCACCAGCAGGTTGGCCAACGCGCTAAACGGCGGGTAGTGCATCCATTTGCGATAGCGAATTTCCTTTTCGTAAAAACCTTCGTAGTCGTGCCGCTGCGCAAACAGAATGGCGTAATGATCAGGATGCCAGGTCTGCAGCACCACCTTGCCCGGAGTCTCGCCGCGCCCGGCGCGTCCGGCAACCTGCGTGAGCAACTGGAATGTGCGTTCCGCCGCGCGAAAATCCGGAAAGCCCAAAGCATAGTCCGCGCCCACAACCCCGACCAGAGTCACGCCGTGAACGTCGTGCCCTTTGGCGATCATCTGCGTGCCGACGAGAAGATTGATCTCGCCCGCATGAAACTGGTTGAGCACACGCTCAAAATCGTGGCGCGTTCGCACAGTATCACGGTCGAGCCTGCCAATGCGCGCCTGCGGAAAAGCGCCATGCAGCCGCTCTTCCACCTTCTCGGATCCTGCGCCGAGAAAATAGATGTACTCGCTCGAGCACGATGGGCAGACCTTCGGCACCGCTTGGCGATAGCCGCAGTAGTGGCACTCCATACGATATCCAGACTTGTGATAGGTGAGCGCGATGGAGCAGTTCTTGCATTGCAGCGTTTCGCCGCAAGACCGGCACAAAACCGTTGACGAATAACCGCGCCGGTTCAGCAGGATCATGGCCTGCTCGCCGCGCGCCAATCGCTCCGTGACCTCTTCCACCAGTTGCCGGGAAAACAGCCGGTCTTCTCCGCTCTGCTGGAAATCAAATTTCATGTCCACGACTTCCACTTGCGGCAACGGACGCCGCTCCACGCGCTCTGCAAGCTCAATCAGCTTGTACTTCCCGCTCTCCGCGTTGTGGTACGACTCAATCGAAGGCGTGGCGGAAGCCAGCACCACTGCAGCACCGCTCAACTTTCCTCGCATTACCGCCACATCGCGACCGTGATAGCGTGGCGTTTCTTCCTGCTTGTAGGACGCATCATGCTCTTCGTCCACGACAATCAGCGCCAGATCGGGCACAGGCGCAAAAACCGCGGAGCGTGTTCCCACGACAATTCTTGCTTCGCCGCGACGAATCCGATGCCATTGTTCCGCGCGTTCATCTCCCGTGAGCGCCGAATGCAGAATCGCCACCTCGTTGCCGAAAACCTGGTGGAGATTTGCCGCGGCCGCAGGTGTAAGCCCGATCTCCGGCACCAGGAGAATCGCCGAGCGTCCTGATTCCAGCACGGCCTGCATCGCCGCAAGATAAACCGCCGTTTTTCCCGAGCCAGTCACGCCATGCAGTAATGAAACCGAAAACTGCTTCTGCTCCACGGCATTCTTAATCGTCTGCAATGCCGCCTTCTGCTGCGGATTGAAAATAAAATCCAGATGCGCCGGTCCGCGCCTCTGCAGCCCAGTAATGTTGAATTCAGCCGCTTCCTCCGCAATCTCCACGATGCCGCGCTTCACCAGCGTCGCCAGCGTGGTGCGCGGGATTGCGAGTTCGCGTATCTGCTCTACCGCAGCGCGTCCGCCATGCTCGGTCAGAAACGCGACAATCTTCTGCTGATTTTCATTCAGCTTTCCGCTCACTTCCTTGAGCACTGCGATCTGGACAGTGCGGCGAGCATCGCGCGCGGCGGTCGCGTCTTCGCGGGCAATCCACTTCTTGCGCACCATATTGTCCAGAACTTTGCGGCTGGCTCCCGTGGCCGAGCGCAGCGTAGATTCCAAAGCGCCTTCAGCCTCTGACATCGTCAGATAGTCGAGCACCGCGTACTCCAGCATCTGCGCATCAATCTCCTGCCGTGAGCGCCGCGAAGTGCCGGCCGTTGCCGAGGCGTGCAGCGCCTCGTGGCCGGCTTCAGTCATGGAGTACAGCTTGGCCTTTTTGATCTCGGCAGCCAGGGGCAGCATGGTGCGGAACACTTCGCCGATCGGAGCCAGGTAATACTGTGCGATCCATTGCCCCAACTTGATCAGCATCTCATCGAGGACAGGTTCGGAATCGAGCACCTGAAGAACGCTCTTCGCCGCCATTGAAGGCTGTCGATCATGCAGAGCGGTGACGATCCCCGAAAGCCGCTCCTGGCGAAACGGCACCAGCACTCTGCCGCCAACCACCGGAAGCTGGCCATTCACCGCGTAGGTGAAGACCATCTCGAGCGGCACCGGCAGGGCGACATCACAGAAGGCAGGCATCAGCAATTGATTTTACGTTGCCCAAAGACAAAGCTTTCTTGCCATTCTGCGGGGAGAACAATTAGGCTCGAACTGGAGGCGATCATGAACGAAACGGCTGCACAATACACACAGAAGCTGCGTACATTTCTCGGCAGCAAAGATCCTTTGCAATCTTTGCGTGAAGCGCCCACCGTTCTGAAGGAATTAGTGGGATCTGCCTCCGATGCGCTGACCAGAACTCCTCCTGCACCGGGAAAGTGGTCCATCCGAGAGATCATGGCGCACCTGGCCGATTCAGAACTGGTAACGGGATGGCGCTGTCGCTCGATCTTGGGCGCCGACGACGGAGCGCCTGTCGCCGCGTATGACCAGAATCGCTGGGCCGAGGCTGGGAACTACGGCGACGTTCCGGTCATCGACTCTCTTGCTTCATTTACCGCGCTACGGCAGATGAACCTGCGTCTGCTCGAGTCGCTGCCGGCAAACGCATGGGAAAAATATGGCCTTCACGCAGAGCGAGGTCGCGAGAGCATTCGCGATCTGGTGGAGCTTGTCGCCGGCCATGACCTGAATCACATCGCTCAAATTAGAAAAATCCTGGGAGCCGCGCGATCAGCCTGAAGCAGTCGTTTATTCTTCCGAAGCGCGCGCCGAAGCTTTCAATCCTAGATATTTCATCACCATCTGCAGGTCTTTCCACGCTTCCTTCTTCTGCCGTGGGTCGCGCAGAAGATACGCCGGATGGTACGTGACTGCGAGCTTCGCTCCGCGGAAGTCGTACCAGCGTCCGCGCAGGTTGGCCATGGAGTCATTGATGGCGAGCAGGTTTTTCGCCGCCACCGCGCCCAGCGCCACGATCACTTTGGGCCCGATTACATCAATCTGGCGCAGCAGGAACGGAGAACAAGTGTCGCACTCGTCCTTTTCCGGCGTGCGATTGTTCGGCGGCCGGCACTTGACCACATTCGCAATGTAAACATCCTCGCGCTTAAGCCCCATGGCCGCGATCATGTTGTTGAGCAACTGCCCCGCGCGTCCCACGAACGGCTCGCCTTGCGCGTCTTCGTCGGCTCCCGGACCTTCGCCCACGAACATGAGCTCGGCATTGACGTTGCCTACGCCAAATACCAGGTTCGTTCGGCCTTTGTGCAGACGGCAACGGGTGCAGTCGCCGATATCCTCGCGGATCAGCTTCAGCGCCACCGGCTTATCGTGAATCATCGGCAGCGGCGACTCGGAAGTCTCAGTTGCCGAATCGTTCTCCCGCTGTTCAGCCGACTCGATCTCCTCCGCGCCTGCTTCCACAGGTCTGCGGTAGAAATCGTAAATGCCCATTTCACGGTAGTAGCTCAGGCGGGCAGCGAGCCGCTCTTTCATTTGAGGATCGAGATTTGCCACGTAGCAGCAACATAAATCTTCACCACCGCTCTGTAAATAAGCCACGGCCCCCGATTTTGTGATCGGACCTAAATTCATGGTTTGTCCTTTGTCGCCTCCTCTCTTAGAATCCAAGCTGATGGCCACTCCCACCGTTGCGGCGTCGGAGCGACGCAGCACCTCGCTAAGACTTGCTCTGAAGATCGCCGCAATCACATTCCTAATTTTGATTGTTGCGCTCGCGCTCTTTTCCGCCTGGCTCTACCACACCGCTCGCGCCTCGCTGCCTCAGCTCGATGGCCAGATCAGTGTCCCCGGGCTGAGCGCGCCGGTTTCGGTGGTGCGCGATGCGCATGGCGTTCCTCATCTCACCGCCGCAAACCTTGAAGACCTTTTTTTTGCGCAGGGCTACGTGACTGCCGAGGACCGTCTCTGGCAGATGGACATGACGCGCCGCTCAGTCGCCGGCGAGATGGCCGAAATCCTCCCGTCAGAAACCGGCCCGGCGCGGCCGCCCTCGCGCTCCACCGCGGCTCCGCGCCCGCGGCTCACGTGGGTGGATTACGACAAGCAGCAGCGCATTCTTCGTCTTCGCGCCGTATCGGAGCGAGTGGCCGCGCAGCTTTCTGAGCGCGATCGCAAATTTTTTGAGGCTTACGCGCGCGGCGTGAATGCCTGGATCGAGCAGAACCGCAACCATCTGCCGCTCGAGTTTCGCATTCTTCATTACGCGCCGCGCCCGTGGACCGCCGCCGATTCAGTCCTCGTCGGCATCGGCATGAGCCAGCTCTTGAACCCGCAATATGAGACCGAATACTGGCGCGAGCGCCTCAGCCATCAGCTTTCGCCCGACCTGATGGCCGATCTTTATCCGCCCGATTCCTGGCGTGACCATGCTCCGGCTGACGATGTCACTGGCGCAGCAGATCAGTCGCCCTCGCACAGCAACCGAACCAGCAATCAAAATCCTGCTCGCCTCTTGCCCACCACCGCCGCCCAACTACCTTTGCAGCTCAGCCACGAGTCATGCGAATCCTGCCTTCCTGGTTCGAACGACTGGGTTGTCTCTGGAGCGTATACCGTCTCGGGCAAGCCCTTACTCTCGAATGATATGCACCTCCCGCATCACGAGCCGGGTGTCTGGTATGAGGTCCATCTTCATTCCGGCGACTTCAACGTTGAGGGCTTCTCCCTTCCTGGATTGCCGCTGGTCGTTGTCGGCCATAACCAGCGCATCGCCTGGGGATTCACCAATCTGAATCCTGACGTGCAAGACCTCTTCGTCGAGAATTTCAATTCCACCGGCCAGTACCAGACGCCTGGCGGCTGGCAGAAGCCGGAAACCGTTCACGAGACTATTCATGTGAAAGACGCGCCGGATGTTCCGCTCGATGTGGTCATTACCCGCCATGGTCCCATCATCTCCAGACTGTTTCCCGGCGAGGCGCGGCAGATCGCGCTGCAATGGCTGATCTACGACACACGGCAGATCAGCATTCCTCTTTTCGACCTCGACTCCGCGCAAAATTGGCAGCAGTTCCGGCAGGCGCTCTCTGCCTTCGCCACTCCATCGCAGAACGTTGTCTATGCTGACGTGGAGGGCAATATCGGATACCAGCCCATGGGCTTTGTTCCTATTCGCCGCTCGGGCGACGGAACCGTTCCGGTCTCCGGAGCTGACGGCAAACATGATTGGACGGGCTACCTGCCATTCGACAAACTCCCGGACGTTTACAATCCGCCTTCGGGAATCATCGCCACCGCAAACTCCAAGATCACGCCCAAAGGCTATCCTTATTTGCTGGCCACGCAGTGGTTTCCGCCGTATCGCACCGAGCGCATCTATCGCGTGCTGCAATCCGGCAAGAAGTTCACGCCCGCAGACATGCTCGCTTTACAGACCGATATCACTTCAGAGTACGACCGCTTCTTTGCCGACCGCTTCGTCTATGCCATCGACCACAGTCAGAGCGCTACGCAGCGCGCCCGCCAAGCCGCCGAGGTGATGCGCGGATTCGACGGACGCATGCTGGCTGATTCCGCCACGCCTACTATCGAGGTGAATGCCCGCAAAACGCTCTGGGAAATGCTGCTGGAGCCCAAGCTCGGCCCTGAGTGGGACCGCTACGAGTGGTCGGAAGCCGCTGTCGCGCTGGAGAATATCGTCCAACAGCAGCCGGATCGATGGCTTCCGCCCGGCTACTCCAACTTTAATGACCTGCTCGCTGCGGCCGTCAACCTGGCGATTCAGGATGCGCCTGCCGACCTCAAGTCGTGGAAATATGGCGAGCAGTTTCCGGTTGAGATCAATCATCCGCTGTTCGGCGCCATTCCCGGACTGCGCTCCATCAGCGGCCCGGGCCGACATCCTCAATCAGGCGGAGGCTATACGGTGAAGCAAGTGGGACGAAGCTTCGGTCCCTCCGAGCGCATGACTGTGGACTTCGCCAATCTCGATGCCTCAACGTTCAACATTGTCATCGGCGAATCCGGCCAACTCCTAAGCCCCTACTACATGGACCACTGGGACGCCTGGTACAACAACAAGACATTCTCCCTGGCATACTCAGACGCCGCCGTCCAGAGCACGAAATCTCACGAGTTAAACCTCGTACCGGTTCGATAATCCTGCCTCTGTGAACAGGTCCTCGCGCGTGAGTCATCCCGGCTACCTTCATCGTATTACGAACTATACCCCTCCACTCTTGCGCGGTTTTTCATTGCCTTGGCGCGCCGATTTTTCCACGGCAACTTGCGGCTGGGCCCATGCATCTCGCCTAAGGTTGTGCCCAGTTGCAGACGGAAAGCAGCTTGTCTGGATAATGTGAGAAAACTCTGAGATTTCACTGCTAGCCGTATCCTGGCTTTGCTATGGCTGTACGGAGCTCTCCACATCACTTCCGGCCGTGGTTGTGATCTGTCGCGTCCTCTGGCCAACAAGGAACACACCCGTGTCATGTTCAGCGAGCGCGCTCTTCAGCAATTTCCGCGCTGTTCCCAAGGCATCCCGTCCCCTACACCTTTATCCAAGAAAGCGAGGCGATCATGCGTCTAATAAGCCTGCCCTGGCTTAAACCAGAGCAACCCATCCCTCTTGATGTCCACGTGATCTGGTTGCCCGACGGCATGAGTTGCGATGGTGACACCATCTCCGTTACCGCCGCCGAGCAGCCTTCCATTGAAGACCTGATCTTGGGCGCGATTCCTGGAATTCCCAAAGTCGTGCTCCACAATCGCGTTCTCGCCTACGAGCAGGGCGGTGACGACTTCATGAACTGGCTCCACAAAGCGGAGCAGGGTCGGCTGACTCCATTTGTCTTAGTCATCGAAGGCTCCATTCCGAACGAGAAGATAAAGGATGAAGGTTACTGGACCGGCATCGGCAACGATCGCGAAGGCCAGCCGATTCCTCTTACCGATTGGATTGATCGTCTCGCGCCCAAGGCTTTCGCCGTAATCGCGGCCGGAACTTGTGCGACATTCGGCGGAATCCACGCCATGGCAGGAAATCCCACGGGCTCAATGGGATTGGCGGATTATCTCGGCTGGAACTGGAAGTCCTGGGCCAGCGTTCCGCTTATTAATGTTCCCGGCTGCCCCGTCCAGCCGGACAATATGACTGAAACCATCCTCTATCTGCTGTATCAAGCCGCGCAGATGGCGCCCATGATTCCGCTGGACGAGCAGTTGCGTCCCACTTGGCTCTTCGGCAAGACCGTACACGAAGGCTGCGATCGTGCTGGCTACTACGAGCAGGGTGACTTCGCCCACGAGTACGGCTCGCAGAAATGCCTGGTGAAGCTCGGTTGCTGGGGGCCCGTCGTCAACTGCAACGTCACCAAACGTGGCTGGATGCGCGGCATCGGCGGCTGCCCTAACGTCGGCGGCATTTGCATCGCCTGCACCATGCCAGGATTTCCTGACAAGTTCATGCCCTTCATGGACGAGCCTCCAGGAGCCAGAGTCTCCACTGTCGCCAGTGAGACCTACGGAAAGATCATTCGTTCGCTTCGCGCCATCACCAACGCCACTGGCAATAAAGAGCCCAAGTGGCGTCACAAAGGCAACAAGCTGACTTCAGGATACGTGCCGAGCACCTACGGCAGAAAGGATGAAGCCCATGCCAACCGTCACTGAGGAGCGCACCCGGCGATCCACTGGCAAGCAGAATCTGGTCTCGATGAACTGGGACCCGATCACCCGCATCGTCGGCAGCCTCGGCATCTACACGAAAATCGATTTCGAGAACCGCGAAGTGGCCGAGTGTTACAGCACGTCATCCATGTTCCGCGGCTACAGTGTTTTCATGAAAGGCAAAGACCCGCGCGACGCTCCCTTTATCACCAGCCGAATCTGCGGAATCTGCGGCGATAACCATGCTACCTGCGCGGTCTACACGCAAAATATGGCCTTCGATGTGAAGACGCCGAACGTCGGCGAATGGATCATCAATCTTGGCGAAGCCGCCGAGTACATGTTCGACCACAACCTCTTCCAGGACAATCTGGTCGGCGTGGACTTCTGCGAGCAGATGGTGAAGGAAACTAATCCTGGGGTGCTGGCGCGGGCCGAAACCACGGAAGCGCCCCATGCCGACCTCCACGGCTATCGCACCATCGCCGACATCATGCGCTCGCTCAATCCTTTCACCGGCGAGTACTACCGCGAAGCTCTCGTCATGAGCCGCCTCACGCGCGAGATGTTCTGCCTTATGGAAGGCCGGCACGTGCATCCCTCCACGCTCTATCCTGGTGGAACGGGAACAGTGGCCACAATTCAGGTGTTCACCGATTACATGATCCGCCTCATGCGCTACATCGAGTACATGAAAAAGGCGGTGCCGCTCCACGACGATCTCTTCAACTTCTTCTATGAAGCCTTGCCTGGCTACGAGAAAGTCGGCCAGCGCCGGGTTCTCCTGGGCTGCTGGGGTGCCTGGAATGATCCCGAACATTGCGACTACAAGTACAAGCACATGTCTTCCTACGGGAAACACATGTTCGTCACCCCTGGAATCATCGTGGACGGCGAAATTGTCACCAACGATTTGGTGGACATTAACCTTGGAATCCGCATTCTTCTGGGAAGCTCCTATTACGAAGACTGGGAAGACAAGGAAATGTTCGTCACCGAAGATCCGTTGGGGAATCCAGTGGATCGCCGGCATCCCTGGAACCAGACCACCACGCCGCATCCGCAGAAGCGCGATTTTCGCGGCAACTACAGTTGGGTCATGTCGCCCCGCTGGTACTATCCCAAAACCGGCGATTATCTCGCGCTCGACACCGGCGGCGGCCCCATCGCGCGCTTGTGGTCCACAGCGTTGTCAGGACTGGTGGACTTTGGCTACGTGAAATCCACCGGCCACAGCGTGAAGATCACGCTGCCCAAGACCATCAGCAAGCCTGAGGTCGAGTTAGAGTGGAAGATTCCCAGGTGGAGCAACGCCATCGAGCGCGACCGCGCCCGCACCTACTTCCAGGCATACGCGGCCGCGGCAGCGATGTACTTTGTGGAGAAAGCCATCGCCGAAGTGCAGGCAGGCCACAGCAAGACCTGGCAGCCGTTTGAAGTGCCGGAAGAGGCAATCGGCTGCGGCTTCCATGAAGCGGTGCGCGGCGTGCTCTCGCATCACGTCGTAATCCGCGACCACAGGATCGCCAACTATCATCCTTATCCGCCGACGCCCTGGAACGCCAATCCGCGCGACGTTTACGGCACTCCTGGTCCTTACGAAGACGCGGTGCAGAACACGCCCATTTTCGAAGAGAACGGCCCGGACAAATTCAAAGGCGTTGACATCATGCGCGCCGTCCGCAGCTTCGATCCTTGTCTGCCGTGCGGCGTCCACATGTACACCGGAAAAGGCAAACTGCTCGAAGCACGGCACGTGCCGATGTTCGGCCTGATGGAGCCACAACCGTGAGCGCAACCAGCACACAGACCGCAACGGCGGAAGCCTTGTCCTTCGATATCGAGCGGCAGGTGCAGCAACTGGAAGCGATTGCCGATCCTTCTGTTCGCGCCGCCGCTATGGAGCTCGTGTCATCCGTGCTCCAGTTTCATGGCGAGGCGCTGGCCGCGATTCTTCGCACCATCGAGGAGAAGAGCAGCAATACGCCCGAAGTGCTGGCTGCGCTCGAACGCGATCCGCTGGTGCGCGGGGTGCTGTTGCTTCATGGGCTGCATTCTCAACCCTTGGAAGTCCGCATTGACAGTGCGCTCTCTGAATTCGAGCCAACGTTAAACAAATATGGAGCCGTTGCCGAGGTGCTCCGCGCCGGCGAAGAAGGTGTCACCATTAAGCTCCGCATCGAGGGCCATAACTGCGGCTCCACAGCGGAAACGGTCCGGTCGCTGCTGGAGCGAAAGCTGGCCCAGGCCGCGCCCGATGTCGCGGAACTCATCATCGAGCTGCCCGAAGCGCCTGCAGGCGGCTTTGTTCCAATCAACTCGTTGCAACCTGCCACGGCAGGAAAATGAGGTCATGTATGAGTGAACAATACACGTCGAAAGCCAGCAAGCCGTCGCATACCAAGGGAACCATGCGGGGAGAAGAGCGAATCAAGACGGGCGGCAAGGAGCCGGGGCGGGAGAAAGACATTCCCTCCGCCCGCAGCGCCACCTCAATCAATCCCAAATCTCGCGATCCGATTGATAAGAAGATGCCGCATCTTCATCCGGCATAAAGCACTAATTGGCGCAGAAGCCATGGCAGAGACTGACATCTCCGGCGGCGACATACGCGCTCTTGCCTCCATCCAGCAGCTTGGGCGCAAGCGCAAAGGCGCAGAGTACTGCGAGTTGTGCTCTTCAGAACTTCCTGCGGAGCATCCGCACCTCATTGAGCCGGTCGAGCGCCGCATCCTTTGCTCCTGCCCTGCATGCTCGTTGCTGTTTGAGGGCACGACAACGGCTCGCTACCGCCGCATTCCGCGTGATTCCAAGTGGCTGCGGGATTTCATGCTCGATGACGTCCAGTGGGAGGAGTTCTCGATCCCAATTGGGCTGGCATTTTTCTTCTTCAGCAGCGCGGCGCGGCGGATGATTGCTCTCTATCCCTCACCGGGAGGCGCCATGGAATCGCTGCTTCCGCTCGATGCCTGGAAAGAAGTTGCGCGCCAGAACCCGCGACTGGAGCGCATGCAGCCCGATGTCGAAGCGCTACTGGTGAACCGCCTCGGCCGGCCGCACGAATACTATCTGGCGCCAATCGATCGCTGTTATGAATTGACCGGTCTGGTTCGCAAGCATTGGCGCGGCTTCAGCGGCGGCGATGAAGTCTGGCGCGAAGTTGAATCGTTCTTTGACAAGCTGCGCGGCGTTCCGCGAGGAGAGCTTCATGCCCAGCCTGCGCTTTGAGGTCGAGTCCGTCACCAGCATGCCTGAATCCGCCACGCCGGTGCTGCTGTTCCGCTTGCGCATCTTCAATACGCCGGCCGAAGAGCAAATCCATTCCATTTCACTCAACGTGCAGTTGCAAATCCAGCCTGGGCGGCGGCATTACGCGCCCGCAGAGCAGTCCGCCATGAATGATCTCTTCGGCGAGCCTGCCCGCTGGAGCACAACCCTGCGTCCTTTGTTCTGGACTTCCGCTTCCGCCACAGTCCCCGGGTTTGCCGGTTCCACCATAGTGGACCTGCGCGTCCCCTGCACCTTTGATTTCAATGTGGCCGCAACCAAATACTTCCACGGCGTGCAGGAAGGCGAAATTCCGGTCGCGCTGCTGTTCAACGGCACCGTCTTCTACATCTCCGACAATGCCATTCAGGTCGCACTGATTCCGTGGTCACAGGAAACTTCATGCCGCGTTTCGGCCGGCGCGTGGAAGGAGATGATGGCGCGGCACTATCCTGACTCGTCTTGGCTGAGCCTGCAACACGAAGCCTTCGAGCGGCTCTACCGCTACAAGGTCCAGCACGGGCTGCCGACATGGGAACAGACGGTGGATCATGTGCTCGCTGCCGCATCCGAAAGGAAGCCCTGATGCTGCCTGAAGGAATCAAATCCATCGCGAATGCGGTCCTCTACGAAGGTTACATGCTCTATCCCTATCGCCCGTCGGCGCTCAAGAACCAGCGCCCCGGATGGAGCTTCGGCACGCTTCTGCCGCCCGCTTACGTCGAGAGCACTCCCGGCGATTCCGCTTACATGGAAGGGCAGATGTTGCTCACAGGCGCCGAAGCCGCTGAACTCAGCGTTGAGGTTCGTTTTCTTCAGCTCCCCGAACCTGCGGGTTCCTCGGCTCTCGAACGCACAGTCTCGCTAAGCTTTGCCATTAAGCAACTGCTCCAAGGCAAGCAGGAGAAACAGTTCGTGTTTGCAGACGGCCCACAGGCAAGGGTCGAAGGCGCGGTTGAGATGAGTGCCAGTTGTGTCTCTGATTCCACTTTGAAACTGGTTTTGCGCGTCCACAATCGCACACAATTCGACGAGCCGGCTGCCACGCGCGATGTAGCGCTCAGATACTCGCTGATCGCAGCACACGCCATCCTCACCACCAGCCAGGGCGAGTTCATTTCCTTGCTCAATCCTCCGGAGCCCTTGCACCGTGAAGCCGCCGCCTGCTGCCAGAGGGGAGTGTTCCCTGTATTGATAGGCGATGCGCCCAGCCGCGGCAACATGCTGCTCTCACCCATCATCCTGGACGACTACCCGCAGATAGCGCCGGAAAGCCCTGGAGATTTCTTCGATAGCTCCGAGATTGACGAGCTCCTCACGCTTCGCCTGCTGACGCTCACAGACTCAGAAAAGGACGAGCTGCGCCAGGCCGGTAGTACAACTCTCAACTTGCTCAACCGCACGCATTCGTGCCGCACGGACGAACTCCTAAGGATGCACGGCGTGATCCGCGAGCGGATGGCAGAAAAGGAGCACCCATGAGCACTGGTGATCCTTTTGCCGCAAATACTCTCAGGAGCGTGCAGGTATTCGGCATCGAAGTAAAGAGAGGTGACCGCGTGCGGTTATGGCCGCAGCGCCAGGCGGACATCTTTGATATGACGTTGGCAGGCAAGTTGGCGACCGTTGAAGCCATCGAACAGACGGTGGAAGACGAGATTTATCTGGCCGTCACGGTGGACGACGACCCCGGCTCTGACTTGGGAAACCTGCGGCAGATTGGCCACCGCTTCTTTTTCCGTGCAGAAGAGGTCGAGCCGATCACGGCCGAGGAGTTGGACAAAAGATGAGCGGCAGAGTGCTGGTTGCGGGAATCGGCAACATCTTCCTCGGCGACGATGCCTTTGGCGTGGAAGTTGTGCACAGGCTGCTTGCGCGGAAGTGGCCCGAAGGAGTGCTGATTAAGGATTTTGGTATTCGCGGGCTCGATCTGGCTTACGCGATGATGGATTGCTGGGACCTGGTAATCCTTGTGGACGCAATTTCGAGAGGGGCCGACCCCGGGACTCTGTACGTTATTGAGGCCGAAGCGGATGAGCGCGCTCCGCAGGCGACGCCGGATGCTCACGCTATGACGCCGGAGAAAGTCCTGGAACTGGTGAGGAGTCTCGGCGGCAAAGTTCCGCGCACGTTAGTTCTTGGCTGTGAGCCTGCGCAAATCGGCGGAGAAGATGGTTGCATCGGGTTGAGCGAAACTATTGAAGCATCACTTGAACAGGCGGTTAGAGAAGCTGACCGGCTGGTGACAGAAGCTTTGAGGATCAAGGCTCAAGCTGCGGCTTGAGACGAAGAAAGGCAGGGATCATGCATCGAGGAAATTCTTTTTGGAAGCTGTTAGGCGCTGCGGCGGCGGTGGTGGCGGGAGCCGCGTTTATCTCCCTGCTGCCGGATTTCAAGCGTTACTTGAAGATTGAGTCCATGTGATTCCCAGGTTGAAACAAGATTGATCCCGGTGATGGAAACTGGCCGGGTTTAGCCCGCAATGGAGCACAACATGTGCTTGGCAATTCCAGGAAAGATCGTTGAGTTGGTCGCCGGAAACCCGAATCTCGGGACCGTGGAAGTGGTCGGCGTGCGCCGCAAAGTGGATCTCGGGCTCCTGAATGACGATCCGCCCAAACCCGGCGATTGGGTGCTGATTCACGTCGGCTTTGCCATGTCCAGGATCAGCGAGGCAGACGCACAGGAGCAGATGCGCACCTTGGCCATGCTGGGTGAGGCAGAACAAGCCATGCAGGAAGTCCGCGGCTATGGTTTGGAAGAGGGCCATGAGAAGCCGCACTGAGCAGCCTGAGTGCTGGAGGATTGATGCGGTTTGTAGATGAATTTCGCGATCCGGAGATCATCACCAAAGCGGCGGCTGAAGTTCACCGTCTGGTCGATCCCCTCCGCCATTACCGCTTCATGGAAGTGTGCGGTGGACATACGCACGCCATCTACCGCTTTGGCCTGAAAGACGTTCTACCCGAAAACATCGAGCTGATCCACGGACCCGGCTGCCCAGTATGCGTGTTGCCCATGGGCCGCATTGATGATGGTCTTTCGCTCTGCCAGGATTCCAACGTTATCTTCACCGCCTTTGGCGACATGATGCGTGTGCCGGGAACGCGCGGCAGCCCGCTGGAGCACAAAGCTCGCGGGGCCGATGTTCGCATTGTGTACTCGCCTTCGGACGCCTTAAAGCTGGCGCGTGCCAATCCCGACCGGCATGTGATGTTCTTTGCCATTGGATTTGAGACCACCGCGCCTTCCACCGCGCTCACGCTCTTGCGCGCTCGGGCCGAAGGCATCAGGAATTTTTCCGTATTTTGCAATCACGTCACCATCATTCCCGCCATCCGTGCCATCCTCGACTCGCCTGACATGCGGCTGGACGCATTCATTGGCCCCGGCCACGTCTCCACCGTCATCGGCTGCCGGCCTTATGAATGGATTTGCCGCAATGAATACAAACCGATCGTGGTCTCCGGTTTTGAGCCGCTGGACATGCTGCAATCCATCGTGATGATTCTGCGCCAGATCAAGGCCGCCGAGGCCAAAGTCGAAAATCAGTACAAGCGCGTGGTGCCGTGGGAAGGGAATCGCGCCGCATTGCGCGCCATGGCTGAAGTCTTTCAGTTACGTCCTTACTTCGAGTGGCGCGGCTTGGGCTTTATTTCGCAATCTGCTCTACGCCTCCGCGACGAGTTTGCCGAGTGGGACGCGGAGCGGCGCTTCCACGTGCCTGGTGTTCGGGTGACCGATCCTCGCGCAGCGCAGTGTGGCGAGGTGCTGAAGGGAGTGCTCAAGCCGCATCAGTGCAAATTGTTTGGACGTGAGTGCACGCCGGAACATCCGATTGGCGCGCTGATGGTTTCAACCGAGGGTTCATGCGCAGCGTATCACAACTACGAACATCGCAAGCAATTGCTGACCAACATTCAGACGGCAGCCTGAGTGGCGCGGGAGTTGCGCCGCGGCAGCAACCGGTAGTGCGCTTCCGCGAGCCGCAGATCGAAATGGCGCACGGCGCCGGCGGCAAAGCGAGCCGTAGGCTGGTGGAAGGTCTCTTTATCCCGTTGCTTGCTCAACAACCATCGCAGCCTCTGGCCGACGCGGCGCAGGTCAGGATCAACGGCGCTCCGCTGGCCATCACCACCGACAGTTTTGTAGTAAAGCCTCTGTCTTTCCCCGGCGGCTCCATCGGCGAACTCGCCGTCAACGGCACGATGAACGATCTTGCCGTTTCCGGAGCTCGCGGCAAAGCTCTGACTGTAACCTTCGTTCTTGAAGAAGGGCTTCCCACGGAAATTCTGGAAGCCGAAGTCCGCGCTATGGCAGCCGCGGCTGAGCGTGCCGGCGTGGCCATCGTCGCCGGTGATACCAAAGTCGTCGAGCACGGCAAAGCTGACAGGATGTACATCACCACCACCGGAATCGGCGAGCCGCTCGCGGGAGTGAAGA
>DATEGH010000102.1:0-3430 GCA_035280185.1 Terriglobales bacterium
GCACAAGAGCGTGCTCCAAGCCGTTCAGCAGGACGCACTTAAGTCCATCCTCGGCGGCGATGCCGAAATCCAGGACATCAACGGCGCCGGCCTCTCCATTAAATGGGTGGCAGTGGCGGAGTCTGCCGATAGCTCGTCCATCACGTTGCACTTCCAGGTGCTGGATTCAGGGCAGCCGGTTTCCGGCGCGGAGATCACGGTGTTTCCCTGCATCGTCGGCGCCGAGGCGGCCCTCACCCGCGGCGCTACTGACAGCTCGGGAACGGCAGGAGTTTTCCTCGAACCTTCTGATCAAGTCATGCGTGACCGCGCTGTGATTGTCGAAGCAAAGCACGGCGGAAAATCCGCTACGCGCAAGCTGCGCTTCAAGAAGTAATCGCGATCATTCTTTACTCACTTTTGCAGTTCAAGACAGGCGACTGCTTCGGCGGCTACGGGATGCCCCGGCCAAGACAAGTCGGTGCGGAAGTCGAAGTATCTTGAATCGCCGGCAGCTTCGCTCGAAGAGAGATGCCATCCACGTTCTGCGTGGTAACGGAAGTAGAGTTCACATACGGAGCGCGGTGCGAACGTTTCGATTATGCGGTCGATTGCCGGCGAGTCGAAGACCTGAATCCAACTGCGGACCTCGCGCCGACCGAAAGGCACACTGAGGAACAGCAATCCGCCGGGGCGCAGCACGCGGCGCATTTCCTTGAGGGCGATGAGATGCGACTCGGGAGCGCTCTCTCTCATCGCCGCATCACGCGTGTAGAAAAGCGTGTTGTCCAGGCCGATGTGCTCAAGCGTCGAGATGCAGACGATCTGGTGAAAGTATTCGTCCTGAAATGGAATGCTGCGCAGGTCGCCATAAACGTAGGAGATCGCCCGCCGCCAGAAACAATGCTCTTCCGGCGCTAGCGTCATGATGGTCAGTGCTTTTTCTCTAATCAATGGGCGCCGCAGCAGATGCGCAAAGTTGAGCACCGAGCCGGCGTCCAGCAGCCGGCCAGGACCCTGCGGCAGGCGGGAAAACAACCATGGATACTCGACGATGCGCTCATCCAGCCAGCGGCCATAGCCAGGCCGCAGCTCGTTCGGATCGAACGGCGAATTCAGAATGCACGCGAGCTCCCGAAATTTGTAAGGGGTGTACCACGGGCTGGGATAGCGATGCCCGCTCAGCGGAAACATGAGCGCGGCGAAGCGCTGCCAGAGCGGATTTCGTCGCAACAGAGGCGGCAGCATGGGTGGCGTTAGACTATACAAACTCCGTATGGCTTCTCTCAAGCAACTCGCGCAACGCTGGGAAGCGCTGGCGCGGGAGGACGCACTGTGGGCCATCTGCGCCGATCCGGCACGGCGCAATGGTGGTTGGAGCGAGCAGGAGTTCTTCGCCGCGGGCGAGCGCGAGATTGAGACGGTCTTCGAGCATCTGCGCTCGTTGAATATCCCAATTAATAAGCACTGGCCAGCGCTCGACTTCGGTTGCGGCGCGGGAAGGCTTACGCGGGCGCTGGCTAGGCGCTTCAGCGAGTGCTGCGGCGTGGATATTTCGCCCATGATGATCGAGAAAGCCCACGGGTTGAATCGTGACCAACCGCAGTGCAAGTTCTGGCTGAATCAGGAAAGTCACCTGCGCAAGTTCGACGACGCGACCTTCGGATTCATCTACAGCAGCCTGGTGCTGCAGCACATCAATCGAAAGTTTCTGCCAAGCTATTTGAAAGAGCTGGTGCGCGTGCTTCGCCCTGGCGGAGTGGTGGTTTTCCAGGTGGCGGACCACTTCAACGCGTCAGCCTTGCACAAGCTGCGTGTGGGGATCGCGTTTCGACGCAGGTGGAATGAGATGAGGGACGGGAGCAAGGCCACAATCCTGATGCATTGTTTGCCGGAGAAGAGGGTGCGCGAGATTTTGCCGAACTGCGATGTTGCGATTAAAGATGTGCGGATTACCAACTCTACGGATCCTGCATTCAACGGCAATCTTGAATACCTGGACCGGGAACCCGCCGAAGGCTACGTGAGCAAACAGTATTGCGTGATCAAGAGCGCTTGAGTTGTTCCGCCGAACGCACCGCCACGTTACCACCCTGCCTGCGAGAAACATCCTTTCGGCCTTCTCTCTCGAGGACGCTCAAAGAGCCGTCGCGGGCGGCGATGCAGTACCGGGTGCAGTAAGCGGATTGCCGCAATTCGAGCAGTACACATCCTCGGCATGGACCGCGTGCTGACACCGTGAGCAGTGCAGACCGAGATTTTTGCCGCATCGCGGGCAGAAGCCAAACCCGGACTGAACCGGAGCGCCACAATGCTGGCATAAGGAAGGCAGCGGCTGCCGCAAAAGGAAATACAAGATAATGCCGAGCCCATTGGGAACGAAGATGGCCAGCAGCGTCCAAATCAGGCGGTTCATGCCCCGTCGTCCGGCATCCTGATTCAAATAGCCGACAAGCAGCACGTAACAGCCGACGAAGAGTCCTGCCAGCAATCCAAACCCAACGCACCCCCAAAAGGGCGGCGCTTTCGGATCCCGCGGCAGAACCACGTCAAACGCAAACTGCATGCAGACGAAGCCGATAGCGGCCAGCACCCATGCCCAGCCCGGAATGAGACGCAGCTCATTTCCAAATCGAGTTTGTTTTTCCGTCTTCACCTGCATGCATTTTCTCCTTGATTCATCTTTTATTACTGTGAAGCGCCGTTGCCGCTGCTCAAATGTGTGCCGTAGGCCAGAAGCAGCACGCCGGCCGCAATGGTGGGCGCAACCCAGAACAGCAAAAAGCCTGTTTGCCAGACCGGGTTCGGAGTCTGGTTCCATTGCCCGAGCCACTCGAAACCACGCCAAACAAGAGGCGTGGTGAGCGCCGATACAATGGCCACCAGCGCGCACGAGCATGCCACCAGCAGAACACGTTCCCGCTTCTCACGAAGTTCCCGGGCGCGCGCGCGCACGCGCATCTGCGTCGACCGAACCAGCGTGCGATCCGCTGCCACTGGAATGGCTCGCATCAATCGGACCAGTTGGCCTGCACCTTCGGCATACTCGCGGCACGGCGAACAGCTTTCCAGATGCGACTGCAACCACGCCTGCTCCTGTGCCGTACAATCGTCGACTCCGCAGGCAATCAACTGCCGCGCCTGTTCGTGCGCGTCCAGCTTCATTCTTGTGCTCCTTTCAGTCGTGGCATCAGATGGTTCAGCCCGCGATAGATGCGCGACTTCACCGTTCCTAATGGAGTCCGAGTGACGGCGGCAATCTCTTCCAGCGAGAGCTCTTCATGAAAGCGCAATACAATGGCCTCGCGATACTCCTGTGGAATGCCGCCCAGCGCGCGAGTCATAAGCTCGCTTTGCTCCCGTCCGGCAACCAGGTCGAAAGCCGACGCCAGCTTGACGTCGGGCATGTCCACGGGTTCCTCGTCTTCGCCCCCCGTTGTATCCAGACTTA
>DATEGH010000103.1:0-7724 GCA_035280185.1 Terriglobales bacterium
GCGCCATTACGGAACTGCACTCTCATCGGCAACGGCCCCGACGCTCTCACGAAAGTCTCGATGGTGGGCAATGACCTGCAACTCGACGAAGGCGTTGGCACCTGTGGCAAAGACGGCCAGTCGGTTCCGGTGGGCGTCGGAATCCCCACGATCAAACTGGACAGGATGACCGTGGGCGGAACAGGGAATTAGCGTGGCGGCAAACGCAGACCTACTCGGCGCAACGGAACTCAGCCTGCGCGAACTGGCGGAAGACGTAGTGCGACGCGCCATGAAATCCGGCGCGACCGCGGCTGAAGCCATTGTGCGAGATGGCGCGGAATTCTCAACGGTCGTGCGCATGAGTGAAGTCGAGACTGTGAAAGAGGCTGGCTCTCGCGGGATGGGGCTGCGGGTCTTCGTTGGCAAGCGCGTGGCCAGCACCTACTCCAGCGACTTCTCTGAAGATGGAATTTCGCATCTGGTGAATGGAGCCATCGCGCTGGCGAAAGTCACATCAGAAGATCCGTACGCGGCGCTTCCCGATGCTTCTGAACTCGGATCGGTTGCGGCCGATCTGCAACTCTACTCTGATGACGTGTATTCACTTCCGCCGGAGCAGCGGATTGAATATGCCCGTCGGGCGGAAAAGGCAGCGCTCGACTTCGATCCGCGCCTGAAGAACTCCGATGGCGGCAGCTTTGAGGCTTCCACAGGACGCAAGGTGCTGGTCAACTCTCTGGGATTTGCCGGCGAGTACCGCCGCTCGTACTGCGCTCTTTCTGCTGCGCCGATCGCTCAGGCGGAGAACGGCAGCATGCAACGCGACTACTGGTACACGGTGGCGCGGCGCCTGGGAAAACTTGAATCGCCTGAATCGGTCGGCCACAAAGCGGCACAACGCACGTTGCGTCGCTTGGGTGCGCGCAAGATTGCGTCAACCAAAGTTCCCATCGTGCTGGACCAGACCGTCGCCGGTTCTGTGCTCGGCAGCATTTTTGAGGCAGCTTCCGGCGACTCCATCTACCGTCAGTCTTCGTTCCTTGTCGGCAAGTTGGGGCAAAACGTTGCCGGCGAAAATGTCTCCGTCATAGACGACGGAACCATTCCTGGAGGTTTCGGAACCACGCCATTCGATGGCGAGGGCGTCCCGACGCGCCGCACGGTCGTCATTGAAAAAGGCGTGCTCCAGTCTTACCTGTTGAACACCTACACTGCCCGCAAGCTCGGCCTGAAAACAACGGGTAATGCAGCTCGCGGTCTTGCGGGGAATCCCGGCATAGGGTCCGGCAATTTCTTTTTGAATCCCGGAGTCCGCACTCCGCAGCAGATCATTGCCGAGATCAAGCGTGGCCTCTTCGTCACCGAGTTTCTCGGCTTCGGCGTAAATCTTGTCACGGGCGATTTCTCACGGGGCGCAAGCGGAATCTGGATTGAGAACGGCGAGCTTGCCTTTCCGGTAGAAGAGATCACAGTGGCGGGAAACCTGAAAGACATGCTGAACAACATCTCTGAAATCGGCAGTGACTTGGAATTCCGCGGCTCGGTTGCCTCGCCTACGCTGCGCATTGATGGAATGACCATCGCGGGCGAGTAGGAGCGCGGCCAACTGCCCAGCCCCGCCGCTCATCTTTGCTAGTGTTCCCCCACTCAGGAGTATCCATGGAGCACAGGCCTTTTCCGCCCAACGCCACGAAACCGCCGCAGACCAGGATTCCCTGGCCTCTGATTGCGCTGATCATTGCTGCTGCGCTGCTGATTGTGACATTGTGGCTTACGCCGCGAAGCAATCGTGCTGCAACCAAGGCACTCAACACCAGCGCTCCGGCCCAGCTTGTGCTCTCGAATCTTAAGCTGGCGCCGCAGACGGCCAACAATCAGACCAATGTGGACGTTTACGGCGAGGTAACGAACACCGGCACCCAGCCTGTTACGAATGCCATCATCTCCGCAACGTTTCATGATGCTCAGGGGAACTCGGTTCTTGTGCAGCAGCAAGCGATGGAACGCGTCAATGCTGAGACTAAAGACCGCGGCGCCGCGCCCAAGCAACTCACGGAAGATCCGATTGAGCCCGGCAAGACGGCAGGCTTCCGCGTGAGCTTTGCGCAACTTCCGGCTGGCTGGAACCATCAGCCACCAGACCTCTCCGTGTTGCAAGTGACGCTTCAGAAATAGTGCTGCGGTGCGGGAGTAGAATCGTCCCTGATGGGTGATTCGGAAAACCCGCAGCCGTTCGCTCCTCAGGCAGAACGCGAATCCACCAACTGGACGCCGATGATTGTGGGGGCAGTGTTGGTGGCTGCAGTCGTCGTGCTGCTGGTGATTTTCGGGCGCTCCAGTGCTTCCAACAACTCAACGCCGGCTGATCCTTATCTCGCTCACTTGAAACTCTCCAATCTCCACATGGCGACAGCAGAAAGCTTTGCCGGAGGCTCCGTCACTTATATCCAGGGAACCATCACGAATACCGGAGATAAGAAAGTGCGCGACGCCCGGGTACAAATCTTGTTCAAGAACTCGCTGGGCGAAGTTGCGCAAAAAGAGACTCTTCCCGTGATGGTTGTACTGCCGAACACTCCCTACACGGACTACGGCGCCCTCAGCCAGGCGCCGCTCGCTCCCGGCAAGTCCAGCGATTTCCGGCTTACGCTCGAGCATGTGACGGCCGATTGGGACGGCCAAATTCCACAAGTTCAAGTAATCTCCGCGAGTCACTAATCTACGACTCCACTCTTGCGACCACCTTTGTATCTGCAATTTAGAATGGCGCAATGCAATTGAGCGGCAAGACGGCCATCGTCACAGGCGGAGGAAGCGGAATCGGAAAGGCTATTGCCTCGGCATTCGTCCGTGAAGGCGCGAGCGTTGTGATCTGCGGACGTGATCCGGGAAAGCTGGAGCGGGCTGCGAAAGAGATTGGCGCTGACTGCCGGGCAGTGCGGGCGAACATCGCGCACCCTCGTGAAGTGCAGAATCTGGTGAATGCGACTGTTTCGCAATTCGGACGAATCGATATTGTTGTGAACAACGCCGGCATTCTTCTGCCTGGAACGGCGGAATCCCACAATGAAGAGGAATGGCAGCAGACTTTTGATGTGAACGTGCGTGGCATGTGGCAGCTTTCGCGCGCGACATTACCGCATTTGCGAGCCGCAGGAGGAGGCTCGATCATCAACATCGGTTCGGTCCTGAGCCTGGTGGGCGCACGCAACCGCGTTGCTTACGCTGCCTCCAAAGGCGCTGTGCTTGCCATGACCCGCGCCATGGCTCTAGACCACGCAGCGGAGAACATTCGGGTCAATTGCATTTGCCCGGGAATTGTTGAAACCGAAATGGTTGCCAACTTCAACATGAGCGAGACGGCTTACAATCAGCGACTGGCAATGCATCCGGCTGGTCGCTTCGGTAAGCCGGAGGATATCGCCGGACTTGCGGTCTTTCTGGTCAGCGATGCCGCCGCATGGATCACCGGCGTGGCTTACCCGGTGGACGGCGGATATTTGGCAATTTGAGTGACTGAGCGAAATCGCCTAGACCAAATGTTTGCCGGTGACATACAGGAAGTAGCAGGCGACAAGAAATGGAAGTTCCAGCTCAGCAAACGTCAGCAGGACACTGTTGTGTATCTTCATCAGAAAATTGTTTTGGAAACTCCAGCGATTCGCGGGCGCGCGAAGCTGCAAAGCGGCGTAAAGGTCGGACGCAATCGCAGCGAAGTACCAAAGGAGCAGCAAATAGAAGCCGGCCCAGTAGACCACCCAGAATACGGGCCCAACACTCTGCGAGAAACTGCTGAAGCCCCAACCGCTGCTGCTCAAGCCGAAATGCAGGAAAGCCAGGAAAACCAGATTCAGGGCCATGCCTTTGGCGGTAGCGAAATAGAGATACAGATCGCCTGAGTTGCGGGCGTGGCGGTTGCGCGAATGGCTGCGCTGCACTGCCCGCCGCACGCCTCCCGCGGCCAGCACTAAAGCCAGCACAAAGATCAGCGGCGTGCCTGATTCGGCAATCGCCAGCACTCCTTCGCGCGCGCGCAGTTCCCGCTCACGAAGCGCCGCGTGCTCTCTATATTGCTGAAGTGAAGAACGTGTGTCCTGAAGGCTAGCGTTCAACTCTGCCAGGGCCTCTTCCCGGCTCAGGGGGCGATTGGCCATGTGCAGCGTGAAAGTATTCTTAGTCGAGCGCGAGATGCGCCGGATCTCCGCTTCGGTGGCGTCGATGATGCCCTGCTGGCGATCCGCTTCCGCCTGCATGTTCTGCTGCAAGCGAGTGATGTCATCTTCCAGTTTGCCGCTATGACGAGTCGCAAGCCAGTTGAACCCGGAAACTACGATGGCAAAAATTATCAGGCCCTTAAACGCGAAGGTCCATGGCCAATTCCAGCCGGGAAGCGAGGCCACGCCTGCGTAAGGGAGCAAGGCGGCATTCTGATCAATGACGTTCTTCTGCTTGATTAGTGGAGTGAAGCCGGGCTGCTGCATCCACTGCTGCCGGAGCTGGTCGAGGGGCGTGAGCTCGGGCTGCTCTGCAAACACCTGTTCGTTCTGGAGTTCAGTCTCCAGCATAGGCGATCTTTAACACAGTTACAAAACGGTAAACAAATCCCAGGAGTACAGTGAACCGGGATGCACCACCGGAAACGCCAGTTTTGTTAAGGAAATTTGAACATAAGGTGTTTCTCGCATATTTCCCTCTGCCTTGGGACTTCCATCACAGCTTCTGATTGAGCAATTTGCCTAATATCTTTTGTTCCGGAATCGCGATTGAATCTCTGCGATGTATTCGCCCGGCCATTCCGGAGCCTACGCCTTTGCATCAGGCAGGAAGATGGCGCTCAAGAACGTATTTTCGGCGCTGCTGCTCTCGAGCGACGCAAGCTCGCTCTCCGTGCTCAAGAAAATCCTCGAGGAGTACGGCATCCGCACCCAGCCGGTAAAGAGTATTTCTGACCTTAGCCAGACGTTGCGCCGCCAGCGCTTTGATATTGCTGTTCTGGATAACGACCTGGCGCAATCAGCAGCTTATGATTGCGAACTGCCCTTCAGGTGGAACGGCTTGGCGGTTGTGCTACAGGGCCGCGGGTCGATTGCTTTTGACCGCCGACGGATCCATTTGGTGCTTCCGAAGCCGGTAACTGCGGACCTGCTCTCGCGTGGATTGAAAGCGCTGTACACCACGATGGCGCGGCAGAGGCTTGCCAATTATCGCCATCCTGTGGGAGTCAAACTGTCCTATGCGCGACTGCTGTATCACGGCATGCCTCAGCCCATGGATCTGGCGACAGTGGTGAACATCAGCCAGACTGGGTTGTGCCTGAGTGCGCCGAAGACCCTGCCTGCCGGTTCCGTCGTCAGCGCGAGTGTTCCGCTCCCGGACAGCAAAGAGCCGGTCAATATTAGCGGAACTGTGGTATGGTCGGACCCTTCCGGCCTCAGCGGAATCAAGTTCCATCGCCTGCCCGGCTTCGAACAGAAGAAGCTTCAGGACCACTTCAATCCCCGGCTTCCCTGGCGACTGGATTCGCTGCTGGCGCACGAGTAAGCGACCGGAGTTGCGTTCTCTCGCAGGGCTCCCATCCGGCGTGTTAGCCTGATCGCCGGTGCTCTCTTCTGGAGGCTGCCATGTCGGATCGGGAAATGTTGCGCCACACACTGGCCACCCTGGCATATCGTGCAGGAAAGGCGCTGCGGGGAGCGCCGGAATCGTTTGCCGCATTCAGTACCGGAGAGAAGGGCCGCACGCCGGCACAGATTCTGGCGCACATGGGTGACCTTTTTGATTGGGCCATTTCCCTCTACAAAGGGCAGCAGACTTGGAAGGATTCAACGCCGCTGCCGTGGCAGCAAGAGGTGGAGCGGTTCCTTGCCGCGGTCACGGCGTTCGACGACTATCTTGCCTCAACCGAACCGCTGGGTTTCCTGCCGGAGAAGCTGTTTCAGGGGCCCATCGCCGACGCGCTCACCCATACCGGCCAGATCGCGATGCTGCGGCGCATGGCCGGATGTCCTATCCGTGGGGAAAATTACTTCAAGGCGGAAATCGCAGCCGGACGCCTGGGACTGGCGCAGGCCGCAGCAATGCGGGAATTCGACTGAGTTAGTCAGCTTCTTCCAGCAGCTTTCCTAGCGTGGTCTTGTGCTTCTGTTTCCGCGGGCGTTTGCTGCTCTCTTCGCGCTTCACCGGGCGTGGCGCGCCGATGGCTGTGCGCGCCATGGACTTCACGGCTTTATTGGCGGTGAACTTCTTGGGCTTCTTCTTGCGCGGCATTGGGCTGATTTAACCACAAAGGACACGAAGGCACACGAAAGGCTTTAGGAAGAATGTCTCGCTCTCACGCCGAGTGAAAGAAACGGGCTGGGCAGATACACTTCCTGTGCTGCTGAACGTGTCTTGGGACATGATAACTACTTTGTGCTCCTTCGTGTCCTTTGTGGTTCCATAAGCTCTCTTCGAGTCTTTTGTGGTTGATAATAGCTAGCAAATGGAAGAACGCGATTTCTACGACGAGAAAGAAGCCAAGAAGCCGCACACGCTGAACTGTCCCCACTGCCGCACGGCCGGCGAGTATGAACTCTCATGGCTGGTACGGACGAAGAAGCGGCAACTCCCCCCGCGAGCCGACGAGCGAGATCGCGCCAAATTCGCGAAGGCCAAGTCTTACATGGTGAGGCGCGACGACATGGTCATGTGCAAGAACCTGCGCTGCCGCAAGCGCTTTGAAGTGGCTGGCGTGCAATCCGTGGCGTTTCTCGAATAGCCGTCCTGCGGCTGTTGCCTGCAAGGTCCTTTTGCCGTCGTTTATACTTGCGGGTTTGATTTCGTCAGGCTCAAGATTTTGAACATCTAAGTCACTGGTAGCAGGAACAGCCATTCTATGAAGATTCTGGTCTGCATGAAGCAGGTCCCGCAGAAGGACGCGCCCCTCAAGCTGAACGAAAGCGCCACGTGGATTCGTGATGATGTCTCCTATGAAGTCAATGAGCCCGATGCTTACGCGCTGGAGGAGGCCTTGCGGCAAAAAGAAAAGCACGGGGGCGAGGTGGTGGTGATCACCGCCGGGCCGGCGCGTGCGCAGACCGTGCTGCGGGAAGGGCTGGCCAAGGGCGCCGATCGTGCGATTCACCTGGAAGACAACGCTTTCGTGGGCATGGATGCGCTGAACATCGCCAAAGCTTTTGTTGCGGCGATCAAAGATGAAAAGTTCGATTTGATCTTCACCGGCCTGCAGTCGGACGACTACGGCTTCGCCCAGACAGGCGTCGTCATGGCCGAACTGCTGGGGTGGCCACATGCAACCATCATCATGGAAATTCAGAAGAGCGACGGCGGGATTCGGGTGAAGCGTGAGCTTGAGTCGGGATTCTTCCAGCACGTGGCCATGCCTCTGCCGGCCGTGCTGACGATCCAGTCCGGCATCAATAAGCTTCGCTACGCGACGCTTTTGGGCATCAAACAAGCTAAGAACAAACCGTTGCGCAAAGTCACGCTGGAGGAAGTCCGGTCGGCGACAGGCGCCAATTTGCAAAAAATTGAAAAGCTGTACCTTCCGCAGAAGAGCAAGAAGACGGAGATGCTGGAAGGCTCGCCTGGAGAGGTAGCCAAGAAGCTGGTGGACAAGCTGCGCAATGACGTTCGAGTGATCTGACGAAATTTTTTGGAGGAGATGCCATGGAACGAATGGAATACGACCCTGAAGGCGGGAATTACCTCCCTGTAACCGAGCATGAAACAGGCTCTACCAT
>DATEGH010000104.1:0-25315 GCA_035280185.1 Terriglobales bacterium
AAGACAAACTGCGTTCTTTGCCATTCCCATCCCACGTTCTTTTTCTTATTTTCCGCGGGCGAGAGCACCTTGATGGAGAATGCCGGCAGCCAGAGCCGCGGGTTGAGGACCCTGACGCGGACGGCCACAGGACGTCCTGCAAACGCATTGCGCGGCATTAGGATTTCGAGTTCCAGTCCGCGCAGAATGGCTGCTGAGGCGATTCCGGAGACTACGATCGCCGCCAGCATCGCCGCAAGGACAATAAAAAGGAGGTTGTTTCCGGTGTTCAGCGCAGCGATGCCGATCACCAGAGTAATACCCAGATAAGCCACACCTTCCCGCGTCAGATCATAATGCAGCGCTTCGCGCACTCGGCTGGCGAGCACGCGCTGAGCCAGGAAGGGTACGGTCGCAATTCCGACCAGAGCGGAAAGCAGCAATGCCAACCAAGCGAAAATGGCCGTCGCCGTTCGGTTTCCGGCTTCGCGAGCGGCTGAGGAAAACACCGCGGCGGCGAAGGCCAGAATCAGCCCCGCCACGGCCAGCAGGAATCGCAGCCAGGCTTCGCCGTCAAGATTCGCCCAGACGGATTTGAGATATTTCTGCATGGAAGGGTGTTTCCGGAACGCCGGTTCTCACGGCTTATGCACCTAGTTTCCCACAGCTTCCGCGTGACGCAACTAACGAAAGTGGACGTAGGGTGCCGCTGCCGCGGCAATCACGGAAGGGCCTAATTAAAGCTCGCCAAGGGCAACCGGGAAGACCACACGAAGCCTCAAAATGAACTGATATCGCCTCTGTCGCTTCTGTTTGCGGGACGTCTCGCTGATGTCCCGCATTTTCTTTGCCGTCCACGTT
Source organism: Terriglobales bacterium (assembly GCA_035280185.1). GTDB lineage: Bacteria > Acidobacteriota > Terriglobia > Terriglobales > Acidobacteriaceae > Angelobacter. The sequence goes on from DATEGH010000104.1 coordinate 841, forward strand.
GATACAAAAAACAGAATATATATCCATTTTTCGGTAGCTAAGCCCCAGACAAGTACCTATAATTCCTTAGGCAGTCGGAAGGCGTGCATTTTTCCAGCCCGCAACGGCCAGATTCATGGCATCGAACTTGCAACCATCTTCGGCGAGATTCGTCTCTCTAAAGGAAGTAGTGTCTCCGCATATCGGAGCGGGGTATTCCTTTCGAGAAGTTGCAGTACCGGGAAGCAAAATGCGCAAGGACTACATCATCCGTGGCTCGGCTGTGATTCTGGCCGTGCTTACAGTGCTCTCTGTAGTTTTTGCCATCATCAACTTCCAGAAAGACAGCCAGTTTTCTGCGCCGGATGACGGGGTCTGGTGGGTGGAGCACAACGGCGGCTTGTTCGCCAAGCGAGTGGTCTCCGGCGGCCCCGGCGATAAAGCCGGAATTAAGGAAGGCGATCAACTTATTGCTGTGTCCGACGAGCTAAACAGCAAGCCGGCCGACAAACTACTTCCCCGAAATAGCAAAGAACAGCCCAAGCTCAAGCCTTTCGGCACAATCGCACAACTCGAACGCCGGTTGTATGCGATTGGCGTCTGGTCGAAAGGTGATTATGTTCTTAGCCGGGACGGCTCCAGAATGGGAGCTTCCGTGATTCTGGCTCCCACGGACCGCAGCCTCTATCTCGGCGAGCGACTGATCGGCCTCATCTATCTTGGGATTGGCATTTACGTCCTGTTCCGTCGGTGGACGGCGCCGAAGTCCACGCACTTCTACATTTTTTGCCTGGTTTCCTTCGTTCTCTACACTTTCCACTACACGGGCAAGCTGAACACCTTTGATTGGATGGTGCTGTGGGCCAACATTGGCGCCACCATACTTCAACCGGCACTATTCCTGCATTTTGCGCTTACTTTCCCGGAGAAGCGGAAGTTTGTCTCGAAGCATCCGTGGTCGGTTTTCCTGGTTTATCTACCCGGCGCGATTATCCTGGGCATCCAGATTACGGCGATGAATCTGTTCCAGGCCAGTGAGGCGCTGCGCTGGAACCTGGATCGGACGCAATGGTCGTACCTGGCGCTTTATTTCATGATCGCCGCCGCGGTTTTGTGGCACAGCTATCGTCACGCCAACAGTCCGATCAAGAAGCAGCAGTTGAAATGGATTTCCCGCGGGACGGTGCTGGCGATCGCGCCATTCACTCTCTTCTACGTCATTCCTTATCTTGCCGGCGCCATGGCAACGCCACTGATGAAGCTTTCCGTGCTCTCGCTGGTGTTTCTGCCGCTGACCTTCGGCTACGCCATCGTTCGCTATCGACTGATGGACGTGGACATCATTTTCAAGCGCGGTGTGGCCTATACCCTGGCGACGGCGGCCATCGTCGGCGGTTACTTTGTTGTGATCGGAAGCCTTGCGGAAGCAGTGCACGCCAAGCTGCCCAACGCGGGCACGGCAGGACTGATCGCCGCAATTATTATCACGGCTTTTGCTTTCGAGCCGCTCAAGAACTGGATCCAGGAGCGCGTTGACAAGTTCTTTTATCGCAAGCGGTATGACTATCGGCGAACGCTGATCGAGTTTGGCCGTGAGCTCAGCTCTGAGATGGACCTTGGCGCCATGCTGATCTCGGTTATCGACCGTCTCTCGCGGACGCTCGGTGTGGAGCGGGCTGCCATTTTCCTGGCTACCGGTGACGAGGAGCGCCCGTTTGAAATGGTCCAGCCTTTCGGCATCTCACATTCTTCCGCTCCGCTCGACCTGAGCTTCCTTGTGGTCGAACGGCCTGAGCATTACGGCGCTCACATCTTTTTTGATAACACGCGCAAAGCGCTTCAGGAGAGCGCTACGGCGCGCGAAACCATTGCCCGGCTCAACCTGAATTACTACATTCCATGCATGGTGCAGCACCGCACCATCGCCGTGCTTGGATTGGGTAAGACCACCTCCGGCGACTTCCTCTCCAGCGAAGATGTCGAGCTGCTGGAAACACTGGCTGGCTATATCGGAATCGCCATCCAGAACGGACGCCTCTACGCCTCGCTCGAACAGAAAGCCAGCGAATACGAGCGGCTGAAGGAGTTCAACGAAAACATCGTTGAATCCATTAGCGTTGGCGTTCTTGCCGTGGATCTGGAAGACCGCGTGGAATCCTGGAACTCGCAGATGGAAGTGATGTATGCAATGCCGCGGTCCCAAGTGCTGGGCCACAAGCTAAGCGAGGTCTTCCCCTCCGGCTTCATGGAAGAGTTTTACCGCGTGCGGCAGAACCCCGGGATTCACAACCTCTACAAATTCCGCCTGGGTACTCCGGCTGGCGATACTCGCACCGCAAACGTTGCTATCGCGCCGCTGGTCACTAAGAAGTTCAGTGTAATCGGCCGCTTGATCATTGTGGACGACATCACCGAGCGTATCGAGCTTGAGTCCCAGCTATCGCAGGCAGAAAAGATGTCTTCCATCGGCGTGCTGGCGGCGGGCGTGGCACACGAGGTTAATACCCCTCTTGCCGTGATCTCCAGTTACGCGCAGATGCTCTCCAAGCAAATCAATGGCGACCCCAAGCTCGGTTCTCTGCTCGAGAAGATCACGCGCCAGACCTTCCGCGCTTCGGAGATCGTCAACAGCTTGCTGAACTTCTCCCGGACCAGCGCGACCGAATTCAGCGATGTGGATTTGAACAAAGTCATCGCGGAAACACTCACGCTGCTGGAACACCAGCTCAAAACTTCGCGCATCAAGCTGGAAACTGACTTCTATCAGGATTTGCCGCTCATTCATGGCAATCCCGGGAAACTCCAGCAAGTCTTTCTCAATCTGTTTCTCAACGCTAAAGACGCCATGGCCGGACGCGGCGGAACGTTGACGGTGCAGACCCGCAATGGCACCGGCGTTCAGGTGAACATTGCCGATACGGGAACCGGCATCGCTCCCGAGCATGTCAGCAAAATCTATGATCCGTTCTTTACCACCAAGACGGCGCCGCGCGAAGGCCAGGCCCGCGGAACCGGACTTGGACTATCAGTAACCTATGGAATCATCCAGGAGCACGCAGGACAAATTCGGGTGGACTCGGCTCCCGGCAGAGGAACCATCTTCCAACTGGAATTCCCCCTGGTTCGAAAGGCCATCAATGTCTGAAGCTGCCGTACTAAGCCGCCAAGGCTCCGCCACCTCCTCTGGTTCGGGCTCCGTTCTCATCATTGACGATGAGGCTGCGATCCGCGAATCGCTAGAAACACTGTTGGAATTTGAAGGGTACCTGGTCCAATCCGCCGAGACCGGCGAGGAAGGTCTGGCCCGCTTAGGCGAGACCCCCTATGACCTGGTGCTGCTGGACTTCGCTTTGCCGGACCGCAACGGACTGGAGGTCCTTTACGAGATCCGCAGCCGCGATCCGCAGCTTCCGGTGATCATGATTACTGCTTATGGCACGGTAGACAACGCCGTGAGAGCGATGCAGAACGGCGCCACCAATTTCATCCAGAAGCCCTGGGATAACGAGAAACTGCTGGCTGATGTGCGCACCGCTGTCGCGCGCAGCCGCGCCGAAGCGGAGAACGAGCAGCTCAAGCGCGCGCTCAAGCAGCGCTACAGCTTTGAGAACATCATCGGCAAGAGCGATGCCATGCTGCGCATCTTCGACCTCGTCGGACAGATTGCGCCCAGCCGCTCCACTGTGCTCATCCAGGGCGAAAGCGGCACCGGCAAAGAATTGATTGCCAAAGCCATCCATGCCAACTCGCCGCGCAAGAACCAGCCTTTTGTGCCGGTGAACACCGGCTCCATGCCGGCTGATCTCCTGGAATCCACGCTGTTTGGTCACGTGAAAGGAGCATTTACAAGCGCCATTTCCTCCAAGAAGGGCCTGTTTGAAGTCGCCGACGGCGGCACCATATTTCTGGATGAAATCGGCACGATGAGCCTGGAGACCCAGGCCAAGATCCTGCGCGTGCTGCAAGACCGCAAATTTATGCACTTGGGCGGCGTGCATGAGATTCAGGTGGACGTGCGCGTGATCGCCGCCACCAACATCGATTTGAAGCTTCTGGTACGCGACGGCAAATTCCGAGAGGACCTCTTCTATCGCTTAAACGTCATCACCGTGGACCTGCCGCCGTTGCGCGCCCGTAATCAGGACATACCACTTCTCGTGAACCACTTCCTCACCAAGTTTTCCGCGGAAAACAGCAAGAATGTCCGCCACGTCTCGCCGGAAGCACTACGCCCACTCATGGACTACGGCTGGCCGGGAAATGTGCGCGAGCTGGAAAACGTGATCGAGCGCGCTGTCGTGCTTTCGAACGGATCCACGGTCGGCATCGAACTGCTGCCAGATCAAATTGTGGGCCGCGGCTCCAGCGGAAAGATGTTTGAGCATCGCCCCGACGCTTCGCTGTTTGAGATTGTGGAAGATTGCGAGCGGCGGTTGATCCTCGACATGCTGGAGAAGTGCAACTGGAACCAGACGGAAGCGGCCGAGCGCTTCCACATCCCGCTTTCCACGCTCAATCAGAAGATCAAGCGCCTTAACATCGAGATCAGGAAACGGGCTGGAGCCGCGCGGGAGGCTTGATTTCTCAGGGCGCGCCTCAAACCAAATCATGCTTCGATGACGACGTTTTTGCTATAGTGCTTTTGGGATGAAACTTCTTCACCCCGGCGATTTCGTCAAGCGCAGCCTGCTGGCCGTGCAGGAATATTCGCTGCTTTCCGCGCGCGCTCTCGCCAATCTGTTTGCCAAGCCTCTTTACCTAGCCGATGCGATCCAACAGGCCGATCTGATCGGCGTGGGTTCTCTGCCTATCGTGGTGCTGACTGGAACATTTACCGGAATGGTGCTGGCGCTCAACTACTCGCCTACGCTGGAACGGTTCGGATCTCTTTCTCTTACCGGGCAGCTTGTTTCTCTTTCCATGGTGCGGGAGCTTGGTCCCGTGCTTACGAGTCTGATGGTGGCGGGGCGCAACGCATCAGGCATGGCCAGTGAACTCGGCTCCATGCGCGTCACGGAGCAGATTGATGCCATGCGGGCCCTCGGCACGGATCCCATGAAGAAACTAGTGACACCGCGGGTGATCGCCACCATCTTCATGCTGTTCTTTCTCACCATACTCTCCGATCTCGTGGGACTGTTCGGCGGCTACATCATTTCTCTGTTCAAGCTGAGACTCAATACGTACCAGTACTGGAACACCGCTTACCAATCGCTGGTGTTCAACGACGTGATTACCGGTCTTGTGAAGCCCATCTTTTTCGGCTTCATCATTGCGACTATCGGCTGCTACTACGGCATCAACACCAAGGGAGGAACACAGGGGGTTGGCCGCTCCACCACGCAAGCTGTGGTCGCTGCGTCCGTGCTGATCCTTGCCATTGACGTTGTGCTCACGCAATTGCTGCTGGAGTTGCGGTGACTGCATGAGCCCGCTTGAAGAACAAGCCGTCAGGTTCCCGCCGGCGCCGGATACTGTTCACAAAACCATCATCTTTGATGACGTCTCTCTGAGCTTCGAGGACCTTCAGGTGCTCAATGGCATTTCCTTCGAGCTGAAGCGCGGTGAAACCAAAGTGGTGCTCGGGGTGGCCGGTTCCGGCAAGAGCACGATGCTGAAGCTTTGCCTGGGCCTGCTGCGGCCCGATTCCGGACACATCTACGTCCTGGGCCACGACATTACGACTATGTCGGAGGAAGACATGTTTGATCTCCGTAGCCAGGTCGGGATCGTCTTTCAGGAAAGCGCCTTATTCGATTCGCTGACGGTGCGGGAAAACGTGGCTTTCCGCCTAATGGAAGAGCACTTGCCCGAGGATGAAGTCGAACGGCGAGTGCGCGAGGTGCTGAGTTTTGTGGAGCTGGAGCAAGCAATCGATAAGTTCCCGTCAGAACTTTCGGGCGGCATGCGCAGGCGCGTCGGCATTGCCCGGGCCATCATCACGCATCCCGAAGTACTGCTTTACGATTCGCCCACCGGAGGCCTCGATCCCATCACGTCAACCACGATCATCGAGCTGATCATGAAGCAGCGTGACGTAGCCCGGACCAGTGCCTTGCTGGTGAGCCATCGCTTGCAGGATGGTTTCATGCTGGCCAGCCACTACTATGATCCCGCAACTCGCGGCATGAAGCCGGTGAACGGCCGGCCTATGCGAGATGTCCATACCAGCTTTATGGTGCTGCGTGATGGAAAAGTAATCTTTGATGGCACAGCCCATGATCTTGCTCAGGTGACCGATCCTTACATTAGGGAATACATTTCGTGAGCTGAAACTCCGTTGCGGTAATTCACTGATCGTTCTTAGCTCCGGGGGCAGGCTGCCCGATCCCCGGCAATGTGACCGGGAGCCTGCCTTGTGGCTGGAGTTCGCCGAAGAGCACGCGCGCGGCGCTCAACTCGGAACTGGATGCAGCCGAGAACGTGCAGATGTAGTTCTGGATTTCAGGAAAGCTTTCAGCAACATAAGGGTTGCCCATGGCCAGCACCACGGTTTTCGGCGCGGCAATATCCAGCACCTGTTTCAGCAGATCGGCCTGCGACTGCTCCAGTCCTACGGTGTTCTGTAATTTTCCATTCACCATCACCTGCTTGCCGGAGACGGGTGAAAGGTACGCTGCAACCACAACTTTTCCAGCATCCTTCACCGCCTGAAGAATCTGGCCGGAAAGAGGATTGGCCAGGGTGCTGTCCACGTAAAAGACGGTCGCGTCAGCTCGGCGCGCTTTAATGGCATTTTCCAAACCGCGTCCCCACAAGCCATGCACGCTGTCACTCATAATCACGGTGACCACCTGCACGCCCGGTTGAACCGGAGCGGCGCTGTATGGCCCGGCGATTGACGGCGGCGGAACCATCCTGGCCAGCGGCAGCGCTTTGCCGTTGCTGCGCACCAGAGTGACTGCTTGATCAGCCACCTGCTGGGCGAATTGCATGTCTTCCGGCTTGCTTACTAGAAAAGGCACCTGCTGCACGTCTACTTCACGCGCTTTGTTCAAGCCAAGGGAAGCCTTCAACTCTAAAATCCGCAGGACGGAATCATCAATGCGTGATTCCGGTATCTCGCCGTGCTGGACTGCGTCGAGCACGCCGCGATAGGCGCCGTCGAGATCGCTCGGCATGAGCAAAAGATCCTCGCCGGCCTTGAGCGCGTCCACAGCAGCTCGGCCGGCGGCATTTCCTTGCGGCGGATAGAGGCTGGTGAGCCCGCGCATGTCCATCGCGTCCGTGACGACAACGCCGTTAAATCCAAGTTGCCGGCGCAGCACGCCTTGAATGACTTTCTCTGAGGTGGTCGCAACCTTATTCCGGTCGGGTTCCAGCGCAGGAACGCTCACGTGCGCCACCATCACAGCATCAACGCCGGCAGCAATCGCTTGCTTGAACGGCGGCAGCTCAACACTCCCCAGCCGCGCGAGATCAGCGTTTACTTGCGGCACGCCGAGATGGGAATCCGTCCCTGTGTCCCCGTGACCGGGAAAGTGCTTTGCCGTGGTGAGCATCCCATGAGAGCGCGCGCCGTGAATGAATGCAGCGACAAACTGGCCAACCGTCGCCGGGTTCTCGCCATAAGAACGGGTGTTGATGATGGGATTGTTGGGATTGATGTTCACGTCCGCAACAGGGAAGAAGTCCCAGTGGATCCCCACGGCGCGTGATTCCTCCGCCACAATTTCGCCGAAGCGCTCCGCATTTGCCGGATTTCCCGTGGCTGCGAATGCCATCGCGTCTGGGAAAACGGGAACATCGTTCATGCGCATCGCCAGGCCCCGCTCAAAATCGGCAGCCACCAGCAGCGGCAGCTTGGAGTCGCGCTGCAATTGGTTGGTCATCATGGCAGCATCGACGGGGGAGGTCTTCAGAAGCAGCGGCCCATCCACCTTCACGCTAAGAATCACCGAACCGATGTGATACCGCTGAAGTTGGTCGCGAAATTGGCGATACGCGTCGCTATCGAAGTTCTCAAAATCCATGTAATAACGCGGGCAGAACAACTGTCCGATCTTCTCTTCGAGCGAAAGCTTCTTGAGTGTCTGCTCTGCCCAATGGCGACCTTCTTTGGTGAGTTCAACCGGCTGAGCTTTGGCATACTTCTGCTCTTTTGCCGAGGAGGCATTGACCAAAGCCAAGGAGCTAAAGAATGAGAACGCCAGGAGAAAAACTGTAATTCGGGAAGACGACCTCATCGTTTTCGGCATGAAAGGCGGTTCTGACCAGAGCGCAGTTCGATTATAACGGCAGGTGAACCGGCGAATGTTCATGAACCGTGAAGACGTCTCCGAAAATGTGAAGCCGCTAGTCGCAGTGATATCGCCGGCGCAGCAGTCATGGCTCGACCCTAAGGGAGTTTTATATCGACTAGTTTTCAGACTCGAGCAGGCTGATTCAGTCGAAGGTAGGATAGTTTCTAAGCAGTATCCATGAAATGGGCTGAGAGTATTCGCTTGCTCTAATTCTGAACTAAGCGAATACTCTCGCAGGTCTGCACGGCGGCTTTCCTCAGCCTAGTTGCTGCCTGACCAGCCGGTTACACCAACTCTCTTACCTTGTCTGAAATTTGGGTGGCGATGATCTTGTGACGATTCGGTTCGCCGCGTGCCAAGGATTCGGCGAACTTGGTTGCCTGCTCCAGCGTGATCTTGCCAGGCATCGGCGCTTCAAACGGGTCGACCACGGCCTCAATCACTACTGGGCCGGCTGTGTTCGCGGCGAGCGCGCGTTCGAGGATGCTGCCGCATTCTTTAGGATCTTCAATACGGAAGCCGACCGTGCCGCACGCTTCGGCGAATTTCACGAAGTCAATAGGCTGCAATGAGACCCCATACTCCGGGTTCCCGAGAAAGACCATCTGTTCCCATTTGATCTGTCCCAAGGTGTTGTTTTTTATGACTACAACAATGATGGGAAGTTTGTACTTCACGGCAGTCACCAACTCGCCCATTAACATGGTGAAGCCGCCGTCGCCGATGAAGGCTACACACTGGCGGTTGGGATAGGCAAGCTGCGCCGCGATGGTATAGGGCAGGCCGGGAGCCATCGTAGCCAGCGTTCCCGAGCAGGAGAACATCTGCCCGCGGCGGGCCTTGATGTGCCGCGCCCACCATGTCGTAATGGTCCCGCTGTCGGAACTCACAATTGCATCGTCACGCAGGCGCTTGCCCAATTCGTGCGCGATCACCTGCGGCTTCATTGGTTTTTCCGGATTGCTGGAGCGCTTGCTCATCAGCTCCCACCATTCCTTCATTCCTTTTTGCGCTTTTTCCAGGAAGCTGCGGTCCTGTTTGCGGGTGAGCAGCGGGAGCAAGGCTTCGAGAGCGCGACGAGAATCGCCCACCAGCCCTGCGTCAATGTCATATCGCAGGCCGATCTTTGCCGGATCCAGATCGATCTGCACTGACCTGGCTTCTCCCGGTTTGGGCAGGAACTCGATATAAGGAAAAGACGATCCCACAACGAGCAGCGTGTCGCAGTTTTCCATAGCCTCCTGCGAAGGCCGTGTGCCCAATAAGCCGATTCCGCCGGTGGTAAAGGGACTATCGTCGGGAACGGCTGCTTTGCCCAGAAGGGCCTTCACGATTGGCGCTCCGAGTTTGTCTGCCGTCTGCTCCAGTGCGTCAGTGGCATGGAGCGCACCCTGGCCGGCGAGGATCGCGATTTTCTTCCCGGTGTTGAGGATTTCCGCGGCGCGGCGCAGATCGTTTTCGTTCGGAATATGGCCGCCTTCAGCATGCACCAGAGAAACGTGTCCTTCTCTATTGCGTTTGGAGGCCTCTCGCCTCGAGGCTTTCATGTCTTGAATGTCGGTAGGAAATGTGATGTGCGCCACTTTTCTATATGTCATGGCGGTGCGGCAGGCCAGCTCGGCAACATTCTCTACGTGAGAGGGGCCCATCACCCGCGTGGAGTAAGCGGCCACGTCCATGAAAAGACGATCGAGCGCGACATCCTGCTGGGTCTGTGTGTCGCAGAGATCATGAAACGGCAGGCCGGTGATGGCCAGTACTGGCTGGCTATCGAGTTTGGCATCGTAGAGGCCATTTAACAGGTGGATTCCGCCCGGGCCTGAAGTTGCGAGGCAAACACCCAGCGTTCCGGTGTATTTTGCGTGTGCGCAGGCCATGAATGCGGCTGCTTCTTCGTGCCGCACCTGAATGAAGCGGACCTGCTCCTGGTGAGTGCGCAACGATTCCATAATGCCGTTGATGCCGTCGCCGGGAATTCCGAAAATGCGATCCACGCCCCAGTCAATCAAGCACTCGATGAGAACGTCAGCAGCAGTCTTGGCCATTTTCTGATTTCTCCTTTGTCATCTCTAAGCTTAGGATGCGGCGGTTCTCTCTGCTGTTTTCGCGAATGCCGGTCGCGCGCCTGAAGTTTGAAGCAGCAGCAGCTTCGGTGCACGATGGATTTGGCTGCAACGTGCAAGCTGCTGACCTGAAATTCAGGCGTTCGCAGCGGCGCATCAAGGCGCAAGAAAAATTTTTTTGAAATTTATTTCGAGAAAAGTGGCTGAATTGTTCTTCTCTTATTTATAATCATCCGTTTTCGCCGGGAGCTCGCAAGCGCTCCGGCGACTTCGGGGGACTGCCGTGCAAGTTTTTTGTTTGGCTCCCGCCTAAGCACATTATCCAATGGCACAAATTTTTCACCGCAGCTCAAACACGCTGGCCCGCGCCAGCATCCTTGGGGTGGTTCTTCTTCTTACCGGAGTTGCTGCGGCGTTGTTCCAGCTTCAGCGCTCGCCTTATGTGACCAATCAGCACATCGCTCCGGACCAGCCCATTCCGTTCAGCCATCAGCATCACGTCGCAGGGTTGGGCATCGATTGCCGCTACTGCCACACTTCGGTGGAAGACTCGAGCTTTGCCGGCATTCCACCCACCAAGACGTGCATGAACTGCCATGCGCAGATGTGGACGAGTGCCGATATGCTGGAGCCTGTGCGCTACAGCTACCGCACCGGCCAGTCCATCAAATGGACGCGAGTTCACGACCTGCCGGATTTTGTTTATTTCAATCACAGCATTCATATCAACAAAGGAATCGGCTGCTATAGCTGTCACGGCCCAGTGGACCAGATGCCGCTGATGTACGAGGAGAACTCGTTGCAGATGGAGTGGTGCCTGAACTGCCATCGCAAGCCAGAGAAGTTCCTGCGGCCGCGCGAGGAAGTCTTCAACATGACGTACCAGCAGCCGGACGGCCATACCGACCATGCTGTGGTATGGAACGGCAAGAGGTACCTCACGCAGCTCGCGCTGGGAGAGGCCCTGAAACAGAAATATCACCTGCGCACGGTGCAGGACATTACCAGTTGCTCCACGTGCCATCGCTAGAGTGGAAACAAAATGGAAGCGAATGTCGAATCATACTGAAAGCAATACTGAATTGATTCCGGTGGAAGGAATTAAGCCGGCCAGCAATGAAGTGGAAAGCCTGCGCAAGAAGCTGGCGGAAGCAAAGGGCCCGCGCTTCTGGCGCACGCTGGAAGAGCATGCCGACCAGCAGGCATTTGGCGACTTGCTGGAGCGTGAGTTCCCGCGCGGCGCTTCGGAGTGGCTCGATCCGGTTTCCCGCCGCAATTTCCTGAAGCTCGCCGGCGCTTCGATGGCCCTTGCGGGTCTCGCCGGCTGCACCAGCCAGCCGCTGGAGCAGATTCTGCCCTATGTCCGCCAGCCCGAAGAGTTGATTCCGGGCAGACCCATCTACTTTGCTACGGCCATGCCCTTCAGTGGGCATGTGCAGCCCCTTCTGGTGGAGACGCATGAATATCGTCCCACGAAGATCGAAGGCAATCCGCAGCACGGAGCTTGTCTGGGCGGTACGGATCTCTTCTCGCAAGCGTCCATTCTTGACCTTTACGATCCTGATCGTTCTATCAACACCACGCGCAATGGCGAACCGCGACCTTGGGGCGAGTTCATCGGCGCTGTCCGCAGCCGGGTGGAATATCACAAGTCGAAGCAGGGCGCAGGGCTGCGCTTCCTGAGCGGGTCGACGTCTTCCCCGACGTTCGGCTCACAGATGAAGGCCATCCAGCAGATTTTTCCGCAATCGAAGTGGCATCGCTGGGAACCAGTGAATCGCGATGGCGTGCGCGCTGGATCGAAGCTGGCTTTTGGAGCCTACTACGATTCAATTTACCGATTCGATCAAGCGGATGTGATCGTTTCTCTTGATGGCGACTTCCTTGGCGGATCCTGGTTCCCAGGCTTCGTGCGTTATGCGCGCGATTTCGCCGGCCGCCGCAAATTGGAAGGCGCGCCTATGAGCCGCCTGTATGTGGCCGAATGTACCGCTTCCAATACCGGTGCGAAGGCTGACAATCGCATCCCCTGCAAGCCTTCTGAGGTTGAGAAGATTACACGGGCACTGGCGCAGAAAATCGGAGTCGCCGGAGCCGCCGGCGGGCAGCTTTCGCCCGAGCTGCAGAAATTCGTGGACGCATCCGCTGCCGACCTGATGCAGCACAGGGGAAGAGGCGTTATCGTCCCGGGAGTGTTCCAATCGGCTACGGTGAATGCGCTTGCGCATGCCATGAATGCTTCGCTCGGCAACGCGGCCAAGACGGTGGAATACATTGAGCCGGTGGAGATTGATCCGGTTGAGAATGCGCAATCGATCAAGGAGCTGGCGGATGACATCAATGCCGGCCATGTGGAAACGCTGGTGATTCTTGGCGGAAACCCCGCTTACAATGCTCCGGCCGATCTGGACTTTGTCTCCGCGCTCAAAAAGCTCGCTGAAGGCAGCAATACGTTGGTTCTTCAGCTTGCGATTTATAAGGACGAAACCACCAACTTTGCCCACTGGCACGTTCCTGAGACTCACTATCTGGAAACGTGGAGCGATGGGCGTTCCTATGACGGCGCTGCCAGCATCATGCAGCCCATGATTACACCGCTCTACAACGGCCGCAGCGCGCATGAGATTCTCGCCATCTTCACTGACCAACCGGGCGCCTCGCCTTACGATCTGGTGAAAGCCTATTGGCGCTCGCAGCACACCGGCACTGACTTTGAGGCTTGGTGGCGGCGCACTGTTCACGATGGTTATGTGGCGAACAGCGTCTTTCCAGCGCGCAAAGTGGCGGCAAAAATGGGTGCATTGCCTGCCGCGACAGAACCGCAGGCGGGCGCCATTGAGATTGTCTTCCGGCCCGATCCCACCATCTACGACGGCCGCTACAACAACAATGCCTGGCTGCAGGAGACGCCCAAGCCGCTTTCGCGTTCCACGTGGGACAACGTCGCGCTCATCTCTCCGGCCATGGCAAAGCGCATGGGATTCTTTGTGCTGGAGCAGGGGCCGATCTCCGAATCGGACCTGCAATCCAACGTAGACAAAGACCACCAGTCTGACGCGCAGAGTGTCATCGAGATCACGGTTGATGGCCGGAAAGTGAAAGCGCCGGCCTGGCCGCAGCCCGGCCATCCGGACAACACAGTGACGCTTTTCCTGGGGTATGGTCGCAGAGCGGTTGGCCGCGTCGGAGTGGGCACAGGCTACGATGCGGGCCTGGTGCGTGCCACCGCGACGCAATATCAAGCCAGCGGTGAGATCAAGGGCACCGGCGAGCACTGGAACATCGCGATCACGCAGGGCCACTTCACCATGGATAATCGCGAACCGGTGAAGGCGGCCACGCTTGCCGAATTCCAGAGAGATCCCCGTTTCGCGCACAACGAGCCGGAACTTGAACCCAAGCCCAACGAGACGCTCTATCCCGACTATCGCGAGAAGGGCTGGTACAAGTCCAATGCGTGGGGTATGGCCATTGATTTGAACTCGTGCATTGGCTGCCAGGCGTGTTCGGTGGCCTGCTATGCGGAGAACAACATTTCCGTAGTCGGGAAGGAGCAGGTGCAGCGCGGACGCGAAATGATGTGGATTCGCATTGATACTTACTTCGAAGGAGATCCGGCGAATCCCAACGTTTTCTTCCAGCCGCTTCCCTGCATGCAATGCGAAAACGCCCCTTGCGAGTACGTATGTCCAGTCGGCGCTACCGTGCACAGCACTGAGGGTCTCAACGATATGGTGTACAACCGCTGCGTTGGCACCCGCTACTGCTCGAACAACTGCCCTTACAAAGTTCGGCGCTTCAATTTCATGTTGTACGCCGATTACGACACTCCGAGTCTCAAGCTTGGACGCAATCCTGATGTCACAGTACGCAGCCGCGGCGTCATGGAAAAATGCACGTACTGCATCCAACGCATCACTGCCGCGCGCATCAATGCTGAAAAAGAAGACCGCGTCGTCAACGGCAGAATTGATATCCATGACGGCGAGATCAAGACGGCTTGCCAGCAGGCCTGTCCGGCGGATGCAATCGTATTCGGCGACATCAATGATCCGAACAGCCGCGTGGCCAAGCTGAAAGCGCAGGAGCGCAATTACTCGCTGCTGGCCGACCTGAATACGCGGCCGCGCACCACTTACATCGCCGCCGTAAGCAATCCCAACCCGCAACTTGAACCGGAGAAGGCCTAACCCATGCCGCGTATCGAAGAAGAGATTGATGTACTACCGCCGCAAGGAGTAAGGCCGCCGATCATCGGCCCCGGCCAGACGCTGCGTACGGTCACTGACCGCATCGGCGGCGTGGTGCTGGAGAAGCACACGCCGGTGTTCTGGCTGCTGGTGGTGGCGCTTTGCGTCGCCCTGTTCGGCATGCTGAACACGGCGATTGCCTACCTTCTGGGCAAGGGCGTTGGTATCTGGGGCGTCAATATTCCCGTAGGCTGGGGATTCGCTATCGTCAACTTCGTCTGGTGGATCGGAATTGGCCACGCAGGAACCCTGATCTCCGCCATCCTGCTGCTGTTCAAGCAGGGATGGCGCACTTCGATCAATCGCTTTGCCGAAGCCATGACGATCTTCGCCGTGATGCAAGCCGGCCTCTTCCCGCTGCTCCATACCGGCAGGCCGTGGCTGGCGGCCTATTGGCTGTTCCCAATCCCGTTCACGATGGGCGTATGGCCGCAATTCCGCAGCCCGCTCATTTGGGACGTGTTCGCGGTCTCAACCTACTTCACCGTTTCGTTCCTGTTCTGGGGCATCGGACTTATTCCCGACTTTGCAACTTTGCGCGATTCAGCCAAGACCGTGGTTGTAAAGCGAATCTATGGCTTGCTGGCCATGGGCTGGCGCGGCTCCGCCCGGCATTGGAACCGCTTTGAAACCGCTTACATGCTGCTGGCCGGACTGGCCACGCCCCTTGTGCTCTCAGTGCATAGCGTGGTGAGTCTCGATTTTGCCGTGGCGCTTGTTCCCGGTTGGCACACCACATTTTTCCCGCCCTACTTTGTCGCCGGCGCCATCTATTCCGGGTTCGCTATGGTGCTGATGCTGGCCATCCCGTTCCGCTATCTCTACGGAATGCAGGATTACATCACTCTGCGCCATCTTCAGAACTGCGCCAAGCTGATGCTGGCCACCGGCCTCATCGTGGCGTATGCCTACCTTCTGGAGATGTTCATTGGTTGGTACAGCAATGAGACGAACGAATTGGCATTGGTTCACAACCGCCTGCACGGGCCGTATTCGCATTACTATTTCACTCTCATTTTCTGCAACATTCTGTTCCCCCAGACACTGTGGTTGAACAAGGTCCGTTCCACGCCGTGGATGCTGTTCATTGTTTCCATGGTGGTGCAGACAGGGATGTGGCTGGAGCGCTTCGTTATCGTGGTGCTCAGTCTGAATCGTGATTTTTTGCCGACCAACTGGGGTATGTATTGGTTTACCAAGTGGGACTTGATGACCCTGATCGGGACCATGGGCTTCTTTACCTTGCTCTTCTTCCTGTTTATCCGCTTCATGCCCCCGATTTCTATTTTTGAAATTCGCACTCTTCTGCCGCAATCGAAGGTGAAGGAATGACGGCCCAACCTATATACGGACTCATGGCGCAGTTCGATGTGCCGACCGATCTGGTGCATGCCGCCAAGGCGGCGTACGACGCCGGATATCGCAAGATGGATACCTATACGCCGTATCCGCTGGAGGAAGCCGCCGAAGCCATCGGCGTGCACCACAATCGCGTGCCGCTCGTGTGCTTGGTAGGCGCGATGCTGGGGATGATTGGCGGCTACTCGTTGGAATACTGGGTGTCGGCGATCAGCTATCCAATCAATGTAGGCGGGAAGCCGTTCCACTCCTGGCCGGCTTTCATCCCGGTGACCTTTGAATGTGCGGTACTGGGAGCTTCGCTAGCCGTGGTTTTTGGAATGCTCGCGCTCAATGGACTTCCGCAGCCTTATCATCCGGTGTTCAACGTGCCCAGCTTCACCGGCGCTACTACGGACAAGTTCTTTTTGTGCATTGAGTCGCAGGATCCGCAGTTCAGCCCAGTCGAGACCAAGCGATTCCTCGAAAGGCTGCATCCCCTGGAAGTGGCGGAGGTGCCGTATTAAAGCCACACGAATCCGGGTCCTGCTGCTGGCTGCGGCCGAAGTTTTCACTCTCATCGGTTGCCGCCAGGACATGCACAACGAGCCCAAATTTATTCCGCTGCGTTCGAGCGAGTTTTTCCCCGACCGCCGCTCCGCGCGGTATCCCGTTGGCGGAACCATTCCGCGCCTGGAAGATGCGCGACTGGATCGCGAACAACTCGATCCCAACAGCTACTTCCTGACCGGTCGCCACGGGCAGGTATTTGGCAATGAGCTGCCGTTCCCGCTCACGCGCCAGGTACTCGAACGCGGGCAACAGCGCTTCAACATTTATTGTGTTCCCTGCCACTCCCGCGTCGGCGATGGAAACGGGATGGTGGTGCAGCGCGGGTTTAAGCATCCGCCCACTTTCCACCAGGACCGGCTGCGCAACGCCCCGCTAGGACATTTTTACGAAGTCATCAGTTTTGGCTGGGGCGCGATGCCGGACTATGCCGCCCAAATCAATCCTGAAGATCGCTGGGCCATTGCCGCTTACGTCCGCGCCCTGCAGTTGAGTCAGGATGCCGCGGAAGCCGATGTCCCCGCCCAGGACAAGGCAAAATTGAATGCTCCACCGGAGAAGATCATTATTCCTGATACCTCTTTTCAAAGTCCTACCGCCATCCAGCCGCAACAGCCAGTGGCCGCGCCGACCCCGGTGAAAGGAGGCTCGCGTCCATGAGCACTGTTGGGCTTCGCATTTCGCCACAGGATTACGCGCCGCCGCCGGTCATCGGCCGCATGGGCCGCACATCGCTTATCGTTGGCGTGGTGGCCTGGGTGGCGCTGGTGATCTGCGCGTTCATTTTCCCGCACGGATGGCTGCTGTTCCTGCGCTCCTGGCTGTGCGCGTTCCTTTTCTGGCTGGGCATGACGCTGGGCTCGCTGGTGTTGCTGATGTTGCAGTACACCAGCGGCGGCAATTGGGGCCGGGTGGGCCGCCGGTTCTGGGAGGCTGCCGCCAGTCTGATTCCTGTCATGTTTCTCTGCTGGCTGCCCATCGCCATCTGGATGAAGGAGCTCTATCCCTGGGCGGCCATGCCGCATGAGGAAGCAGTCAGAGAACTCGGCCAGAAGGCACTCATCTATCTCACTACCTTCGGGTTCTGGTTCCGTGGGATCGTCTATTTCATCGGCTGGTACGCTCTTTATCTATTCCTGCGGCGCTGGTCGGACCGCGAAGAAGCAGGGTTGACCACCCCCGCGCAGTTTGTTCGAGTGCAGAATGTGAGCGGCGCAGGCATCGTGTTCTATGCGGCGACGATCACTTTCGGATCCATTGATTGGGCCATGTCGCTCGATCCCAAGTGGTGGTCCACGGTCTGGGGGATGATCTTCATGGTGGGCGAGGTGCTCACCGCGTTCTGCTTCACCATCTGGCTTCTGGTGAAACTGGCTCCGATTGAGCCGATCTCGAAGATGTTCAAGATCGATTACCTGCACGACTTCGGCAAGCTGATGTTCGCCTTCGTGATTTTGTGGGCCTATGTTTCCTTCTCGCAGTGGCTGATTATCTGGTCAGGCAACGAATTGCTCGAGATCCGCTGGTACGTGATGCGCTTGCGCGATGGATGGCAGTACATTGGAACGTCGCTGATTTTTGTCCATTTCTGTTTTCCGTTTGCGCTGCTGTTATCACGCAGCCTAAAACGGCAGGGGAAGAAGATCGTAAAAATCGCGCTGCTGTTGCTGGTGATGCGCTTTATCGATTTGTTCTGGTTTACCGCACCCAGCTTTTATGGCGAGAGCTTCCAGGCCAAATTCGGCGGAACCGATGTGGCAATGTACGTCCTGGCGCCCATCGCCCTTGGAGGCATCTGGCTCTGGGCTTTCTTCTTCCAGCTCAGCAAACGTTCGCTGATGCCGGTCAACGATCCCCATTTTGTAGAAATGCTGGAAGCGAAACATGGATAACTTTCATCCTCAATCCATCGATCTGCATTTGAAAGAAGGCCACGAAGAGCGCGACATTCCGGTCCGCGGCATCGTCATGTTTCTTGCTTCTCTGGTGGTCCTCGGAGCGCTCGCTTTTGTTGCCGTGCTGGCCTTCTACTACGGCCTGGAGCATTGGCGGAGAACCCACGAAGCGCCGCTGAGCGCGGTGGAACAGCAATTGGCCAATGAGCGCGAACGGTTGCAGCAGACCTCAGTGAAGGAGCCGCTTCCCGCGCATGAGGCCACAGGGGTGAAGCCACCGCCGGACTACTATGGCCGCCAAAAGGAGGAAGAGCATCTCAGCCGCACGTTCCCCGTCCCGCGGCTGCAATATGACGACACATTCGATGAGACGCTTTTCCGGACTTCAGAAGAGCGCTGGCTGAACAGTACAGGGAAAGACGAACAAGGCAACATTCATATTCCGATCGATCGTGCAATGGATCTTGTGGTGCAGCGCGGCTTGCCGCAGGTGC
This sequence comes from Terriglobales bacterium, assembly GCA_035280185.1. Classification (GTDB taxonomy): domain Bacteria; phylum Acidobacteriota; class Terriglobia; order Terriglobales; family Acidobacteriaceae; genus Angelobacter. The sequence goes on from DATEGH010000104.1 coordinate 19,673, forward strand.
CGCCCTCGGATTTGCAGCCCAACAATCTGCCATCGGCCGTGCCGTTGGTTCCGGCAGGCCCAAGCCGGTCACTCATTAATAAGTGAAGGAGTAGTTTTGTTTTGCAGTAGCACAATTCGGAAACTGGTAAGCATGGCGGTGATCGCGTTTTCAGGCGCAGTGTTCGCGCATGGCCAGGTGCCCGCTCCGCAAACGGGATGGCAGGACGGTTCCAGCAACCAGAAGATCAGCATTCTCGACCGAGTGGGTATCGATCAGCGGCTCAACCAGCAGGTCCCGCTGGATTTGACATTCCTGGATGAAAACGGGAAACAGGTGCAGCTCCGGCAGTACTTCGGATCAAAGCCGGTTCTCCTTGCTTTCGTTTATTTCCAATGCCCAATGCTTTGTTCGCAGGTGCTGGCTGGAATTGCCGGCTCGCTGAATGGGATTATCCGTTTTGACGCCGGGCGTGACTTCGAGATCGTTACCGTCAGTTTTGATCCGCGCGACACGCCCGAAGCCGCGGCCGAAAACAAGAAGCGATATTTGGCTCGCTATCGTCGTCCGGGAGCCGAGGAAGGCTGGCACTTCCTTACCGGCAAGAAGGAACAGATTGACGAACTGGCCAGTGCCGTTGGATTTCGTTACGCTTGGGACCCGCAGATCAAGCAATTTGCCCATACCAGCGGAATCATGCTGCTCACGCCCGACGGCCGGCTGGCGCAGTATTACTACGGAATTGAATATCCGCCGCGAGATATCCAGCGTGGTCTGATTGAGGCTTCACAGGGGAGGATCGGAAACCTGGTAGATAAAATCGAGCTCTATTGCTACCACTATGATCCGACCAAGGGCAGGTACGGCGCAGTCATATTCAACATATTGAGATTAAGCGCCCTGGTGACAGTGCTGGTGCTCGGCGGATTTGTGGCCATTATGGTCCGCCGCGACGTTATTGCAGGCAGGCAGACTCGTTCAACCTAGGACATTTGAAAACGAATGCAATTTCAATTGCCATTATTCCCGGAGCAGGCTTCCAAGGTCGCAGGCCAGGTGGACGCGTTCTACCTTTTCCTGGTCCTGGTCACCACGTTCTTTTCTCTGCTCATTGCAGTTCTCATCCTCTTCTTTATCGTCAAGTACCGGCAGAGTCCTGACCGCAAGGCTGTGCAGATCCACGGATCCACCTTGCTCGAAATCATCTGGACGGTGATCCCGCTGGGCATCTCCATGGTGATATTCGTCTGGGGCGCGGTGCTCTACTACCACATCGAGAATCCGCCCAACAACTCGCTGGAAATTTATGGCGTTGCCAAGCAGTGGATGTGGAAGTTCCAGCATCCTGGCGGGCAGCGGGAAATCAACAGCCTGCATGTCCCGATTGGTCGCCCGGTAAAAGTCACCCTGATTTCCCAGGACGTGATCCACGACTTCTTCGTTCCCGCGTTCCGCGTAAAACAGGACGTTCTGCCGAATCGCTATGTCTATAGCTGGTTCACGCCGAGCAAACCGGGAACGTACCATCTGTTCTGCTCGCAATACTGCGGAACCAATCATTCAGCCATGATTGGCGAAGTCGTGGTTATGCAGCCGGAAGATTATGCGGAATGGCTGGCCAGCGGCAAGGCTGAGGGTTCGCTCTCTTCGCAGGGAGAGAAGCTGTTTCAGGAATTCAGTTGTACCACCTGCCATCGGCCCGATTCCGGCGCCCGCGGCCCGAATCTGCAAGGGCTCTACGGTCGTCCCGTCCGCCTGACTGACAACAGGGTTGTCGTCGCCGACGACAATTACATCCGTGAATCCATCTTGATCCCGAATGCCAAAGTGGTTGCCGGGTTCCAGCCGATCATGCCCACGTTCCAGGGAGTCATCAGCGAAGAGGGCCTGATCCAAATCACCGAGTACATCAAGCACATGTCCCAGCAAGAGTCCGAACCCATTAACAACAGGAGCACTCCGACGGAAATTCGCGATAACGAAGTGCCGACCATCCAGCAGGAACTTCAGCAGCAGGGCAATCCCAGGCCTGCGAACCCACCCGAGAAGAAGAAATGAGCACCGCAGTCACAACTGTCACGCCGACCATGCCGGCTAAGCACTACCTGAACGACAACTACGGAATCAGGTCATGGCTCCTGACCAAGGACCACAAACGAATTGCGATCCTTTACCTGGTATCGATTACCTTCTTCTTCTTTATCGGAGGGCTATTTGCCGCACTCATCCGCCTGGAATTGCTCACGCCTCAGGGCGATCTCTTCCAGTCGGACACGTACAACAAGCTGTTCAGTATGCACGGTATCAACATGGTCTTTTTCTTCCTGGTGCCGTCCATTCCTGCAACGCTCGGCAACTTCGTGCTGCCCATCATGCTTGGTGCCAGGGACCTGGCCTTTCCCAAGATCAATCTGCTGAGCTGGTACATCTACATTTTCGGCGCATTCTTTTCTCTCGCCACCATGATCAGCGGCGGCGTTGATACCGGCTGGACCTTCTACACGCCGCTGAGCAGCGGCTTTTTGCGGACCCATGTGGTTCTGATGGCGGTGGGCGTGATCATGGCGGGGTTTTCCTCGATCTTCACTGGACTCAACTTCATTGTGACCGTGCACCGAATGCGAGCTCCGGGCCTGACCTGGGGACGTCTGCCTCTCTTTGTCTGGTCGAACTACGCAACCAGCCTGATCATGGTTCTCGCCACGCCGGTGCTCGCCATCACCCTCACCCTGCTGGCGCTGGAACGCGGGTTCCACATCGGAATTTTTGATCCCAAGCTGGGCGGCGATCCGGTTCTTTTTCAGCACATGTTCTGGTTCTACTCTCATCCCGCGGTGTACATCATGATTCTTCCGGGAATGGGCGTAATCAGCGAGTTGGTCACCTGCTTCTCGCGCAAGCGTGTGTTTGGCTACGCGTTCGTCGCTTTTTCCAGCATCGCCATTGCGGTCTTCGGGTTCCTGGTTTGGGCGCACCACATGTTTGTGGCCGGGGTGTCTCAGTACTCGGCGATGGTGTTCTCGCTTCTGAGCTTCGCGGTTGCGATCCCATCCGCCGTGAAGGTCTTCAACTGGACCGCTACCATGTACAAAGGCTCCATCAGCCTTGAGACGCCGATGCTTTATGCTCTGGGCTTTATCGGGCTGTTCACCATCGGCGGACTGACGGGCATTATGCTCGCCGCGCTCGGGCTGGACGTTCAGGTCCACGATACCTATTTCGTGATTGCTCACTTCCATTACGTCATGGTGGGAGGCATGGTCACAGCCTACTTAGGAGGGCTGCATTTCTGGTGGCCCAAAATAACAGGGCGAATGTATCCCGAGGCGCCGGCCAAGCTGGCGGCGTTGATTACGTTCATCGGTTTCAACCTGACTTTCTTCCCGCAGTTCATTCTGGGATACCTGGGAATGCCGCGCCGGTATCATGCTTACCCGCCTGAATTTCAGGTTCTCAACGTACTTTCCAGCGCCGGAGCTTCCGTGCTCGCCATCGGTTTTCTGCTGCCGGCGATCTATTTCCTCTGGTCTCTGAAGTATGGCGCCATCGCGGGTGACAACCCGTGGCGGGCAACAGGTCTGGAGTGGCAGACCACCTCGCCGCCGCCCACTCACAATTTCCATGAAGTCCCGATCGTAACAACTGAGCCGTATGCCTATGGCGATGAGCCGGAGGTCACCATTGTCCACTAGCCAGACGACCACCACCGAACATCATCCGGCGCTGGCCCACCAGTTTGACAGCATGGCCCAGCAGCAGGAAGCCTCCACTTTTGGAATGTGGGTGTTTCTGCTCACCGAAATCATGATGTTCGGCGGCCTGTTCACCGCATATCTGATTTACCGGATCAAGTATTACGACGCCTTTGTCGCCGGCAGCACCAGCATTAGCGTCTCCTGGGGATTCACCAACACGCTGGTGCTGATTGCTTCCAGCTTCACTATGGCTATGGCGGTCTGGGCGGGCCAGAAGGGTTTTCGCAAAGGACAGATCTGGTTCCTCATCGGGACCATGATCTTTGGAGCCACCTTCCTCGCGATCAAAGGCAAAGAGTATTACGACAAATACGACGAGTGCCATATTCCCGGTCGCGTGATCGGGAAAGGGTTTGACGCTACCGGCGGCTGCTCAGTAACCGAACCCAAGCTGGGCAACATTGCCGACGAAATCCAGGAGCGCGCCCGCGAAGCAGGGCAACCGGTTCCCGAAGCATCGGCCATCCAGACCGCAAAACAGACAGAGATCTTTTTCTCCTTTTACTTTGCCATGACCGGCCTGCACGCCTTCCATATGCTGATCGGTATGGGACTGCTTACGTGGCTGCTATTGCGAGCCAAGCGTGGAGAATTCGGTCCGGCGTACTACACGCCCTTGGAACTCGGGGGGCTGTATTGGCACTTTGTTGATATTGTCTGGATCTATCTTTTCCCGCTGCTGTACTTAATCAGCCGCCATAAAGGAGCGGTCTAGAGGATTGAATTATGCCTGAACACGCGCATCCCACCCCTAAACTGTACCTGATTATTTTCTTAACCCTGGCATTCTTTACCTGCGCCACGTGGGCTATCGCTTTCCTGGATCTCGGAATTTTCAATCCAATTGTCGCGCTGGCAATTGCCTGCACCAAGGCAGTCCTTGTAATCCTGTTTTTCATGCACGTGCGCTACAGCAGCCGGCTCACGATGATTACTGTCTCCGCCGGTTTCTTCTGGCTCATGATCCTGATTACGTTGAGCCTGAGCGACTATCTCTCACGCACCTTGCGGGTGGTGCCATAGCTGCATAAGGGCATCTTAATGCGATAGTTGCTGTCCCGCCGCCCGGCTGGTACTTGTCCCTCGGGTAATCTCCGAAACCGAGGAACAATGGCGCTCTCCTGCTGGGTGCATGTACCGGAGAAACTTACATTCCCCGCCGCTCTGATTTACAGTTCTGCCATATTTATTGTGCAGTGATCCGGTGATGAGCCTGGCCCTCAGGACGAGAGATCAGATCACATGCAGAAAAGCACATCTTTGCAGAACAAACCGCCTCGACACGGTTTGACCTCTGGTTTCAGCATTCTTGAAACCGTGGTAGTTGTAGCGATCTTTGTTGTGATCGCCTCAATCACCGTTCCCAACCTTCCCACTCTCATGCTTGATCTGAAGCTGAGAGGGGCGGCGCAGGAGCTAGCCGGCTTTTACCAGCAGGCCCGCATGCGCGCCGTTCAGGACGACAGCTACTATGAAGTGCTGCCCACGACTGACGCTTCGGGGCTTTTCATTGATGTGAATGGGAACGGAGCGCTCGCTGGTGCTCCACGAACTGAGTTTCCGGCGGCCGTGACGTTGATCAGTACAGGAGCGCCCGCCGGACTGGATCCGACCAAACTTGGCTTCGTGCCACCGGTATCGACAGACACCTTCGATCACGATGGCGCGGACCGTCCTGGACTGGCGTGGAGCGGGCGAGGACTGCCTTGCCGGCGGCCATCCGCAACCAGCGTCTGCCAGGGTGGAAGTGGGTGGGTTCAGTACTTGCAATACAACGGCGGCAGCCAGCCGGCCTATGCGGCAGTGAGCGTCAGTCCGGCTGGACGCGCCCGCGTTTGGATCTACCAGGGTGGCGTATGGCGCTGAGGAGAAAGCAAACTCAGACTCATCGCGCCCGTCCTGCCGGATT
>DATEGH010000105.1:0-18400 GCA_035280185.1 Terriglobales bacterium
CGCCTCTATTGGTACGGCGCTCCCGGCATCGTTGCTGAAAGCGACCTCTCCGGCAACTTGACTGCCGAGTACGTCTTTTTTGATGGCGAGCGTGTTGCCCGCCGCGATCTGCCTTCCGGCACCGTGCATTACTACTTCTCCGATCATCTGAAGTCAGTCAGCGTTGTCACAAGCGCTAGCGGAATAATCGAAGAAGAATCCGATTACCGTCCTTGGGGAGAAGAGAAGGTCATCACCCACACGCTGAGTGACCAGCATTTCAAGTTCAACGGCAAAGAGCGCGACTCGGAAACCGGCTTCGATGAATTCGGAGCGCGGCTTTACTCTTCCGCCTGGAGCCGCTGGCTCACTCCCGACTGGTCCGCCGACCCCACGCCCGTTCCCTACGCCAACATGGACAATCCTCAGAGCCTAAATTTGTATGAATATGCTCTGAACAATCCAACGACACTACCCGATCTGGATGGGCATTTGACGCCGATGGGGAGCTGTTGCGGAGGCGGGCAGCAGCCCTCGGACGCGTCCTTCGATGAAATGTTGAGAGAGCTGGACGAGGCGCGCTTGGCGGAAAGAACGCAGGGAGCAGCGACAGAGCAGCCGTCGGCGCAGCAGCAAAAGAAAGAGCAGCAACTCAGTGAGCAGGGACTTAAGTTCATCGAATGCCACGAGGCCGCTGCTTGCAAACCAGATCTTAAGCCCTACGACGCGAGTGGAAATAAGCACCTTGGCGACTGGACCATCGGATACGGTCACAAAATTCGACCAGGGGAAGATTTCTCCAAAGGCATTACCAAGGAGCAGGCTGCTGCGCTGTTAGCAGGTGATGTTCGAGCGGCTGTCGATGTCGTAAACCATAGCCTGAAGCACGCAACAAGGACGCAAGCCCAATTCGACGCGATGGTATCTCTGGCTTACAACATTGGAGGAAGTCCTAAGAGAGGATTTCCGAGTTCTACCCTAATTAGAGAATTTAATAGCGGCGGAAGAATACTCGAGAACTACTTTACTCGATGGGACAGAACAGGCGGAGCTGTGTCGCAAGGCCTATTAAACAGACGCAAGGACGAATGGACACTATTCAACACTGGTCAATATTAGCAAAATGGCACCAACATGATGTAAAGCTACTAACTAGTGGAGATTTTATGAATTACACGATATTTAATGAGATTAAGCTTTGTGCTTTTGCCTTTATTGTTTTTGTTGGCATCTTTCCGACACTTGGGATTGCCCAACAAGGTGATCGATGCCTCGACATACGGTCGCAAACTCAAATGAACGCTTGTGAGGCCGAGAGATATCAGAAGGCTGATGCCGATCTCAACAACGCTTACCGGAAGTTGTTATTGAAATATAAAGACGAGCCGCAATTTATAGCAAAGCTGCAGACTGCTCAGAGGGCATGGCTGAAGTTTCGTGATGCCTATTTGGACTCCATTTATTTTAAAAAAGATAAGCTGCAAGCCTACGGCTCAGTCTATCCAACATGCAAATCAATTTTGTTGACCCATTTGACAGTCGAACGAACCAGAGAACTCAAGCAAATGCTCGATCCAGAAGAGGGAGACGTCTGCGGGTTGTCAGTCAGTTCAGATGAGAAGTCGTCAATACCTGCGAGTTCCGCGAGCGACAAGCCATCGGTACCATAAGCAACAGCATCAGCTACGGCTACGATCTGGACGGATCCATGAGCAGCATGGTTTACCCCAGCGGCAGGACGGTCACCTACACTCCCGCGCAGAGCGGCGGCAACAGCGCCGGGCGAACTGGAGCGGTTCAGGACACGGCAGGCGGCGTCAACTACGTTACCGGCGCGAGCGGGCCGGGATCTTACGCTACCTACGCGCCCGATGGCTCCATTGCCGGCTTCACCAGCGGCTATGCCACAGGCTTCGCCGGAATCGCCAACTCGTTCAGCTACAACACGCGCCTGCAGCCGGTGAATATCTCCGCCTCTGCTCCGAGCGCCACCGTCTTCTCCATCGGATACGACTTCCATATCACCAGCGGCGACAACGGAAACGTGTTCCAGTTGGTCAATTACAAAGACAACACACGCTCGCAGGTCTTTACTTACGATCAACTGAACCGGCTCACCAGCGGCAACACCTCGGCCTCGAACGCCTGGGGAACCAACTACACCCTGGACGCTTGGGGCAATCTCTCGCAGAAACTATCCATTCAATTGCGAAGCAGCGAGAACCTGCGATGACCCGATCCCCCGATGTTTTCACGGCATATTGGCTGAAACGCTGTACACGCTCCCTGTTCCAGCGCCGTTGCGCACCGAGCCCGATTTGGTCTGCTGGAAATTATTGTTGTTCACAAAAAAGCGCGTAGATTTGGCGGCGATGCGCACTCCGTAGTTCGGCCAGTTGGTGTTGGGATAAAACGAGCTGCTCTGATTGCCGTTGATGTTGAAGTCCGCGGCGCCCGCGGCGACGTCGATGATCGGATAGAGCGCGTTCCCGCCCATACCGGTTCCATCAAACGTATTGCCTTGGATAATCGTCGCCCTGCTGCCGGCCGCAATCGTGATGGCCTGGCGCGCCAGATTGGGAAAAACGTTGCCGATGATCTTGGTGTCGAACGCGCCGGAGCCTACGGCGATGCCAATGTTCGCGCCGGAGACATAGCTGTTCTGATAGCTGAAGTCGCGCCCGTTGCGGATATCAATCACAGTCGCATTCGGCGCCTCGAAGAAGGAGTTCGTAAAGTGGATCCAGCGCGGCCACTGGCCCACGCCGGCGTTGTCGGTGTCCTGGCAGCGCACCATCGGCTGTCCGCCCGCGCCCACGATGTTGATATCAGAGAGCGTCACCGTGTCCGTACGCGAGTCAAACACGAAAAGCGGCCCTGCCTGCGTGCCTCCCGCAAGATCGCCGCCCACGTTGCGGATGGTAAAGGAACTGGTGGTTGCCGACGGCGAGTAGGTTTTGAAGAGATAGTTCCATGTGCCGCCGGCGGTGAAGATGGAGATGTTGTCAAATGTCCAGCCCCCGGTGTTCGGGCCCTGAAGCAGAAATCCGTTGAATAGGTCCACCAGAAAAACGTCGTGCACCATGCCGAGTGCGCCATTGGCCACCAGAAGATTGCCGCCGCTGCGTGTAACTCCGGGCGCCGGCCGGATGTGCATGCCCGCGAGCTCGAAGTATTGCGCGTTCACCGTGAAAAGAATGCTGTCAGCGGAACCGATCTGAAAGATGGTTGCGCCTTTGCCCGAGCCCAGAATCTTGATCCCGTTCACTGCGATCGTGTTTGCCGCACCCGCTCCGGTGAAAGTGAATTGTCCGGGCCCGAACTGAATCACTGTGGAAGCCGCGCAGCCATCGAATGCCGGGCTTGAAATCGTTCCGCCGGGAACGTTCACTTTGATTTGCCCGTTCGTGCCCGCAGCCGCGCACGCTTGGGCGATCGATGCGCCCAGGTCGGGAGCAGGCGTTGTAATCACCTGCACTTTTTGCGCCCAGGAACCGGCGCAACAAAACGCCATCATCAGCGGCAGCAGAAACAGTCCCCTGCCTTGCGAGAGAAACAATTTCATCTCCGCACCTCTTGCGCTTTCTGCCAGAGGGCAGGGATGACTCTGGCGTAAGTAGGATGAGCGCGCGATGGCGGCGGTTTACTAAGTAATTAACAGCAGCTCTGCTCACTTCGAAGCAATGTTCCCGCTGATCGTGGACTGTGCGGCGGCAGGGACTCCATTGCGAACGGCTTCCGCTTTGATGAATTGAAAATTATTGTTCACCACAAAGAAGCGCGCGGAGTTTCCTGGCGCAATGCGCACGCCGTTGCCGGGCCAGTTCGTCTGCGGATAAAAAGAGGACGACTGGTTGCCGGAAATCATGAAGTCGCTGGCGTTCGCGGCGATGTCGATGATGGGATAGCTGCCATTTCCCGAAGTTCCAACGCTCGAAAACGTATTGCCTTCAATCACCGTCGCCCGGCTTCCGGCTGCTATGGTGATGGCCTGCTGCCCAAGGTTGGGAAACACGTTGCCGATAATCTTGGTGTCAAACGCGCCCGGACCCACGGCAATGCCGATGTTCGCTCCCGAAGCATAGCTGTTCTGAAAACTGAGATCGCGCGCATTCTGAATATCAATCACGGTGGAGTTGGCCGCCTCAAAAAATGAGTTGGTGAAATGGATCCAGCGCGGCCACTGGCCCTTTCCGGCATTGTCTGTATCCTGGCAGCGCACAATCGGCTGCCCGCCCGCGCCCACAATATTCAGATCGGTGAGCGCCACCGTGTCCGTGCGCGAATCAAAAATCATGAGCGGTCCTGCCTGATGCCCGTGCGCCAGATCGCCGCCCACGTTATGCACCGTGAATGAACTTGTGGTGCCTGTGGCTGAGTAGGTCTTCAAGAGATAGTTCCAGTTTCCCCCCGAGGTGAATACTGAGATGTTGTCAAACGTCCAGCCTCCGCTGGTGGGTCCTTCCATGAGGAAGCCATTCCAGGGATCGATCAGAAGCACATCATGGACCAGGCCGAGGGGTTTGTGCGCAACAACGATGTGGCCGGCCGTCCGCGTGACGCCCGTCTTGGGGCGGATGTGCATTTTTCCGAGTTCGAAGTATTCGCCGTTCACGGTAAAGAAGTTGCTGGTGGCCGAATCCAGAACAAAGATCGTTGCGCCCTTGCCTGCGCCCAGAATCTTGAGTCCGTTTACAGCAATCGTATTGCTGGCAGCCGCGCCGGTGAAAGTAAACTCTCCCGGACCAAACTCAATCACCGTGGAAGCCCCGCATGTGGCAAACGGGGGCGTCGAGAGAGTGCCGCGCGTGACGTTCACGCGAATTTGACCGTTTGGGCCCGCAGCTTTGCAGGCAGACGCAATGGCAGCTCCCAGGTCCACTGCCGGTGTTGAGACTTCCTGGATGTTAGCCGGATGGGCGGTCTGGGCGTGGCTGAACGGCGCAAAGCAAAACACGCACACACATAAAACGGCCGTGATTGGGGCAAATCGCAGGTTCAAGGTCGCGTCCTTTTTCAGGGGATTTCTATCGCTTAAAAATAGCATCGGAGTCAGTCACGCGGGTAGAAACCAAGGGCCGTGTGCTCTCGCGTTGGGCCCTCACAATGGGTGATAATTCATTAGACGTGGAGCCAATCCAGCAACTCAGCTCGAATGCGCGGGTAACCGTGCGGCGCGCGGGTCCGCCTGATCCGGAGGGGCGCTGTGTCGTGTACTGGATGCAGCGATCGCACCGCGCGCTCGATAATCCCGCGCTTGAGGTCGCGGTGCGCGCGGCCAACCTTCTGCGCAAGCCCTGCGTTGTCTTTCTGGCGCCGGCGCCGCTCTATCCGCATGCCAACTTGAGAAATTATCGTTTTTTGAATCAGGGCATTCTGCCCATCGCGCGCCGGCTGGAGGAGCGCGGGATCGGCTTTGTATTGCGCCGCTATCCCTACCATCACCTTCCACGCTTCTGTCAGGAGGTAAAACCTGCGCTGGTGATCGCGGATGAGAATCCCATGCGCGAGCCCGAGCGCTGGAGGCAATTGGCCACCCAGCAATTGCGCGTGCCGTTCTGGACCGTTGATTCTGACGTCATTGTCCCCTCGCGCTTGCTCATGAAGGAGCAGTACGCGGCGCGCACGGCGCGGCCCATCTTCGACCGGCTGCTGCCGGAGTTTCTGAACCCGGTAGGCAACACCACCGCCAAGGTCAAATGGAAAAAACCGAATGGGCTGCTGGCATTGCGTCCCGATACCGACATTACGGAGGACTGGACCCTCGACCGTTCGGTTACACCCTCGCCCTTCTTTCTGGGCGGGACCGATGAAGCTCTGATTCGCCTCAAGGCTTTTCTGAAGGACGGCCTGGCGAATTATGGCAGAGACCGTAGTCATCCCGAGCTGGATGCCACCAGCCATCTCTCGCCGTATCTCCACTTCGGGCACTTGGGCCCGCATACCATTGCTCTGGCGGTCGCGAAATCGGACGCGCCGCGCGCAGCCAAGCAGGCTTTCCTGGAGCAGTTGATCGTCCGCCGCGAACTGGCGGTGAACTTTGTTCTCTTTAATTCCGATTACGACAACTTCGAATGCGCCGATTCCTGGGCCCACAAGTCGCTGGCGGCGCATGTGGCCGACCCACGCAAGCTGTACTCGGAAAGTCAGTTGGAGCACGCTCAGACTCACGATCCGCTATGGAACGCCTGCCAGCAGCAGGTGGTGGTGACCGGCTGGATGCACAACTTCATGCGCATGTACTGGGCAAAGAAGATCCTGGAATGGAGCAAAACTCCCGCCCAGGCATATCGTATTGCGGTGTATCTGAATGACAAGTACGAACTCGACGGGCGCGATCCCAACGGCTATGCCGGCGTCGCCTGGTCGATCGTCGGCAAGCACGACAGGGCATGGGCCGACCGGCCAATCTTCGGCCAGGTGAGGTATATGTCCTTCCAGAACACATCGAAGAAATTCAACAGCGTACGCTACATCGAGCAGATGCGCGCTCTGGTAGAGGGAAGAACTGAGGTAAGAGGCGTTGGTATCTAAGGGACAGGGTCTATTGAAAAATCAGCAACTCTGAATGATACTTGCCCTATGTTTGCGCCGCAGTTTGGGCGAATGGTCGGCTGTTGCGTTGCGCTTTGCGTGCTGCTGATCTTTCTCTTTCCTCTCGTGCAAGGTCCTTTTCAGGCCACGCACGGCCCCACCACGGAGTTCCGTGCCAGCCGCGCTGCCCTGGCGGTATTGCACTCGATGGAAAAGATAAGCCCTTCAGCGGTCCTCACCGAAGCGAGTTCGGCGCTGCCTGAAAGCGATTTCTCTTGCGATACCGCTCTGTTATGGCGCGAACTGCCCGCACTCTCTGCTGAACTGTCCACTCTGCGCTGCTGACCCGGCGGCGCATCCGTTTCGTTCGTCCGCTTCACTCATTAGCCCCGAATTCAAGTTTTTGCAACATTGAGGAGAGACTTCTATGAAATACGCAGCTTCATTCCTTTTCGCTCTTGCTCTTGTGCTGGTCGCCACCGGCTGCCGCAACAAGAAGCCCGTTATAGCCCAGACTCCGCCTGCCCCGCAGCAGCAACAGATGGCCGCCCCCACCGCTACGCTCAGCGTCAACCCTGAAAGCGTGCAAAAAGGACAGTCGGCCGAACTCACCTGGAGCACAGAGAACGCTTCCAGCATAACGATTGATGGCGTGGGCACCGTGAGCGCTTCCGGTTCCAAGACCATTACGCCCGCCGAATCCACCACCTATCACCTGACCGCGAAGAACGATGGCGGCTCCACCGACGCCAGCGCGCGTCTCACCGTCACGTCTCCGGCCAAAGAGATCACCATCAGCGATGAAGAGATGTTCCGCCGCTCCGTGAAGGATATCTTCTTTAACTATGACAACGCCGATATCCGCGGCGACGAGCAGGCGGCCCTCGATGCCGATGCGCAGTTCCTGGCTGCTCATCCGGCGTGGCAGTTGGTGCTGGAAGGCCACTGCGATGAGCGCGGCTCGGAAGACTACAACATGGCGCTGGGCCAGAACCGGGCGCAGCAGGTGAAGGAAGCTCTGGTGAAGCAGGGTGTCAGCGCCGATCGCATCAAGCTGATCAGCTTCGGCAAAGAGAAGCCCTTCTGCTCCCAGGCGAATGAGTCCTGCTGGTCGCAGAACCGCCGGGCGCATTTCGTTCTGGCAAACAAGCAGCAGGCCAGCGCGGAATAGCGGCGTTCAATCCTGAAATAAGAAGGCCCGGTCAAAAGCCGGGCTTTCATCTAGAGAGAGTTCTACTTGATTAGGTTGCATGCCCGCTAGCCGGCAAGGATGACGGTGGCAATTTCCTCGTCCCAAGAGGGCAGGATTCTGCGCTGGCTCCCGATGGACTAGTTATTTCAACTTGCGACATTCCCGGCGTCGGGGTACAACATACGTACTCTGAATCCAATTGAGGGCCATACATGCGTTTCCTTTGCACACCTCTGCCCTACAGGACAGCGCAATCGTTAGTTGCCATCCTGTTACTTGCCGGCATCTGCGTCGCTGGCGCAGATCCATTGGACGGACCATCATTCTCTGCCACTCCCGAATCTCTGCAACAAGCCGCTGCAGCTATCAAAGCGCAGAAGGACACGGCAGCAACGGTACTGCTTAGCGAAATGCAGTTCAGGTTTGATGCTGCCGGCAGATGTACGGAAACATATCACTCGATTTATCGGATCGAAAATTCGGAAGGTGTAAAGGGCTGGGCCGAAACGAGCGGCAAGTGGGAACCATGGTATCAGGCAAAGCCGGAAATTCGCGCCAGGGTGATCTCCGTCGATGGCGCGGTGCACACACTCGATTCCAAGACGCTGACCGATGTACCGGTGAACGACGATAGTCCCGATACCTACACGCAGAGGCGCAGGTACGCCGGTCCCCTTCCGGCCATTGATGTGGGGGCAATCGTGGAGGAGGAGGTCGTCATTCATGACACCGCACCATTCTTTGCTGCGGGCCAGGTGCAAAGACACACGCTGGCGCGCTACGCAATGGTCAACAAGACGCGTGTTCTCATCTCTCACCCCGAATCTCTTCCTTTGCGCTATCGTTTGAACCTTTTGCCGGATGCCCACGTGGAAAAATCAGTCATCGATGGGATCGAGACCATCATCATGGAGAATGGACGGATTGACGCAGCCCGTGAAGAGGTCAGGAATGTTCCTCCCGACGCGGTCGCATGGCCCCAGATAGAGTTCGGTACCGGTACTTCCTGGCAGCGGGTGGCCGTGGAATATGCGCGGCTTTCCAATGATAAGTTGCGGGTGGGCGATGTTGAGCCGTTGCTTTCCAGGCTAAAACTCAACGGGCAGAGCCGCGAGAGAGCTATCCGGACCATCGTGGCTGCTTTGCATAAGAATGTGCGCTACACCGGAGTTGAGTTTGGTGAAGCGAGCCTGGTTCCGCAGTATCCTTCCGAGACGCTGAAACGAAAATATGGCGATTGCAAGGACAAGGCTACTCTGCTTGCCACAATGCTGAGTGCCAACGGCATTCCTGCATCACTGGCGCTGCTTGACTCCGGTCCAGGACAGGATATTGATCCCGAACTTCCCGGTATGGGAATGTTTGATCATGCGATTGTTTACATTCCCCCGGATGGTAAAAACCCGGAGATGTGGATTGATGCCACTGCCGACTACACGCAGGTTGGTTATCTGCCATACATGGACTATGGCCGTTGGGCATTGATAGCCGACGGTAAAACGACTCAGCTCAAGAAGATTCCAGAAATCACCTCCGCGCAGAATCTTCACCGGGAGCTTCGCCAGTTCAAGCTGGCTGATTACGGTAATGCTGACATTGTCGAGACCGATGAGCAAGTAGGGCCTGACGAGGATCGGTTGCGTGAGTTTTACACCGGCGATCCTAAGCGCGTCCGCGAAAACAGTGATAGCTATGTAAAAAACATGTATTTAGCAGACTCGCTCATCTCGCTGGATCATGACGACCTCACAGACATGCAAAAACCCTTCAAGGTTGTGTATGTCACGAAAGGCAAGCGCGGATTCACCGATCTGAGCAGCGCCACGATGGCCATTCGTCAAGAATCGATCTTTGATGGCTTTCCAGACTACTTCTACAAGAAAGAAGATCCCGCTACAGATGCCAGCAATTCTGACGACAAGCCAAAGCCGCGCTCGGTGGATTGGTGGATCCAGCCATTCGCAACTGAGTGGCATTACAAAGTCATTGCACCCGTTGGCTTCAAGTTGCGCGCTTTGCCTGCTGCGAAAGAGCAGGTGCTGGGAACTGCTCATTACTCTCAGAAATACGCTTCCAACAGTGAAGGAACTGTCGTCGAAGCGGTATTTCGGTTTGACAGCGGCAAGGAACGGCTGACACCCGAAGAAGGCAAGCTCCTGCGCGATGCCATTGTGAAGGCGCGGAACGCTGATCCGATTTTTATTACGTTCGATCAGGTCGGCTTCTCGCTCTTTGCTGCCGGTAAAGTTAAGGAAGCTCTGGCTGCGGAGCAGCAGCTTGTCGCCCTCCACCCAAAAGAAGCACTGCATCACGTGCAGTTGGCCCAACTTCTTCTTCAGGCAGGTTTGGGAGAACGCGCGCGTGCTGAAGCGACAGCGGCTACGACATTGGATCCCAAATCAGCCCAAGCATTCAGCACGCTGGGCTGGGTGCTGGAGCACGATCTTATCGGGCGCCGTTTCAAGAAGGGCTTTGATTATGGCGGCGCGGTAGCTGCCTACCGTAAAGCCAAACTCCTCGATCCAAAAAATAAGGAGGTCATCTCCAATCTCGGATATCTTCTCGAATTTGATAAAGAAGGGAACCGATACAGTCCAAATGCCCGGTTGGAGGAGGCTGTTGCGGAGTTCAAGGACCTGAAGAGGTAGACGAGCAGGAAGGGCGCCGGTACGAAGACAACATTCTTTACGATCTCTGGCATGCCAACAAATTTAAGGAATGCATGAGCTATGCGCAGGACCTCCCGGCGACTGAGACCCGCAGGTCGTTCATTGTCGCGGCGATTGCAGCGGATGAGGGTAGCGAGTCTGCACTCAAGAAGTCGCTTGAACTCACAACCGACGAAGACGACCGCAACAAAGTGTTAGTCAACGCGGGATCTTTTCTTCTGCAAATCCAGAATTATGCTCAGGCAGCAGAGCTTTTCGAGGCGGCAGCGCGCGGCGAAAGCAACGGCGCTCAACTGTCCAATCTTGTCTCGATGCTCAAGAAGACGAAGCCACGGGCGGAATTGAAACTTGACGCAGCGGACCCCGCCGGTGTTGTGCAGCAGCTCTTCGCGGGCATGCTGAGCAGCGATCCGTCACTTGAGAAGGTGGAGGCTCTTGTGATCAAGCCCGTTCGCGAGAGCATGGTCGATCCCAAGCGCGAGCAGCAGGACTTCCGTCGTGGCATGTTCGATTTTCGCAACCAAATGGAATCCAGCGGCTTGCCTCTGCAAGCGATCGGAGACATGGTTCTGTCGAATATCCGGTACACCAAGGAAGGAGACGACAACGCTGGATATCGCGTCACGATGATCATTCCGGGAGCGGCGCCGCAAGACGTGTTTGTAGCTCGCGAGGACGGCGTGTACAAGATCGTTTGAGTTTTCCAAAGGCGGCTCCGCGGTGCCAGAGGAAATCGGTTGGGAAGTCCTCGATTTGCTCGGCAAAGGCGACCTCGGCGCAGCACGTAAATGGCTTGACTGGGCTCGCGATAAAGTCCACATGAGCGCAGGTGATGATCCCCTTGCAGGACAGCCCTTTCCCCATTTCTGGACTACTGGCCAGCAAGGCGACGAGTCGGCAATCCGCGCGGCCGCTCTGGTGCTGCTCCCGTCCAAGAGCTTGAAGCCGGAACATTTCGCCGCGCTGATTCAGGCTCGCGACCATGCGGCAGACGAGGCCCATCGCACCGAGCTCAATCTGGTGTTGGCGTATGGCTATTCCGCTCAGGAAAAATGGGCCCAGTTACTGGATGTTAGCCAGCAACTGCGAAAAGCAGCGCCGGACTCTTTTATCGCCTTCAATCTTGCCACTCGCGCCATGGCCCAGCTCAAGAAATTCGACGATTGGGGAAAGCTGCTGCAAATCCAGATTCAGAAACATCCGGATGACCGCCAGTATGTGCGATCAGCCGCTTTTCTTGATCTTTATCGCGGCGAAGTGGTCTCAGCGCGCAAGCGATACAAGAGCCTGATGGACGAGGGCAAAGCTACGGCTGACGATCTCAATGAATACGCGTGGACCGCTCTCATGCTGCCGGGCGGCGTGGATCAGGACGCGCTTGATGCGGCTCTGCGGGCCAACGATCTCACCAAGAATGGCAGCTTCGCCATCCTTCACACTTTGGCTTGCCTCTACTCAGAGGCAGGCAAGGCTACTCAGGCCCGGGAGTTTCTCCTGAAGGCCATGAGCGTTGGCAAGTTGGAGGAACCAGACTCTGAAGTCTGGTTTGCTTACGGCAAAATCGCCGAGCAGTACGGCGAGCTCAGCGCCGCTCAGAAGATGTTCGCGCGCATGGAGAAACCCACCAGCATATTCCCGGGTGCATCCTACGACCTCGCGCAGCAGCGGATCGTTGCTCTGAAGAACAGCTCAGGAGTTTCGAAGAGCGGAGCGGACTAGCCGGCTGTCATAAATTCTTATCAATCGGTCTGATATCGAATACGCGGCGCTTCTTCAACCAAGCGCCGCTTCCTTCTTTCTGATCTCCTAGTCCTCTTTCCAGGTCACAACTGCTCTTTCGGCGGATGCGGATACGAATCCGTGCGCTCAGGATAAGCACCATGGAGGTTCGCATGGCGAGCGCATTAATCGATTTTTCAAATGAACTAGCAGAAGCGGTGGAGCAGGCAGGAAAGAGCGTAGTTGTAATTCCAGAAGGAGGGCAGAGCGGCGTCAGCGGGACCGTGTGGCGACAGGGAATCGTGGTAACAGCAGAGCACACGATTCGGGGCCGGCAGGAAGTCAGCGTGGTCCTGTCCAGGGGTGAAACGGCGAAGGCTGCTGTTGCCGGGCGCGATTCCACAACCGACCTCGCGGTGCTCAAAGTTGCCGGAGGAAACATTGCTCCGGCGCGCCTGGCAGATCCGGCACAACTCCGAGTCGGCCACTTGGCTCTGGCAATCGGCAGACGGAGTGATGAGGGCCTCTGTGCCAGCTATGGTGTAGTCAGCGCCATCGGAGGCGAATGGCGCACATGGCAGGGCGGCCGCATCGATAGGTTTCTCAGGCTCGATCTGCTGCCTTTTACCGGCTTCTCCGGCGGGCCGGTGGTTGACGTGCAAGGCCAGGTTTTGGGCATCAACACTTCCGGGCCGCGCCGCTCGGTGCTGACGATTCCGCGCACAACGGTGGACCGCGTGGTTACGCAGTTGCTCGAGAAGGGACACATCGCGCGCGGCTATCTGGGCGCCGGGTTACAGCCGGTGCAGTTGCCCGCAACTATCAGAAAAGGCGCGGCAGAGAAGTACGACCGCGGACTGCTGATTGTCACGGTTGCTCCCGACGGGCCGGCCGAAAAAGCCGGACTGCTGCTCGGCGATATCCTGCTTGCGCTGGAGGGAAAGAGTGTGAGCGAACCGGGTGATGTGCAGGCGGCTCTCGATTCCGAAAGCGTCGGCAAAACTCTTTCTGCTCTCCTGCTGCGCGGTGGCAAAGCAGTTGAGAGCAACATCACCATTGGCGAGCGGCCCCGGAGAGCGTGATGCCTCGATTGAATCAATCTGCGCCGACAAGCATCAGTATGGGGCAGGAACTCGCAGGGGTGGCGGAACAGTTGCGAAGACGCACAGTGGAAGTTTGCAGCGCGGGCTCGGGCCGTGGATCGGGGGTGATTTGGCGGCCCGACGGGCTGATTATCACCAATGCCCACGTTGCAACCACTCCACGTCCCACGGTTCGACTCGCCAACGGCCGAACGTTTGCAGGCAATATCCTTCACCGGGATGAACGCCACGATCTCGCTTTCATTCAAGTTGAGCCTATCGATCTCCCGCCAGTTCAGGTGCGTGATACGGGCTCGCTGCGCACGGGCGAGCTGTTGCTGGCAATCGGCTACCCGGCAGATGCCACCGGAGCGTGTGCCGTGGGAATCCTGGCCGCCACACCCAAAACATCGGACTGGCTGATCAAGGCCGATATTCGGCTTGCTCCCGGGTACTCCGGCGGGCCACTTTCCGATACACAGGGACGGCTGGTAGGAATTAACAGCATGGTTGTAGGCGGCTTCGGCGTTGCTGTTTCCGCTGCTGCTGCGCAGCGCTTGATCGATCATCCTCAACCAAGGATCGGAGTCACATTGCAGCCGGTGACAGTGCCGGCCCGGCACGCCGTTTCATTCGGCCTGCTGGTGGTGGAACTGGAGTCCGGAGCGCCTGCCCATCTTTCAGGAGTGATGGTGGGAGATGTGATTATCGGCGTGGATGGGAACCAACTCAACTCAGCGGGACACCTCTCTGATGCCATCCTGGCCGCCGCCGGCAAACTTCGGCTTGAATTGCTGCGAGCCGGACGGCGGCAGCATTGCGACATCGTTCTTGCCCGGGAGCGCGCAATGGGAGTGGCATGATCCGGATACGCCTCGTCGCGTCATCGCCCCTGGTTCGCGCAGGCCTGGAAGCCATGCTGCGGGAAATGCCGGGGTTCGCGGTGCTCAGCCCGGGCGAGAATTCGCTGAGCGCCCGCGCGGATGTGCAGTTGATGGAGTCGGCCTCGGGTACGGGTCGTTCAGCGAGGTACTCCGGCTTTATCGGGGATGATGCGCCGCCAACAGTGCTGCTGGCTGACGATTTAGGGCGCGCCGATCTTCGGCGGGCTCTCCATGCGGGTGTTCGCGCCGTGCTGCCGCGCGACGCCGCAGCCCCCGAGATTATCGCGGCGATCCAGGCCGCAGCAGCCGGGCTGATTGTTCTTAGCAGCGAAGATATGGATGCGTTGCTTCCCGCGGAGCCGGAAAAACCAACCAGCTTTGTGCCGGGAGAAACTCTCACCTCACGCGAAATGCAGGTGCTGGGCATGCTGGCGGAAGGCTTGGGAAACAAGGATATCGCAGCCCGACTCAAGATTTCCGAGCACACCGTCAAATTTCATGTCAGCTCGATTCTGGGAAAGCTGGGCGCAACCACGCGGGGCGAAGCTGTTGCGCGCGGCATGAGAGAAGGCCTGGTGGTGATCTGAGGATTCATTTGGCTAAGGAAAATGCCGGCGCGATTGTGTTTTCCGCAATCCGGGAGCATAATTGCGGGCCGAACGGCTGACTTAATCCCCTCTGGAGTCTCCCAAATGAACCTCCTCTTTCGTTTCGGCTGTTTCTCTCTCTTGATTTTTTGCGGGGCGCAACTTTTTGCGCAGAACAACTCCCAAAACCCGACGTGGTGGAACAAGTACCAGTACCTGCTGAACCATCCAGCGGACAACAGCAGCGGGCCAGGATCTTCGTTGAACGCCGGCGCGAACGTGGATGTTTCAAACGAATGCGGTCCGCAAAGCGAGACCTTCATCGCCATCAACCCTGCGAACACCAAGAATCTGGCGGCGGGATCGAATGAGATCTTCCGCGATCCCATGCGTGGCTATTTCTCCACCAATAATGGATCGAGCTGGGGCGGCGTGGATCTCCCGCTGCCGGACGCGATCGGCACGAATGGGATCCGCTTTGGTTCTGATCCCACTCTGGCGTTTGATACCGCAGGCAACGCCTTCTACGGGTACATCGTGGTGTTTTTCAGCAATGGCAACGGCATCAATGGAACAGAGGTGGCTGCGGCCAAGTCCACCGACGGCGGGAAGACCTATCCTTCGGTCACGTTCTTCTCTTTTTCCGGTGGCTCCAACCATTTCAATGACAAGCCGATGATCACCACCGATACGAACGCTAACAGCCCGTTTCGTGACAACATCTATCTCGCCTGGGATGCGGCCAGCGGCGGCTCGGCAACCGGCGGCGGAATCCGGGTTGCAACTTCAAGCGACCACGGAGCTACCTTCCAATCCGTCCGAGCGGACGATCCCGGCGGGCCAGGACGAGGCATCGGCGCCTCTGCTTTCGTTGGCCCCGATGGCACGGTGTACGTGGCGTGGAACGATTTTGCCAACAACGTAATCGCCTTCGCGCGCTCCAGCGACGGGGGCGCTACCTGGGAACGTCCGGCGATTGTTTCGACAAAAACTGCGGTCTTCGACGTCGGGATTCCCGCAGAGTCTTTCCGCAGAGCACTGGTTTATCCCTCCTGCGATGCCGACCGTTCTTCCGGCCCGCACCGCGGGCGCATTTATTGCTCCTGGATGGACCTCACCCCGGCCGGAACCACGGACATTTTCTCTGCTTTCTCTGACAACAAAGGCAGCTCTTGGTCCGGGAAGATCGCAGTTACGGATGCGCTCTCGTTCCCGGTGGACCGCTTCAATCACTGGATGGCAGTGGATTCCGCTAACGGCGATGTGAACGTCTCTTTCTATGACACGCGCAATGACACCACCGGTTCGCGGTTCATGACGGACACCTTCTTCAGTCAGTCGACGAATGGCGGAACAAGCTGGCTCTCACCCAATCTGAGAGTGAGCAGTGCCAGTTCCAACGAACATGACTGCAATGGTGTGTTCCCCTGCGATGCCATTAATTACGGAAACCAGCAAGGGGATTACGAAGGCCTGGCCTCCTTGGGCGGCATCTCTCATCCGGTCTGGACGGACAGCCGGGAACAGCAGGTGCTGGCTCCAGGATGCAGAACCGGACTGGCCATGGAGGAAGTGTTCACTGCAACCGTGAAGTAAGCTCTCGCCGCTGATCCAAAGCGTTTCTGCGGCGACTTGAGAGTGAAAAACAAAACCGGAGTGCCTCTTCAGGCACGCCGGTTTTCTGATGCAAGGCGAAGCTACAAGATGTTGATGGAAATGCGAATGCCGGGATGCGCGGGGCTGCACATGTAGTAATCGTCATGGTCCCGCTCCACGTAAACGTTGTCGCTATGGCGCCATCCCGGTGGCAAAGGCCGCGCCATCACAAACCAGTATCCACCGTGCTCGAATCGCGGATGCCCTTCTACGACTACGATGCGCTCCACGCGGAAGTGGTGCTCGCGGCCGAAGCGCTCGCGGTAGTGTATTTCCTCCATCCGGTGATGGTGCTCGAACTCTTCGTGCCGGAAATGTCCCTCATGCCTTCCGTGATCTTCGTGCCGGTCCCGATCTCGATCGTGACCATGCCGATGCCCATGTTCATGCCGCGAATCTCTGTCCCCCTGGGAATCCCGGTCCTGGTCGTGATCACCATCGTGCTGCGCAAAAGCGGGTACGCTGGCCGCAACACCCAAAGCCAGAACAGCGGCAAGGCTTACGCGAATCAGTCTCATCGTTGTCTCTCCACTGCAAAATAAAGTGCGATGCCGGCGATTATGCTGCCGAAGCGCTTTGGCGTCTGCGGCACATCGGGACATGTACAAGCGAAGCTACGCCCCGAAATTCTGAAGCGGCCAGGAATTTTTTCAATACAGACGCCAGGCTGCGGAAATTCATCAACGGCGCAACCAGCCGACGTTGAAAATGACGCCCAAATCCTGGAATTAAGGTTCACGCAATCGAGAGATAAACATCGCTTTGCAATATGCAACGCTGACTCTTAAAAACATACGCGCGGCGCGGGCGTGAAGCATGGGGTGCTTAGTCTGCGCACTTCTGAGGTAAGTTCCCACCCGTAATCCCTGTTTAATCCCGTGATTCTTCTTTTTCCCGCAGCTTGGGAAATGCAATTGATCCGGAGTAGATCGGCCAATAGGGTCTTGCGGTCATGTTCTGAGAAGCATGACGAGACTAGATTCCCCTGGAGATGAAAATGAAGTTGAAGTTTGAAAGAGGCAAAAGAAGTTTGCTGGTGTTCCTACTCCTGTTGGCTGTAACTCCCGCCGCGGTGGCTCAAACTAAAACCCAGATCCAGAGAATGCCCGGCTGGCAGCATTGCACCTCGTGTGCCGGAAGCGGAGGCACCGGCCCTAGCTCACACCTCGCGACCATTCAGGGTGTGCGCAGCCCTTCGCTCAGCGGCAGTTCCATGGAATTCTCCCTTAGTCCCAGCAGTTCCTTTGCCGACGCTCTCTGGTGGAAGCAGCTCGGTGCTGCTCCGGCTGCAACCCGATTTACTTACGACCTGGATTTCTATATCCAGACGCCGCAGTACTCTCAGGCGCTTGAGTTCGACGTGAACCAGTCAGTCAACGGAAAAAAGTTCATCTTTGGCACCGAGTGCTCCATGTCGCGGCACGAGTGGGACGTCTATAACGATTCGGGACATCAATGGGTACACACGGGCATTGCCTGCCACGTGGCCGCGTCTGCCTGGCACCACCTGATTTGGCAGTTTCAACGCGTGGGATCCCAGGTGCATTACATCTCCGTATCCCTGGATGGCGCGCAGCACTTCGTGAACCGCTCATATACTGCCCGATCTTCCAGCGTGAGAGAGCTGAATGTGGCATTCCAGATGGACGGCGATCGCAATCACAATGCCTATAAGACGTGGCTGGATAATGTAACCCTGCGGTATTGATTCGAAGGTAGGCCACTGACGCCGCCGCTGTTTACACCCTTGCCGCAGCCGTGGTAGGCTGGTGAAGTCACTAGAAGGACAAGCATTTAGAGATAGGAGTGCACCAGTTTAGTGTTAGCCAGAGAGCGAAAGGCAGACGTCATCAACCGATTCCGCACGCACCAGTCCGATACTGGCAGCCCGGAAGTGCAGATTGCCATCTTGAGCGAGCGGATCGGGGAGCTGACCGAGCACTTCAAAGAGCATAAAAAGGACCACGCCTCCCGGCGCGGTCTTCTCATGATGGTCAGCAAGCGCCGCCGCCTGCTCGACTATCTGAAAAAGTACGATACCGAACGTTATAAAGACGTCATCCAGAAACTTGGAATCCGCAAATAATCGATTGACCGG
>DATEGH010000106.1:0-4887 GCA_035280185.1 Terriglobales bacterium
ATGATGCGCAGATCAAGATCGAGGTCACCCCGGTACTGCGCGGCTGTGTCTACGAACCAGCTGTCAGATCGGTATCCGCGCGGGCACTGCTCGACCTGCCGACTGCAAAGAATCTGCCAGCCGTACGCTGGAAACTCGAGAACCTGGCTAAGCTGAAAGCAAACAGACGGGCGCTACTGTTAAAAGGGTTAGGTGAAGCTTTGGGGATCAAGGAATCATAGCGGACGCGCTTCGAATCTTCGCAACCGAGTTGCAGTTCGGGCTACGCCTTCAGCCCGAGCCAGGCGACATCCGGGTTCCGAAGGTCCAATCCTCTTGCTTCCGTTATCGCAGCTGCTGTGACATGCAACACACTCAAACATCGATTCATCTCATAGTCCTTTCCCCCTGACTCGTAGACACCGTGAATCCAAAGGATTTGCGCTCCGTCTACGTCCCCTCGTCTTCTTCTCTTTCCCGCCTTTGTCTAAGGAACAAGACTTTCACTAACCCTATTCATCCGCCTGTTGGTTTGCGCGAAATCTGAAACGTTCATATGTTCTCGCTTGCGGCACGAAGAGTTAAGCGCAGCCGCGGGAGAGGAGCAGATGAGATTCCTGAATCACACTGATACCCGGTGCGTTGCAGTACTGGCGAGTCTTGTTGTTATCGCATGCCTTCAACTGTTCCCGTTGATGTCCTACGCCCAAAACCTCGGGCAACAGCCAGCTACCGGCCAAGCCGTGCAGGGCGAAACGGCGGCTCAGCCGGAAGGAACGGTTCTCAACCTTGTGAACTGGGTGGGCAACGTGATCGCTCCGGTTGGAGCAGCCCTGGCAGTGGTGATGGCCATTGTCGCCTATTCGCAAGGGCGCGGCGTGATGCGCTGGTCGATGACAGCCGTTGGGCTGCTTGTTGTCTCGGGCCTTACGCGGCTTATCGAGTTCTGGATTGCGAATGGTACGGCTGGAGTTCAGTAGAAGCGGTTCGAGCGGGAGTCAGTTTGTGACGTTGCCCCAAATCATCGTTGACCTGATGAAGCTGCTGCTCAACATGGCGGTCCCGGCTGCGATCTGCACGATGGTGTTGGCAGGAATCGCATTGCGGCAGGAGGGCGGCGTCAACTTTCAGGCAGGAGGCAAGTTCCAACGATGGATGCTGTGGTCGGTGATTCTGCTCACTCTACCGCAGTTCCTGTCCTGGTTTGCGGGACAAGGTATCTCGATGCCTGGGCAAGGCGCCAACATCAGCAGTCCCTGGGTAGCGAGCGTCGAGACGAGCATTTCCGGCTTCGTTTCGAACGTAGTGGTCTCCAAGCTGATTCCAATTCTGGCAGCATTCTGTGTCCTCAAAGCGGCGCTGGATGCAGCCGAGGGGCAGAGTCCTCTGGCTTCGGTTATCGCCGGCATTTTCTTGTTGTCCGTGTCTGGAACGGTGCAGCTCATGCAGAGCTGGAATAGCGGTTCCGAGTTCGCCACCACGGACATGCTCACGTCGGCGTGGAACTTCTTGGCGGGAACGATTCTGCCGGAAGCCGCAGGTCTGGCGGTCGTAGGAGCGATTTTCAATTACGCCCGCCATCGGCCTTTTATGCCGCTGGTGGGATCCGGTCTGGCGTTCTTGAGCGTCTCGGGCATTTGGAAGCTGGTTCAGGTCATGGTCGGCTGATGGGATTAGAGGTGATGCTGTGAATCTCGCAAATGGATTGCTCAACCTGACCAATTGGCTGGGCAACGTCATCATGCCGACCATGGCGGGCCTGTTTGCTGCTGCCGCGATTTACCGCTTCAGCAAAGGTCAGCCGTATTCGCATCTTGGCTACGCGGCATTGGCTTCGCTGCTTGTCTCGGGGCTCTTGCGCGCCATGGAGACCTTCAGCAATCAGGCAGCCTGGAACAATCCAGACCGCTACTGGATTTCGATCCTGACGCTCGTGAACTGGGTGGGCAATGTACTGCTTCCGCTTTATGGAGCGGGACAGGTTGTACTCGCAGTCGTGCATTTTTCCGGGTTGCTGGAGCGCATGACCATCGGTGAGGCCTGGGTGCGCAACCTGGTTTCGGCAATGTGCTGTTTTGCGTTATCGGGATTGCTGAGATTGGGAGAGTTTTGGGTTCAGCACGGCACAGCCGGAGTGCCCTAGTCCGGAGTGAACCTAGTAAGGAGATTCAGGATGCCATTGCAAGTCACACCTGTGAACCGGAATCTGCAGACGCGAGTGACTTTTATGCTGCTGGAACTGGAGGACCTCTTCGTTGTGCTGGGCGCAGCGGCAGTGATGAACGTGGTCGGACATTTCGTAGGAGGAGAAATCGCCGGAGTGCCCACAAACCTTGTCCTCCAATACGGACTGCCGCTTTTCATGGTGCCGGTGCTGATGGCCTTTAAGTACGGGAAGCCTCGTGGCTACATTCGTGATCTGGCTTTCTGGTACGTGAAACCACGAGCTTACTGCGCTGCCGCCCGTGATCGAGTGATCCGATCTACGTACGGGAGGGAGGAATAGTGTGCCGCTGACAGCCGAACAGCACGACAGAAAACTTACCGACCCGGCGCTCTGCGAGCAGCTTCCGGTGCGAGATTACCTGGACAACATCGTGGTTCGCACCAACGGCGCCTTTGTTGCCGGTTACGAACTGAGCGGACTGGCGTCGTATTTTGCGAGCGACGAAGGCAGAGACCGCGGCAAGCTGATGCTCGAAGCGCTGCTGCGCTCTTTGCCTGAGCAGAGCATGCGGGTGCAATTCCGCTACGAAGTCGTGGAAGACCTAGGTGATCTGCTTGACCGATACATCGCGGGGCAACATTCCGAACGCGATGAAGTGATCGCTCTGGATAGACTGCGCGTCGAGCGTTGGAAAGGAAAAGAGGCCAGTGGCTGCTACATGCGGCCTCTCTTGCACGTGTATTTCATCTGGGATCCTGTGGTTCACCATCGCGTTTCCGGCAAACCTCTCAGGCCGAGCGGGAATCCGTTCAGCCTATCTGCCCGAAGGTGCATCGACCGGAGTCGGCAAGAACACGGACAGCTCGTGGCAGAGTACGAAAGCCTCCTCCGCGGGGTAGAGAGCGCGCTCGATGCTGCGGAATTGGGCGCACGGAGATTAACCGATGAGGAGCTGTTTCTCGAAACCAAGCGCGCGCTCAATCCTTTAGCTCCGGACTCCCGGCCCTACAACCGTGGAGATGAGCGGTTGGAATTTAGGAGTGCCCGAGAACAACTTGTCGACTTGAGTCTCACTGATGAGACCGAAACCTATCTCAATCTCGGCGGAGTTCTCTACTCCTTCGTCAGCCTTAAAGAGCTGCCGGACGCAACGTTTTCGGGGATCTTGCGAGAGTTGGTTGGTCTTGATTTTCCGATCATCGTCAATGCTCAGGTCACGATTCCCGATCAAGCCAAGGTCCTCAAGGGCTACAAGAGCCGGCTTCGCAAAATGCAGGCAGCGCAGCGCGATTCGAACGGGGGATTCCGCACCAATGTGGAGGCGCAGGTCGCCGAGACCCAGTTGGTGCGGGTGCAGCAAGACATCATCTCCAGTTCCGTGAAGACGGCCAAGCTGAGTCTTGTCATCGGAACGCGCACGTCTCGTGCCGCTGTTACCACAGCCGAACTCGAAGAAGCGGAGCGGACGATTGACAACCAGCGTCAGCAGTTGCTCTATGCGGTTGCGCGCATGAACGGAGCCAAAGCAGTCGGTGAGACGCTGGCCAAAAAACGACTCTTTTTCGGTTCTCTTCCCGCGATGGCCGACGCTGACAAGCGTGACCAGGATCTGCTTACTTCGAATGCCGCCGATCTTTTGCCGGTCGAGATGCCGTGGCGCGGCACGCCCCGGTCACCACTGCTTGTGCTTGAAACTCCCTACCGTCAGCTCATTCCGTTCTCGCCCTTCGATCCGGGTTTGAGTGACGCCAACATGCTGGTAATGGCGAAAACTGGCGGTGGGAAAACCGTGATGGTTCAACAGTTTCTCTTGATGGCTGCACGGGATAACCCACTGATTTCGATCATCGAGCGCGGCGATTCGTACGGGCCGTTGGTCGAGCTCATGGGCGGGCGGATGATTACGATGTCGCTCGACAGTGACCAAACCATCAATTCCTGGGACCTGCCCGAAGGAGAGAACGAGCCGAGCAAAGATCAGGTCGCATTTCTCAAGAATCTTACCCGGCACATGCTGGGCGAGGGCCGGGCCGAGGACACGGAACTCCTCGACAATCTGATCACAGAGGCCATCCTGAGGACTTACAAGCGCGCAGCGATCCGGCCGTCATGTCCGATTCCAACGTTTTCAGATTTGCGCGACGAACTCGGGCAATGGCGGGACGAAGAAAAGAACCAGCGCGTCATGGACGAGGCGCACCTGGCGGCCATCAAGCTACGCAGTTGGACCGGCGAAAAAGGCGTGTATGCAAAGCTGTTCGACCGCCCAACGACCATCTCTCTCGACAATCCCTGGCTGTTCTTCAACGTTGAGCAATTAAGTGATGACCGGCGGCTGGAGACAGCGATGAGTCTCCTGATCGCTCATGCCACGTCACAACGCGCGTCGGGCAAGGCCGGCCGCCGCAGCATTACGGTTCTCGATGAGTGCTGGTTCTTGCTCGACTCGCCAGTTCTGGCCCCTGAAGTAGTTCAGTTGTTTCGAACCGCACGCAAACGCAGTGCGAGCGTCTGGGGCATGAGCCAAACGGCGGAGGATTTTGTCGGCACCGAATCGAAACCCAGAGTTCACGGCGCCGGGATCATCAAGAATGCGACCACCAAGATTATCGGACAGCAGCCGGGAGACATGACGGCTTTGCGGGAGCACTTGCACCTGAACGAAACAGCCTTGAACCAGATCAAGCATTTCAGCGCTCCGGTAAAGGGCAAGAGCGCGGATGCTCTCATCGTGATTGGGG
>DATEGH010000107.1:0-2301 GCA_035280185.1 Terriglobales bacterium
CAGCAGTGCCGGTCGCGCCGGAAACCGCTCCGCCGGCCGCCGAAGTCACTCCGCCCACAAGCGGGCCATTTCCAGTCCGCGGGGCGCCACTCATGGGCGGGGTGGCGCCCAAGTTGGTGCTCTCATCAGCCGCCGTAGAGAGATTTGCCTGGACCGGAGGCCCAATTGCCTGAATCACGCTATTGAACGATACTTCCTCGCCTCCCTTAAGAACAGCTTTGTCGAAAGCGAGGCCCAGAGTCGAATTTGCTTGTTCTTTGGTTCGCGCTTGGGCTTCGGTCACATGCCCGACCAGGCGCGTGCCTTTGTGGATGACCACTTTGCCGTCGGACTTTACGTCTTGCGTTACTTTGGCGCTTACTTCATCGCCCGGCTTTGCTTTTTTTGCGTCGATCGGCTTGGTGAGTTCCGCCTGCAAGCTGACGCCGCTAGTCAGGGCGGCTGAAGCGCTGCTGCCGCCAGATGAACCGGAGCTGCTAGACTTAGCCTGACCGCTTTTGGCGTTTGGTTCCGATTTCGTCTTCGACTCGGGAGACGCTTGCGTCTGGGCCGAAGCATTAGCATTGGCGTTGACGG
Organism: Terriglobales bacterium; assembly: GCA_035280185.1. GTDB lineage: Bacteria > Acidobacteriota > Terriglobia > Terriglobales > Acidobacteriaceae > Angelobacter. The sequence continues at coordinate 577 of DATEGH010000107.1, forward strand.
AAGCGCCGGGTGCCTGAACGCTCTGGTTCGCGCTCGCGCCGGCGCCGGCCTGTCCGGGCGCCACCGAAGCATTGGCATTCTCAGCCGTGGAACCGCTTGCCGTCTGGGCCACAGAAGCCAGGCTTAGCAGGCCCAAAGTGATTACAATCGTGAGAAACCTGTTCCCGAAGGTCATGTTGTTGGATTTCCTCCATTCACATTAAGAAATTGAATTAGGGGGTTGCAACGGTGGCTTGTTTCTAGGATGCAGAATATCATCCAAACGAGCGTTAATAAAGCAAGTGTATTGTTACCAAAAGGTTAGATCGTATAGACTTTTTTACACAGTGCAACATCTAAGCAGGGTATCGTCTCCAAGGTCTTGAAACCGGTTGATTCTGGCAGAAAGGGATTGACATTGGGCTCACAGGAAAAGGTCCTCATTGTAGAGGACGAAGAAAACGAACGAACAGGACTGGCTGAATTGGTTACGGCCTGGGGTTATCGCACCGAAACCGCACGGGACGGACTGGAAGGATTGGACAAGATTGCGGCGTGGTCGCCGGGAATCGTGCTGACGGACTTCAAAATGCCGCGCATGGACGGCATGGAACTTCTGTCGCGACTGTCGGAACAGCCGCAGTCGATCGCGGTAATTCTCCTCACCGCTCAGGGCAACATCGATATTGCCGTGGATGCCATGAAGGCCGGCGCGTATGACTTCATCCAGAAGCCGGTCGACCCGGCGCGGCTGAAGCAGATCCTGCAGAACGCGGCACGCCAGCGTGGCACGACGCTGGAACTGGAGGCCACGCGGCGCAAGCTGCGTGACGCGGGCGAACTCGGCGCCATGGTCGGCTCGTCGCGCGCGATGCAGGAGATCTTTCGCCTGGTGGAGATGGTTGCACCCAGCATCGCCTCCGTGCTGATCACCGGCGAGAGCGGGACAGGCAAGGAAATGGTGGCCCGCACGATCCACGAACTGAGTCCGCGCAAGAACAAACCATTTGTGGCCATCAACTGCTCGGCCATTCCCGAGACTCTGATCGAAAGCGAAATCTTCGGTCACGAGAAAGGCGCTTTCACCGGCGCGCTGGAACGTCGCGCCGGCTGCTTTGAACTGGCCGAAGAGGGCACGCTATTGCTGGACGAAATCGGCGAGATGCCCATCGCTACACAGGCCAAACTGTTGCGTGTGCTGGAAGACCACAAGCTGCGCCGGCTGGGAAGCAAGGCGGAAACTCCGGTTGACGTTCGCGTGCTTGCGGCCACGAACAAAGTGCCCGAAGAAGCTGTAGCCAACGGCCATTTGCGCAACGACCTTTATTACCGCCTGAACGTCTTCAATCTGCACCTACCTCCCTTGCGCGAGCACAAAGAGGACATTTCGCAATTGGTCAGCGCTCTGCTGGCGGATATGAATGCCAAGCACGGCCGCGAGGTCGCCAGCGTAAGCGACGCAGTTCTGCAGATGTTCAACAGCTATCACTGGCCCGGCAATGTCCGCGAGATGCGCAACACGCTGGAGCGGGCGATAATCGTCTGCGAGGGTTCACTGATCGAACCCAGGCACCTACCGCCTAATTTCGGCAGTTCTGGAATCCGCCCGGCCGCCGGTGATGGCGAGGGAATCCGCCTGGAAGTCGGCACGACCGTAGAACAGGCGGAGAAGATGCTAATTCTGAAGACCCTGGCTACCACCAATAACAACAAAACCAGGGCGGCGGAAATTTTGGGAATTAGCCT
>DATEGH010000108.1:0-4724 GCA_035280185.1 Terriglobales bacterium
GAACTCAGCATTTGCTTTGCCGTGCCGGCTGCGTCGGCTGCCCAAGTCGTTCGCGCAGTTCATGACGAGTTCTGCGCAATTTCCGGGGCATCAATCCCCGTGTGTCTGCGTCCCGGCGCGCAGGCGTTGTCAGGAGCGCAATGAAGACTGCATCTTTAACTCCGGTAGCTGCGGATCACCTGCTGCGCTGCGTGCATTGCGGCACGGTGCAGGCGAGCGCGGATCGAATGTTCCGCTGCGCCTCGTGCTCCGAACTCCTGGAAGTTACTTATCCAGAATGGGCAGATGCCGGACGCGAGTTCGGATTGCGACTCCGGGAAATCTGGCGCGAGCGCCGCAATTCCACCCTGCCTGAAGATGCAAGCGGCGTGTGGCGCTTTCGTGATCTGCTGCCTCGAGTAGCGCGCGAGCACATCGTCACCATGAGCGAAGGCAACACCCCGCTGGTGGAGCTTCCGAAAGCAGCACGGGACCTCGGTCTTACGCGCGTATTGGCCAAGCATCAAGGCATGAATCCCACGGGGTCGTTCAAGGATACCGGCGTTTCCATGGCCATCAGTATTGCCAAGTCGCAGGGCTATTCGCTGGTGTGCTGCGCCTCAACCGGGAACACGTCAGCTTCAGTCGCAGCGTATGCCGCTCGCGCGGGGATGAAGAGCATCGTGCTCCTGCCGCAGGGGCAGGTTGCGTCCGGCAAACTGGCGCAGGCGCTGGAATATGGCGCGCATGTGTTGCAACTGAAAACGGATTTTGACGGCTGCCTGAAGGTCCTGAACGAGGTGGTCCGGAAGTTTCCCACGTACCTGATGAACTCGCTCAATCCTTATCGGCTGGAAGGGCAGAAGACGCTGGCATTCGAACTCATGGAGCAGTTGAACTGGAATGTTCCCGATCACGTGATCGTGCCGGGAGGGAATCTGGCTAATAGCTCTGCCATAGGCAAGGGTTTCCTGGAATTGCAGCAACTCGGGCTGATTGCGCGGTTGCCAAAAATCTCAATTATTCAGGCTCAGGGAGCGAACCCGCTGGTACGCAGCATGCGTGAGAGCGGCGGCGAAAGCTTGATACCTGTAACGCCCCAGACGCGTGCTACGGCAATCCGCATCGGGAACCCTGCGTCATGGCGGAAAGCCGTCGCCATTTTGAAGCATACCGCCGGCGCATGCGAAGAAGTTACCGAGCAGGAAATTGCAGCAGCCAAAGCAGAATTGGGAGCGCAGGGCGTGGGCTGCGAGCCGGCTTCGGCGGCTTCGTTTGCCGGATTGAAGAACTTGGTGCGAGCGGGATTCGTGAAGGCGGAGGAAACAGCGGTTCTGGTGCTTACCGGCCACATGCTGAAAGACGTGGATTACATGCTGGAGGCGCAGTCACAGCGCATGCCCCGGCCTATCGCTGCAGAAAGTTCTGATGTCATCTGCGCTCTGGAGAAGATCAATGCCGGAAATTAAAGAAGTGAGTATCACAACTTCGCCGGAAATCGCCGAGCGCAATCCCGTACGCGTAGGCATTGTCGGCTATGGAACCGTCGGGAGAGCCACGGCAGAAATTCTCAGCACGAATGCGGAAGAGATCGCGCGGCGCACCGGCGTTTCCGTGCTGGTGACGCGAATCTGCCGCAAAAATCCTCAACCTTCCGAATCAGGCGTGAACAGTCTTCCCGTGACGCGCAATTGGCGCGACGTGGTTTTTACGGATGATGTTGACATCGTGGTGGAAGCCGTAGGCGGGACCGATGTCGCGCTTCAGGTGCTCAGAGCGGCACTGGAAAACGGCAAAGCCGTGGTGACTGCAAATAAGGCCCTACTCGCACAACATGGAGAAGAGCTGTTTGCGCTGGCGAAGCAGAAAAATCTGCCGGTTGGGATTGAGGCAAGCGTTGCCGGCGGCGTGCCGGTGATTCGCGCGATTTCCGAAGCGCTGGCCGCGGACCGCATTCAAGCGATCTACGGAATCGTAAACGGCACGTCGAACTACATCCTCACGCAGATGGAACTGCATGGGATCGAGTTTGCTGAAGCGCTGCAGCAGGCGCAGAAGGCGGGCTACGCCGAGGCTGATCCAAGCCTGGATATCGATGGTCTGGATGCCCGCGACAAGATCGCCATCCTGGTGCGGATCGCCTTCGGACTTGCAGTCAATGTCTCCGAAATTCCGGTGACGGGAATTCGCCAGGTCACTGCCATGGATTTTCATTACGCTCACCGCCTCAATTCAACCATCCGCCTGGTCGCGTCGGCAGAGCGTACCGATGGCGGTGTTCATATCGCAGTTCAGCCCTGGCTCGAACCGCGCGATTCGATGCTGGCTAAAGTGGACGGAGCGAACAATGCGATCTTCATCGCAGGCGAGCGAGTGGGAACTCAGATGCTTTATGGCCGCGGCGCCGGCGGAAGCGCAACCGGCACCGCCGTTCTTTCCGACGTTCTCCAGATCGCCCAACAAATGGCACGTGGCGGAGTTTCTGCTACTGGTCTCGCAGGATTTCACAATGGCAAGCGTGTGCCTCTGCTGCCTCGTCCTCATGCTGTGAGCTGGTTTTTGCGGCTTACGGTGCAGGATCGTCCCGGCATCCTTGCGCGCACGGCAGAGGCGATTGCCCGCTGCGGCATCAATATTGATTCGGTGATTCAGGAACCGCACATGCCCAAGGACAATCTCTCGTTCGTCATCACTTTGGAGCCCGTATGCGAGAAGACAGCCAGGGAAGCCGTGCAGGCGATCAATCAATTTGAGTTCATGAAACAGCCTGTGTTGCTGCTGCCGATGATCTCAGCGGCGGAAGAGCACGTCTAGGAATTTTGGTAATTGGGTAATTTAACAAGGTGGTAATTGAAGAATGCGGAAGGGAATTCAATTACCAAATTACCCAATTACCAAATTTTCAAACTAGGATTGACTCTCCTATAACCCGAGACCATCTCGTTCACAAGCCAATTTAAGGCACCGTGATCGGCTCGGGTTCGGCCACGCCGTCGGCGCGCGGGTCGGACGCGGCAAAGTTCATTCCGGTCTTGCTGTTGTGGAGCACCGCTTGGCCTCTCCCCATCAGGACGGTGTATTCCTTGCGCACGATCAGGTTGTGCCCTTTCGCGCGCAGGGCTTCAATCACATCCGGCTTCACCCGGGATTCGATCAGGATGTCACAGCTCACCTGGCCGCTGGTGACGGTGAATCGCGGCGCCTCCAGCGCTGCCTGGATGTTCATGCCGTAGTCCACGAAGTTCGAGACAAACTGAGCGTGTGCCAGTGGCTGATTCGCTCCACCCATAATGCCAAAACCGATGTGCATGTCTCCGCGCTCCATGAACGCCGGAATGATGGTGTGGAACGGGCGTTTACGCGGGGCAAGAGCATTGGGATGTTTGGGATCGAGCGTGAACAATGCTCCGCGATTTTGCAAAGCGAATCCCATTCCTTTGACAACCACACCTGATCCGAATGCCGAGTAGTTGCTTTGAATCAGCGAAGCAATGTTGCCGTCCTTGTCTACGGCCGCGAGATAAGTCGTGTCGCTGGCGGGAACGCCCGGACCAGGATTGCAGTTGGCATGATTGGGATCGATCTTGGCTGCGCGCTCTTTCGCGTACTCCTTGGAAAGCAGACCTTTCACGGGCACTTTGGCGAACCGGGGATCCGCATCATAGCGATACAGATCTGAGTAGGCCAGCTTCATGGCCTCGATTTTCTTGTGCAACTCCACTGTGCCTTGAGGTCCCGAAGCATCGGGCGAGAACGTGCCCATGATGTTCAGCATCTCCAGTGCAGCCATGCCCTGGCCGTTCGGAGGAAGCTCGTAAATGGTCCAGCCGCGATAATCGGTGGAGATGGGTTCGACCCATTCGGAAGAGAATTCCGCCAGATCGCTGGGCTGCATGGTCCCGCCCATGGCCGAAGAAGTGCTGATGATGACGCGCGCGATCTCGCCTTTGTAAAAGGCATCGCGGCCCTGCTCGGCGATCATACGCAGGGCCTTGGCTATATCCGGATTGCGGAATCTCTCCCCGATCTCTGGAGTTCTGTCCTGGAGCAGAAAGACGCGGCGGCCTTCGTCGGTTTTCTCGAGTTTCGGTTCTGCTTCAGCCCAGAGATCATGGATGATTTCGGGGACGGCGTAGCCGTGGTCGGCGTAGTAGATCGCAGGCTCGAAGAGCTGCTTCCACTTCAGGCGTCCAAAGCGCTGATGCGCTTTGCTCCAGCCATCCACCGCGCCGGGAACGGTGACGGTCTGGATGCCATCATGCGGCATGGTTTCAATGCCCTGGCTCTTCAGGTAATCAATAGTGAGTTTTTGCGGCGCCCATCCGCTGGCATTCAGGCCGTAGAGCTTGCCGGTCTTTGCGTCCCAGTAGAGAAGAAAGAGGTCGCCACCGATTCCATTCATCATGGGTTCGGTCACGCCCAGCACGGCATTGGCCGCAATCGCCGCATCCATCGCCGAGCCGCCCTTGGCGAGAATCTCCGCGCCGGCTTGCGACGCGAGATAGTGGCTGGTGGCAACGATGCCGCGATCTGTAATTACGATCGAGCGGCCGTAGCTGCGGTCCTGACAGGAAGAGTCGAGCGCCATGACGATTACCAGCAAGAAGAGTAAAGGAAACGAACGGAACATGGATACCTCAGCGATGTAGAAGCAAGCGGAGCATTATAGATGAGCAGACGTGTCTATTTGGCGGCTTTCCCGTGATGCCAATTAAACCTGCGGCCGACAATGGCTTTTACGATCA
>DATEGH010000109.1:0-2746 GCA_035280185.1 Terriglobales bacterium
GTCTGAACTTCACGGCGGTCACTGGAACGCAAGTTGATACCACGGCTTCGCTCAACGCCGACGGCGCGGGAGCGCTGAAAGGCATCATTGACATCAACGAGCTCAACACAGCCGGCTTCCCTGCTCCTGGCACTTCCCTGAATGGAAATTACAATTTGAATTCAGATGGACGAGGCTCTTTCAACCTGACGACCGGACTGGGCACTCAGACCATGGCGGTTTATGTGGTGAACAACAGCCGCGCGCTCTTCATTGAAGTAGACGGCGCAGTGGTATCGGTTGGAGTCATCGAGCACCAGTAAGCATCTGAAGAAAAAGAAAACGGAACGCATGTTGAGTGCGTTCCGTTTTTTTTGCAGACCGATCTCGGCGCAGCCTGGTTACTGCTTGTTCACGTAGATGAGATCGTAAGCGACACTCCATGTCTTGCCGCCGTCGTTGGAAGTTTCGCCGAGCTGGCGGACTTTACCTGGAGCAAGTTTGCTGAAGGTCATCCTGCGGGAAAGCTGCGGTCCATTTTGCGGACCGGCTTCCGCGATGTAACGCATTTCGCCGCCGACAAGACTGCCCGAGGATGTCTTCCCGTTTCATGAGACTTCCAGCTTCTCGCCAAGCTCTGCAAGCGCAAGCTTCAACTGTTTCAGTTTTCCATCAATCTCCAGGGTGTCTGCGTCCTCCATCCTCAGGTGGGGCTTGCGTTCCACTACGAAATCGTAAGCACGGCGGGCGTTTGTCTGGTTACGTATTCTCTTATCAAGATCGCTTGAATCTTGCAACGCAATGCGAGCAAAGGTCAGGGCAGTATCCAGGTCTATTTTCAGGAACTCAACGCTGTTGGAGTTCAGGTCACAACCGATTTTGGAAGAATCGTAGGCGTCCTGGGAAGACATCACTAATTCAGATGCAAACGCTTAAATAAGGTAGGCAGCAAAGAAGGAATCAGCGGGTCTGGCCGCGATGACCCATCTAAGCTGCTGCGCGCAAGGGGCTTCGCGGTATCGCGCACTGGGCGGCGATACTTATATCTGGATTGGGCGTTCGCGCCCGCGAGCACTTACGGATTCGATCGCAATCACGTTTCGGTCACTAATAATGACTGCGTCGTCGAAATTGTTCACGGTGGGGCAGACATGGCGCGGCACCAGATACAGCAACTCGCCAATTGCGGGAACAGCAGCGCCGTCTGCCACGCGCATGGGCAGATGCTCTTCACTCGGCACGAGGGGCTCGAGTTCTGGATGGCCAAGGACCATGCAGGTGGGAATGCCAGCATCGGCAGAGACGGTCTTATGTCCCGCGTCGCAGGTGATGATCTCCGGTGCGGGATGGCTCACGACGCGGCTCATCACAACCGCGGCGGGCAGGTACTCGTATTCCGGCAACTGAGACAGCGAGGTGGCATCGCAGTAAACAACCGTTCCGGGTGACACTCTGTGTACGAATGGCGCTCTTGAGAATGGCGCGAACGATAAGCTGCAGGGGAATGCCGGCGTGCCCGCCGTGATTACCTCAGGGACCTCAACCGCGTGGGTCGAAAGCAGGCGGACGATATTCATCAGACGCTCGTATCCGGAATGGGCCTTGCCGCAGCGCTCCGCGATGCTGTACTTCGAGAGATGCCCGTCATAGTAGTGCAAGCCTCGGAAACGCAGTCCGGACGCGCTGATGGATTTTGAAAGACGCAGGATCCTATCGGGCTGATCGTCCGCTACCCCAGTGCGGTTCATGCCCGGGTTCACGTCGACGAAAACGCTCACCGAACTTCCACTCCATTGCGCGAGCTGCGACTCATTCTCCACCAGCACGGAAATCGCAACGCCGCCGTGCTGCTCCGCGATTTGCCGCACACGCGCCGCGTTGGCGCCGACCAGCGGATATGCAACCAGAACATCATCTGCGCCGGCCTGGCAAGCAACGCTGAGTTCGAGGCTGGTGGCGCACTTGAACTGGCGTACGCCGGCTTCGACGAGCATCCGCATCACGTAGCCGAGTTTGGCTGTCTTAACGTGCGGCCGCCAGCGATTTGGATTATCACCGAGCAGATGGAGCGTGGTGGCGATGTTGTGCTGAACACGGTCGCGATCAATCAGCAGCGCCGGCGTCAGAATGCGTGCGGCTTCGGGAACGCGAAAAGCCGCCGCGCTCGCAAAGGGCTGAATTGCAATATCAAGAGCCATGGTTTTCTCAAGCTGTAATACGCGGCAACCGGATGAGTGTCAAGAACCGAGCGTGCTCCAGCCCTCAGTGGGAAAGCAGGCGACTGAAATTCTTTTTCAACGCTCGCCAGGCAAAGAGCTGCAAAGGGCTGCCGGCAAAGGCATGAGCTATGGCGAAAACGTTGACCGGCCGAAACTGCCTGCAATTGACTACGGCATAGGCGACCTCGGAATAGTGAGGACGGAATTTGTACTTGTAATGCTCAAGTCCCTTGAAGTTGTAGAGAGGATTCGCAGTGGCTTTCATGAAGCGAAAGAGAACGCGCAACCACAAAGGCCCGGGCTCTCCAGGGGCAATCACCGCAGACGAGAGCGGCACAAGCCCCATGGTGATCTCATCGTAGTCTTCGTTGGCAAAAGTCAACATTGCCGCGTGAACGAGCAATTCGCTCGTTCCCAGAGGCGCGCGGGCGTCATGCGCCCATTGCTCGAACAGCCAGCCTCTTCGGTTGGGCATCGGCGAGCAGAGGAGATACGCCAGCATCTGCTCGTTTCGTTTGGCGATAAAGAGCCGGCGATCGGTAAGTTGA
>DATEGH010000110.1:0-14660 GCA_035280185.1 Terriglobales bacterium
ATTCTCTGCCAGAAATCCAACTTTGCGCCTTGCAGCAGCATTGCCGAAAGGAGCGCCAAGCATGTGCCCGCTGCCTGACGACGGGAACATCAGCCCGATCGCTATATGAATGGCTGTCGTTTTTCCCGCGCCATTCGGTCCGAGGAAGCCGAAAATCTCACCGGGTTCCACGCGAAGCGAGAAATTCTCCAGCGCCCGCACCGAGTCATTCCGGAAAAAAGTCCGGTATTCCTTCGTCACGTTATCGAACTCGAGGGCGGGAGTCACAGACATCGACGATAGGATAGCAGCGGACCGCCGAGAGGATTCACCGCAAAGGACGCAACGAGCGCAAAGAATCAGGAATAGCAACTCAAAGAAATGGTCGTGGAGGAACTGGGCAACGGCAGTTCCAGTTCAATTTCCCCTGAAATTCCTTCCTTAGCGCGCTTTGCGTCCGTTGCGGTGAGATCCAAAAAGCGTCCTCTCCGGTTAAATCCAGCAGCAAAAAACCCGGCCTCATCAGCCGGGTTTTATGGTTGAAACGTTGCCGTCACTTCACCTTCAGGAAGATGATGGCGAACACGTAGAGCGCCAGTGACTCGATGAGAACCAGTCCGAAGATGAGCACGAACTGAATGCCGGCTCTTGCTCCGGGGTTGCGGGCAACGGCTTCAGCGGCTGAAGCAGTGGCTTTGCCCTGGCCGATTCCGCAAAGGCCGGAGGCGATCGCCATGCCGATGCCGGAACCGATCGGCACTGCCCATGAAGCAGGCGAGGCGTTGCCGCCACCCTGCGCGTAGACCGGCATGGTTACGCACATCAGGGCCAGTGCCATGAATACGTACATCATTATTTTGCGCATGTTTTTCTCCTATGAAACTGCCTTCAGTGGGTGGTTGGCACTCCGTCTTAGGAGACAGCGCCCTCACGCTGAAAGCAAACTTAGTGTGATTCCGCAACTGCTCCGCTCAGGTAAATAATCGTCAGCAACATGAACACATACGCTTGAAGTATGGCGACGAAAATGTGCAGCATGTTGAAGACCACCGGCAGAGCCAGCGGAATCATGGAAAAGAACGCCAGCGTCACCAGGTCGCCGGCAAAAATATTGGCCCAAAGACGCACGGTCAGCGAAAGAATACGCGCGATATGGCTGAAGATCTCGATGATGAGCATCAGCGGAGCCATCCACCAGATCGGTCCCAGGAAGTGCTTGAAATAGCCGATGGGCCCGTTCTTTTTAAGTCCGTGCACGTTGTAGTAAACGAAAGAAACCACAGCCAGGCCCAGCGGGACTCTTACGTCTGCTGTGGGCGATTCGAACCCCGGAATGATGCCGAGAAGGTTTGAGAACAGAACGAAAACAAAGATCGCCGTGAGCAGCGGGATGAATCGCTCGTAGTGATGGTCAATGATGTCCGCACTTTGGCCGTTGACGAATTGGTTCAGCATCTCCGCCAGATGCTGCATGGGGCCGGGCTTCTCCACGGAAAGCCGCGAACGGATCAACAGAAAAATAATAATGAGCGCCGCTACCACGAGCACCTGCATGGCGACGTAATTTGGAATCGGCGCCTGCGGGTTGGCAGGGTGAAACGCGGGCGGAAGCGCCTGCATCGCGGCGTTCACAGGCTTGCCGATGGCCGCGTTCAAGAGCGCAGTAAACCAGAGTTGTTCTTGCATCGTATGAGAAGTCGGACCTGAGGTTAGATTCCCCGTCGAAACGCGAGGTAGAGTTCGTAAAATGCTTCAATCAGAACGGCTCCCGCGGGCAGAAATAAGCCCGTAAAGAGGCCGTAAACACTGATCTCTGAACTTTTGAATATAACATAGAGAGCCGCGCCCAATAAAGCATAGCGGAAGATGAACTTGAAGGCCTGCTGCCCGGCGCTGGCAGGAGCTTTGCCTTCGGCCAGCGCCTCACCAACCGTTGCAATCGTGCGCTTCAGGATGCGGAAATTGATTACCGCGATGAACCCTCCGGCGAGAAAGCCCAGCAGCATGGCCCAATGGCGGAAAGAGAGGAACGTCAGAAACCCGGCAGCCAGCAGAACGCCCATGGAAAGATTCAGGCGCTGGTACACATCTTCAATACTGTCACTTACGGGGAAGGTCACGGTTCTCCCCGGAACTGTCGGAATCCTCGGCGCCGATGGCCATCGCTCTCTGCACCAGACGAGTCAATCCGGCAGCCACTCCGATCACCAGTCCCACGATCCCCATCCATGAAGTATGGAACTTTTTGTCGAGAGCATCGCCAACGAGCCAGCCCAGCACGGTAGCGATGGGAAGCGTGATGCCAAGCTCGATCATCTTCTCCGCCTGCACCCAGCTCTTTTTCCAGTCGCGAGGTTGGTCCGCCATGCCCCAATTCTCCAGCGCCGCAAGAAAGATTGCAATTCTGAGCTTCCCGCGCACTTGGCTATAATCAAATGTTTACGCCATGGCAGAAACCACGCTCCATGAACGGCCGGCTTTTTCGCCGAATGCCGAGAAAGATCGGGATCTAGTCCGCGACCTGGATGCTCTGACGGAGCAGGCCGGGATGTTTGACCTGGATGGGCGCGTCCAAGTCACGGTCACAGGCAAAGACCGGGTACGCTGGCTGCACAACATGGTCACCAACAATGTTCGCGAGTTGCCGTTGAATCGTGGCAACTACAACCTTGTCCTGAACGCGCAGGGGCGGATTCTCGGCGACTTATATGTGTTCAATCGCGGTGAATCTCTGCTGCTGGAAACCGATCGTACTCAGCTAGACGCGCTGCTGCCAACGCTGAAACGATTCATCATCATGGACAAAGTCGAGATGAGTCCTGTGGAAACATTGAGCGCTGTTGGGCTCTGCGGACGAGAAGCAGAGAAGGTCCTTGTCAAGTGTGGCATCAACGCTGCAGCGTTCGAGCCGTTGGAAGTCCGCGATGCGACGCTGAACGGAGTTTCTGCCGTCCTGATTCGCGGGCCGGAGCAGAAACCGCATTGCTATGAACTCTGGGCAGATCAGAAAGAGCTTTCCCGCGTGCGGGAGATGCTGCATCGGGCGGGCGCTCAAGCAGTAGGAACGGAAGCGCTGGAAGTATGGCGGGTGCTGCGCGGAATACCGCTTTATGGGCGCGACATTCGCGAGCGCGACCTTCCGCAGGAAACCGGCCAGATGCAGGCGCTGCATTTCACCAAGGGCTGCTATATCGGCCAGGAAATTGTTGAGCGCATTCGCTCGCGCGGGCAGGTCCATCGCAAGTTCACCGGCTTCGAGTTCAGCGCGTTGCCCGCAATTGGCAAATCGGAGTCGGAAGGGCGCACCGTTGCGGAAGTTACCACGGCAGTCCGTGTGCCTACCGCGAGCGGAGAAAAGTTCTTCGGCCTCGGCTATGTGCGGCACGAGGCACTCCCTTCCGGCAGCGAACTGGATTTCCATGGCGTGCGCGCGAGAGTCGCGAACTTGCCATTCGATATCAAATTGAATTGAGGATTTATGGCGGAGAACAAACAGGATTTTGTCGTCAGTGATCGGCGGCGTTTTGGCAGCGAAGGAGAATTGCGCGACGAGGTCCGCAGCGAAGAGGAAGATAAAGCCAAAGCAGCGGCGCCACCTCAGCAGCAAGCGCCACCAGCAATTCCGAACAACACGGCTGCAGCGCCGCAGAATCAGCAGGAAATGCCCGCGCCTCCAACGGTTCAGGAGCAGCACGAGCAAAATGAAGCCTACAAAGCTTCCGGCAAAAAGCTGGACGAGATCGTCAGTTCCCGGCTGGGCGCGCAGGGCGGCAACTATCCTGAAATGAATTTCGAGCGCGTGGTGGAATCCTTCTACATGAGCGCGCTGATCCAGATGGGGGCAGTACGCCAGGAAGGCGAGGCTCCGGCCGTGGACATCATCGGCGCCCGCCAGACTATTGATTCGCTCACGATCCTCCAGGAAAAAACCAAAGGCAATCTCACGGACCGCGAGCAAACGCTTTTGCAGAACGTCCTGTTCGAATTGCGCATGGCCTGGATCGAACTCACGAATGCCATTGCCAAGGGAGCTGCCGCGCAGCCGCAGTCTGGAGCAGGTCCGGTTTCCGTTCCCGAAAAGAAATGAAGGCGACTCTCACGGTGCTGGGCAGCGGGACGTCCATGGGAGTCCCGACCATCGGCTGCACCTGTCGCGTTTGCACTTCGAGTGATACGCGCGATCAGCGCACGCGCCCATCCATCATGCTGGAATATGAAGGGCGTTGCATCCTGATTGATACCACCCCCGACTTCCGCCAGCAGGCCATCCGCGAGCGCATCAGCCGCATTGATGCCATTCTTTACACGCATTCGCACGCCGACCACATCCTCGGCCTTGATGATGTGCGGCCTTTGAGCTTCCGCGCCACAGACAAGATTCCGCTTTACGCGCACCATCAGACCGCCGAAGCAATGGAGGGAATTTTTCGCTACATTTTTGAAGCCAATTACAAATTCGGCGGAATCGCGCGCGTGCAGATGAACCGGATCAACGGCGCGCTCGATCTCTTTGGCGCCCGCTTTGAGCCCATCCGCATTATTCACGGTGATGCCGACATTCACGGCTTTCGCTTTGGTTCTGCGGCTTATCTCACCGATTTCAGCGAAATTCCTCCGGAATCCATGGAACAGTTGCGCGGTCTCGATATTTTGTTTCTTGACGCGCTGCGCCATCGGCCGCACCCCACTCATTCGACCGTCGAGAACTCGTTGCGACTGGTGAAAGAACTTGCTCCGAAGCGAGCTTTCTTCACCCATATTTCTCATGATCTGGCGCACGAAGAAACCAACCGCACTCTGCCCGAGCATGTCCGTCTGGCGCACGATGGCCTGAAGCTGGAGTTTGAAATCGCATGAGAATCTTCCGCTCCCTGGAAGAAGTTCCTGCGGATTTCGGCCCCGCGGTTGTGACCGTGGGAAATTTTGACGGCGTCCATTGCGGCCACCAGCAGGTCCTGCGAGAAGTGGTGCAGCGCGCGCGTGAGACTGGAAGCAGAGCGATCGCTGTCACGTTTGATCCACATCCTCTGCGCATTCTTCGACCGGATGTTGCGCCCAAGCTCATTACTCCGCAGCCGCTCAAGGAGAAGCTGATGGCCCGGTCCGGCTTGGACGCGCTGCTGGTAATTCCCTTCACGCGCGATTTCTCCATGACCACGGCGGAGGATTTCTCTCGCACCGTTTTGGCAGGCAGACTGCGCGCGAAAGAAGTTCATGAAGGAGAAAATTTTCACTTCGGTCACAAGGCGCAAGGCACGCCCACGCGTCTTCAGGAGCTTGGCGACGAACTTGGATTCGCGGTGAAGGTGTATCCGGTCATGATGCTGCGCGGCAGCCAGGTCTCAAGCAGCGGAATTCGCGAGCTCTTGAGAGCAGGCAAAGTCAGTCGCGCCGCGCGCCTGCTGGATCGTGTGTTCAGCGTTACGGGAACTCCAGGGCGTGGACGCGGCTATGGACACAAGTACACCGTTCCTACAATTAATCTCAGTCGCTACGACGAACTCGTTCCCGGCGACGGTGTCTACTTCACCCGGACGCGAGTGGGCGATGAAACATTTGATTCCGTGACCAACGTGGGCAATCGGCCGACGTTCGGCAATGAATCGTTCGCCATCGAGACGCATCTGCTCGATTTTCACCCTCTCGAAGTGACTGCCCAGACCGAAATCGAGATTTCCTTCCTGCGCTGGCGCCGTGGAGAAATCAAGTTCCCTTCCGTGAACGCTCTCAAGCAGCAGATCGGAAAAGACGTAATGCGGGCGCAGCGATATTTCGGTTTGCTGAAGAACATCAGCCGCGCGCCTTCTCTTAGAGACCGTTCGTGATCCTTCGTGTCCTTTGTGGTTAAACCGTTGTAAAATCCCCGCGCATGGCCGCAACCACCTTCCGCCTCTCTGACGTTACGTCCGCGCAAAAACGCACACTTGTTGCAGCGTCGCTGGGCTGGGCGCTCGACGCTTTTGACGTCATGCTCTACAGCCTCGTGATCGCGCATGTCATGAATGCGTTCCAGATCAACAAGGCAACGGCCGGCTGGCTCGGGACATTTACCCTGCTGGCCTCGGGAATCGGCGGTGTGCTGTTTGGCTTCATTGCTGACCGCATCGGCCGCACCAAAGCCCTGATGCTGAGCATTCTCACCTATTCGGTCTGCTCGCTCGGCTCAGGCCTCTCGCCCAATATTCCTGTGCTTGCCTTCTTCCGCTTTGTGCTGGGGCTTGGCATGGGCGGCGAGTGGAACACAGGAGCAACGCTTGTCGCGGAAACCTGGCCAACTCACCTCCGCGCTAAAGCCATTGCCATCGTGCAGAGCTCATGGGCGTGGGGCTATGCTGCAGCCGCTCTGGTCGCGGGAATCGTGCTCTCCGCCACAAAGAACTGGCGGCTGGTCTTCTTTGTTGGCATTCTGCCGGCGTTGGCCACGTTGTGGATTCGTGCTAGCGTTCCTGAATCGGAGATGTGGAAACAGCAAAAAAACCGCGCCGAGCACGCCGATTCACGTTTTATGGAAGTATTCAGCCGGGCACTGCGGCGGAACACTATTTTTCTATTCCTGCTGAACTTCTTCGGGCTGTTCGCATGGTGGGGACTGTTTACCTGGATTCCGCCCTACCTGACTCTCCCGGTAGAGAAAGGCGGGCGCGGCTTCAGCATGATGCAAACCACAACGCTGCTGATCGTGCTGAATCTCGCTGGAATGTTTCCCGGCTACCTGACGTTCGGCTGGTTTGCCGAGCGCTTCGGACGCAAGCGTTCGTTTGTCATTTACCTGCTTTGCGCCGCGCTGCTTGTTCCGGCCTATGCAGCGGCCCGCTCGCAATGGAGCATCATGGTGCTCGGCGCATTGATCGCCTTCTTCGGCACCGGATTCTTCTCCGGCTCGGGGCTGATGGGCAGCGAACTCTTTCCTACTCACCTGCGCGCTCGCGCTCTCGGATTCACCTACAACGGCGCTCGCACCCTCAGCGCCTTTGCTCCTTACACCATCGGCCGCCTGGGACAGGCTCGCAATCTTTCCTGGGCATTTACCTTCTGTGGAATCTCGTTTCTTCTGGCGATGTTCATGGCATTGCAATTGCCGGAGACACGAGGAAAAGAGCTGGAGTAAAGGAGCTTTATGTCGATCGAATATTGCATCCCGGTTATTCCCAGCGCAAACCTGGAGACGAGTCTGCGCTTATGGGTGGATGGTTTGGGGTTCTCAATGAGTAAGGAGATGCGCAAAGACGGCAAGCTGATCTTCTGCATGCTTCAGAAAGACGGCTTATGGTTCATGCTGAACCAGCGCTGGGGGAAGCCGGAGAAGCCGGAAAACTACGAGGGCATTCGGCTCTACTGGACGCCGACAGACATACACGACACCAGGCAACGATTGAAGGGCCTCGGGTACGATGTTTCAGAGCTCGAGGATCGAGAGTACGGGCAGACCGAGTTTTTCCTTAGAGACGATGACGGCTATTCGCACTGCTTCGGCGTGGCAACACAAACTAGACCCATCGAGCAACACCATCGAGCTGGGACTTGATCTCCAGCTTACGACAGTACATCAGCGCCGGCCGGGACCGCATTCTTCTTTGGCCTGCGATTGGCCTGAAGAATTTTCTTGCGTAGCCGAAGAGACTTTGGCGTGACCTCCACCATCTCATCATCGGCTACGAATTCAATGGCCTGCTCAAGCGTCAACGACTTGAACGGCACCAGGCGAATCGCTTCGTCGGCGGTTGAAGCGCGCATGTTGGTCAGCTTCTTTTCCCGGACCACGTTCACATCCAGGTCCACCTCACGCGCATTCTCGCCAATAATCATGCCCTCATAAACGTCCACACCAGGCCCAACGAACAGAACTCCGCGTTCCTGAAGTCCATAAAGAGCGTAGGACGTCGAAGTTCCGGGACGGTCCGCGACCAGAGCACCGGTCATGCGATGCGGAATCTCTCCCAGCCACTCCGTGTAACCGTCAAAGAGCGAGTTCATGATCACGGTGCCGCGCGTCTCGGTCAGCAACTCTGAGCGCAGCCCGATCATGCCTCGACTGGGAATGCTGAACTCCATGCGTACCCGGCCCGAGCCATGATTGTGCATTTTCAGCATCTGCCCCTTGCGGGTCCCCAGTTCTTCGATCACGACACCGACGAAGTCCTCGGCTATATCGACCGTCAGGTGCTCCTTCGGCTCCATCAGCTTGCCATCTATGCGCCTGGTGACAATCTCCGGCTTGCCCGCGGCCAGTTCGTAGCCTTCGCGTCGCATGGTCTCGATTAGGATCGAGAGTTGCAGTTCGCCGCGTCCCAGAACTTTGAACGAGTCGGTGCTATCGGTCTCTTCCACGCGCAGCGAAACGTTAGTGAGCAGCTCTTTTTGCAAACGGTCGCGCAGGTTACGCGAGGTCACGTAGCTGCCTTCGCGTCCGGAGAACGGTGACGTGTTCACCGCGAACTGCATGGCAATGGTCGGCTCGTCAATCACAATGCGCGGTAAAGCCGCGGGCGACTCCACGCTGGTGATGGTCTCACCGATCGCGATGCCCTCAACGCCGGCGATAGCCACAATGTCGCCGTATTCGGTTTTGTCCACATCCACGCGCTTGAGCCCGCTGAAGGAAAACAGCTTGGTGATCTTCACCTTTTGCAACGAGCCATCCAGCTTGGCGATCGCAACTTCCTCTCCGTTCCGAAGCTTCCCGTTGAAAACGCGCGCAATCGCCATGCGGCCGAGATAATCGCTGTAATCGAGATTTGCGACCAGGATCTGCAAGACGTTCTCCGGGCCGCCCGCAGGCGCGGGAATGGTGGATAGAATCGCATCAAACAGCGGACGCAAATCTTCGCCGCGAGTTTCTGCGTCGGTGGAACCAGTGCCTGCCTTGGCATTCGTGTACAGCACGGGAAAATCGAGCTGATCTTCGCGCGCGTCCAGATCAATGAACAAATCGTACAGCTCGTTAAGCACTTCCTGAGGACGCGCATCCGGCCGGTCAATCTTGTTGATCACCACCACCGGCGGCAGCCCGGCTTCGAGCGCCTTGCTCAGAACATATCGTGTCTGCGGCAGCGGACCTTCGCTGGCATCCACCAGCAGCATCACGCCGTCCACCATCTTCAGCGCGCGTTCCACTTCGCCGCCGAAATCGCTGTGGCCGGGCGTGTCCACAATATTGATTTTTACGTCGTGGTACCAGATTGCCGTATTCTTGGCCAGGATCGTGATGCCGCGCTCGCGTTCCAGTTCGTTCGAGTCCATCACGCGCTCCACAACGGCTTCATTCGCGCGGAAGGCGCCGCTCTGGCGCAGCATGGCGTCCACCAGCGTAGTTTTGCCGTGGTCAACGTGGGCAATAATGGCGATGTTGCGGATTGTTGAATTCAAGCGAAGAAAATTCCTGACGTGTAGGCGTTAGGAATATTGTAAATGGCCGGCGTGAATTAACGTGACAGGCTCTTGTCAATCCTCACGTGATCATCCGGCCCGACGATCGCGCTCTCATGGACGGGTTTATATCCATCCTTCTGCAGCGTGATGTCATAGCTGCCCGAATCCACTTGAATTTCCACTGGTGTGGTCTTCTGTAACGGCGTTCCATTCACTACCACTTGAGCGCCTTTGGGCTCGCTCTTGATCTCGATCCGTGCCATCCCATCCGCGGCCGGCTTTCCGCCAAACATTCTTCCGCCGCTCACAATGCGGATGTTGTCTGTTCGACCCGCAACCATCAGGCTCGGCGAATAGCTGATGGCCTGTCCTGCTGCCAGCTTTAGATCGGTGCTGGCTTCCAGATAGCCAGCTTTGCGCAGCATCACATTGTGCGTGGCAGGATCGAGCATCAGTTGTGCCGGAGTGATTTTGCCGGTATTTTTGCCATCTATGAAAATCGCTGCTCCGCTGGGCGACCCGCCAACGGTGATCCAGCCCTTCGCAGCAGTAAGCGTGACATCAACCGGAGTTCGGCCCCCCGCCGCAACTTGCACCATTCGCGTTTCGCTCGAGAAGCCCGGCTTGCTGATCGTGACCTTGTACTTTCCGGGAGCCAACGGGCCGATCGTCTGGGGCGTCTGCCACTGCCCACGCTGTCCTTCGATCTCCACCGTTGCTCCAATCGGTAACGACCCTACTGAAAGCTGCCCCTGGCTCGGAGCTGAAGGAGCAGGAGCTGTCATCGCTTGCGGCATCCGTGATTTGCGGACTTCTCTGACGCTGGAACCATGGGCGGCGTACCCGCGCGGTTCTGCTTCCGGCTTCGAATTGACGTCTTGAGCTTCCTTCCGCGCAAACGGTGGCGCTTGCGTGGGCGCCGGCTCTGAAGTTTGTACAGTTTCTCTCTCCACTGGCAGGTCGCTCGGCCGCCGCTGGAACATCATGGCCAGCGCAGCCAGCACTACCAGGCACGCAACCACTCCGCCAATCACCTTCCACTGGTTTGCCGGGGCGGCAGCAGGACGCCTTCCCGCGGTCGCGTTCGCATTTCTATTTACTGTGGCAGGCGCCGGCGGAGCAGCAGGCGGTTTGCTGGTCGCCTGCTTCACGTTGAAGCTCCCCGTTTCCATCGCCGGAACCTTGCCGGTTGCCGGAGCAGCGTTAAAATTTCCCGTCTCATACGCAGCAAACTTCCCGGTTGCCGGCCTGTTGCCTGCCGCGGTCGCAGATCGCGGGTCCTTCATCGCCGCTTCGAGCGCTGCAAATAATTGCGTTCCGCTCTCATAGCGGTCAGCGGGATTCTTGGCCAGCGCCCTCATCAGCACGCGCGAGACTGCCTCCGGCACGCGGCTGTTGGCCACATGCGGCGGATGAGGGTTCGCGTCCGTTATCGCGCGGTCCACTTCGCCCAGATGCTTTCCCGCAAACGGGTTCCGTGTCGTGAACAGCTCGTAGAGAATCGTCGCCGCGCTGAAAAGGTTCGCAGCACGGTCTGGACGACGGTTGTTCACCTGCTCCGGCGAGAGATACGGCTGGTCTTCCAACTTCTTCACCGGAGTCGGCGTAAGAATGTTCTTGTCCCGTAACAACCCGAAGTCGAGCAGCTTCAGGCTTGCGTCCGGCAACAGCTTGATGTTCGAGGTGTTCAGGAAGTGATGGAACACGCCTTTCTCATGCGCGTAGTCCAGAGCCGCGAGAAGCTGCTTTCCCAAGGACATGGCTTCGGTCAAATCAGGCGTGCGAGATGACAATGTTTCACGAAGCGTCTTGCCCTCCACAAACTCCGCTGTCATGAAGACCGTGAACTCTCTGTAGCCACAGGTATAAAGCCGCGCGATGTTGGGATGCTGCAAGCCGCTCGCGGCACGAGCCTCATCCATGATCACCTTCATCAGGGCATCGGCATCGTCGAGCCACTGCGGAATTTCAAACTGGCGCAGCGCGGCGGTTCGGTTGTTCTGAGGACTGCGCGCTTTGTGGACCTGGCCAACGCTCCCGCGGCCCAGAGAACTCACAAGCTCCAGGCGGTCGGTGCGCGGCGCGGAAGGCGCCCCCGCGGTAGTGGTTCCTGCATTTTCCTGCACAGTTTTCACCACGCAAGTCTTCTGAGGGGAGGAGACCACTGCGATGATACCCAAAGGCCGCTACGATGTAGTCCTAAAGAACACTGCCCGTTCATTACCGTAGTAACCGTGTGGCTGTGGAAAATAAAGGGCCTGAATCTCACACTACGATGGATCCCACTCTGGAGGTTGCGAAATAGCCGCATGCACCAATGGGTGATGTCACGCGGCCTTGACGTGTGCGTTGGCGTGGCGTAACGTGTTGGGCCTCCGCAGTTCGATTCCTGCCGCCCGTTGTGACGGTACCACTTTCACCTTCTCTCGAAAGGAGTACCCTTTGTATGTTCACCCGCATCGTTGAAATCAATGCGAAATCAGGAAAAGGTAGAGAGCTTATCCGCACAGTCAATGACAAAGTTATGTCCATCCTCCGCGATCAGCCGGGTTTTCTCGACGAAATCACCCTCACTTCTCAGGAAAACGCTGACGGCATTGTCGCGCTGAGTTTCTGGAAGACTCGGCAGGACGCCGAAGCCTATAACCGCGAGACCTTTCCTCGCGTGAACGAGGTCATCCGTAACCTGATCGAAGGTTCTCCTCGCGTGCGCACCTTCGATGTTGCTTCTTCTACTGTCCACAACATTACCGTCAGCAAGGCAGCTTGATTCAACTACATTTAAGGGAAGCGGAGTTGAATTCTTCCGCTTCCCTTTTCTTAAATGTCGATCCACTTCATTAGTGAAAGTCGTGCGAGTCGGTTTCCGCCGCGGTCACTTGCAAAGGAAGAATTTTTTGCGCCTTCAGATGCACGATCCCGTCCTGGTTCTGCACGATTCCCTGAACCCGAATAAAGCGTTCATGCAACACCACGGCCGGGTCATTGCCGTAAAGGTCCGGCGCCACGATGACATTTGAATTACCGGTTTCATCTTCCAGTGTAAGAAAGATGAGACCTTTGGCAGTGCCGGGACGCTGGCGTGTAATGACGCATCCGGCCACCACGGCCGGCTTACCATGCGCTGATTCCCGCAACTCTGCTGAAGATTTGATTCCCATCCGGCGCAGCATTTGCCGGCGATAGGCCATGGGATGAGGGCCGATCGTCATCCCCGTTCCGTGATAATCCGCCACCAGGCGCTCTTCGAGATTCATCTTCAATAAGGGAGAAGCCGCATCCGGCTCCGTCACTTCTTTAAGCAGCGGCCCCACCGGGCGCGCGGCTTTTTCGATCTGCCATAGCGCATCGCGGCGATGCAAGCTGACGTTGTCCGCCGCCCCGATTCGGTTCAGTGCGCCAATCCTCGCCAGCATAGCCAGATTCGCTCGGCTCAACTCCGGCACACGCTGCGCTAGGTCTTCTGTTGATGTAAATTTCTGTTGCTGCCTGGCTCCCACCAGCGCTTCTCCCGCGGCCTGCTGCAATCCGCGCACGTAGCGCAATCCGATGCGAAGCGCGAGTCGCCCTGCCGATGGATCGGCCAGGTTTGTATCCGAAAAGCCGTTCTCTAAAAGGGGGACTCTACCCGCCGATGAATTTCCCTCCAGCGAGCAGTTCCATTCCGAACAGGTCACATCAATGGGACGCACCTTCAGCCCATGCCGCTGCGCATCCTTGACGAGTGTCGCCGGCGAGTAGAATCCCATCGGCTGGTTATTGAGCAGCGCCGCCGTAAATGCTCCCAGATAGCGCACCTTGAGAAACGCGCTCGCGTAGGCGATCAGCGCAAAGCTGGCGGAATGCGACTCTGGAAATCCGTACAGCGCGAATGAAGTGATGAACTGCACGATTTCGTCCTGCGCTTTGGGCGCGATTCCGTTAGCCGTCATGCCGGCCCGCAGCTTGGTTTCAATTTCGCGCATCCGCCGTTCGGAACGCTTGTGCCCCAGCGCGCGCCGCAACTCTTCCGCTTCGCCTCCGGTGAAATTCGCGCAAATCATTGCCATGCGCAGTAGTTGCTCCTGAAAAAGCGGCACGCCCAGCGTCCGCTCCAGCACCGGCTGCAATGAGGGATGTGGATAAGTTACTGGCTCTTTTCCCTGGCGACGCCGCAGATATGGGCTGGTCATCTGCCCGGTGATGGGCCCTGGCCGAATCAATGCCACTTGCGTCACCAGATCATAAAATTTTTGCGGGTTGTTTCTCGGTAGAGACGCCATTTGCGCCCGGCTTTCGATCTGGAACATGCCAATGGTGTCGGCTCGTCGAATTGCGTCGTAAACGTCCGGACAATCTGGAGGCAGATGCGCCAGATCAACTTCTTCGTTGTAATGATCGCGAATGAGGCCGATGGAATCTTTCAACACTGCCATCATTCCCAGACCCAGCAGGTCCACTTTGATAATTCCGAGATCGGCGCAGTCGTCTTTGTCCCACTGCACCACCACGCGCCCGGGCATCGTCGCTGGCTCCAGCGGGACCACCGAATCGAGTTGACCCTGGCAGATCACCATCCCGCCAGAATGCTGGCTCAGATGCCGCGGCAGGTCCTGAAGGCGAACACAGATGTCGAGATATTTGGCCACCAGCGGATGATTGAGGTCCAACCCTGCTTGGTTGAAGTGATTGTCAAAAGTGTCTTCCGGACCTCGCCACTCCCAACTACCGACCAGCCCGGAGAGCTGGTTCAAGGTCTCAGTGTCAAATCCGAAAACTTTTCCAGCTTCCCGTGCCGCCATACGCCCGCGATAAGTGCAGACATTGGCCGTCATCGCCGCGCCGAGTTGGCCGTATCGTTGATAAACGTACTGGATTGCCTTCTCGCGTTCGTCGCCGCTGGGCAGATCAAGATCGATGTCCGGCCACTCGCCGCGTTCTTCGGAAAGAAACCGCTCAAACAGCAGGTCCATCCCCACCGGATCAACCGCAGTGATTCCCAGCGAATAACACACAGCGCTGTTCGCCGCGGAGCCTCTTCCCTGCACTAGGATTCCGTGCTCGCGGCAATAGTGGACGATGTCCCATACGATGAGAAAGTATCCGGCGAGATCGAGCGTTTCTATCAGCTTGAGTTCTTTTTCCAGTTGCGCGTGAACGCGCTCCGTAATCGGGTGATAGCGCTCGCCGGCGCCCTTCATCGCTTGAACGCGGAGGAAATCAATCTGCCTTCCGCCGTCCAGCACGGGATAACGCGGAAACTCATAGCCTAATTTTTCCAGAGTGAATTCCAGGCGATTCGAAAGCTCGACCGTGTTGCCGATTGCCTCAGG
>DATEGH010000111.1:0-23669 GCA_035280185.1 Terriglobales bacterium
GAGACGATGTCGACACCGACAAGTATCCGGTTCAGATGCCGCAAACATGGAGAGTTGGGGAGCCTCTCGCCTGAGCAGTTCGCCGACGGAGTGCGGCAGGCGCAAGAGAAAGCGGCCCAACAGTATGGCCTGGGGAAGCCGGTTGGAATGAAGATCGTCCCACCCGAGCCGACCATCCAATAGCCGCGTCCTCTCGCAGCCCACGGTCTTAACACAGAGAATTAAGCCTTCCTAATCTTGCGTCCGCGAGATTTGGCGTTACAATCGCAATCCGGGGGTGTGTATGGTGCAGCGGATTGCGGCAGCGATCTACGGGATCGTCTGCTATATCGTGTTTTTCGCCACATTCCTATACGCAATCGCGTTCGTGGGAAACATTCGCGTCCCGCGGTCGGTGGACGCCGGTCCCAGCGCGACTACGCTGGAGGCGTTCATCATCGACGCGCTTCTGCTGGCGCTGTTTGCCGTGCAGCACAGCGTAATGGCGCGCCAGTGGTTCAAGCGCGCATGGACTCGGATTGTCCCGCAGGTGATCGAGCGCAGCACCTACGTGCTGTTTGCGAGCCTGGCGCTGATCCTGCTGTACTGGCAATGGCGTCCCATGACGGGCACAGTTTGGTCCGTGGAGTCGAGCCTGCCGGCGCTGCTGCTGTGGATCGTGTTTGGCGCGGGATGGGCGTTGGTGCTGATTTCCACGTTCCTGATCTCGCACTTCGACCTGTTCGGGCTGAAGCAGGTGTACGCTTACTTCGCGGGAAAGTCCTATCCGCCGGCCAAGTTCACCACTCCCCTGTTCTACAAAATGGTGCGCCACCCGATTTATCTCGGATTTACGCTGGCCTTCTGGGCCACGCCGCACATGACCTTCGGACACCTGTTCTTCGCGTTCATGTGTACGGCTTACATGATCGTGGCAATCCAATTCGAGGAGCGCGACCTGATTCGGACGTACGGGACGAGCTACGAGACGTATCGGAGAAACGTATCGATGCTGGTCCCCTTGCGGCCGAAGGCAACGCAGTCGAAGGCCGGCGTCGCGGGCCAATCAAAAAGCTAAGAGATCCTCCGTCGCCGCGCCGCGATTGGGCGAGGAGGAGGTGCTCAGCCTGACCTGGGAACACGGGTTCGCCCTGAGAGCGCGTCGGAACTGAACCGCGAGCCTCATGTCACTCTCTTCGGCTGCATCCCAGCCGCCGGAGGCGGCGTACGCGGCTGTCTATCGCGCAGAAGCCGACCGTACGCCGGCTTTGTTGAGAACATTTTGCGCGGTTACACGGCGAAGTCCCCAGAGAACCAGCACCGATGCAGCCACCATGGCGGGTCCGACCGTCATGAATAGCACAGTAATCAAGCTTTCCTGCCACGGTTGTCCCCTGCGCCCGGCGGCCGTGATCGGACTAAGCGCCGCCGTGCCGAAGGCCGCTGCCAATGCAGTCGTGCCCCAATTCACGTACGTTCCGTAAAGCACAATCCAATAAGTTGCTGACTTCGCTCGTGCTGGAAGCTTTACCGTTTCCCAAACCGCACCCAGCGCCACCAGGAAGGCGCCATTCATCACCCCCTCCAGGTGGGCGGCCAGACCCATGCGCGGGTTGACGAATTTTTGTTCAAAGAATCCAATGAGCAGCCCCAGAAGAAACAGAAACATCCCATGCCAGATCAATCTGCGCTTGTCTTCCATCTAGCCTCTCCTTTGATTCCATGTTACCGCCCCAAGCTATGGCTCCGCATAAAGTTCAGCGTCGCTTGTTTTAGAATCCTCCCTACTCGTGAATATGACACTCACGCCTGCCACCCTTTCCCCTTCTGAACTCCCTGCCTACCTCGACTTCGCCCGCCTCGCCTGGGGCGCCGATTCGCCGCAGGCCTCCGCTCGCCGGCTGGAGTGGCTCTACTCCGCCAGTCCCATCACTCAGGGCATGGAGCGCGATCTTCTTGTGCTGCGCCAGCGCGACCGTATCATCGGCGCGCATCACCGCATGCGGATTCCCTGGAACATCCGCGGCGAGCGCCTGATCGTCCCCAGCCTGCACGATCTCGCCGTCCTGCCCGAATACCGCACCGGAGGCGGCTTGCAACTCATATTGGCGGCGCTGGCCCGCGAAGCTCATGTGGCTCTCTTCGGCCTCTCTGAAGCCGCCGATCAGATCTACCAGCGCATGCGCGTTCCCACCATCCCACTGTGGTGGCTGCAGAAGCTGCGCAATCCCGCCCGCATCGCCATGCAGATGTCCGCTGCTCGCTTGGACTTTCCTCCGCCTCGCTTCCCTGCCCTCAAGTCAGACCGTTTCACAAGCGATCTTGAAACCCTCTCCACTCCAACGCCGACGGACTCCGAAATTAATGCTGCTCTCAGCCTTCGCCCTCAAGCCGACGCTTTCCCTGACTGGGACACTGCCACATTCCGCTGGCGTTACTTTCATCCGCTCGGTCCGCGCAATCTGCTCTTCCTCGCCCGCAAAAACAACTCCGCGCTCGCCCGCGCTGTGGTCTCGCTCGGCGTGCGCAATGGCGTGCTCACCGCCCGCATTGTCGAACTGCTCAGCCAGGAGAATTCCGCAGTCGCTCCGGTGCTCGCTGCCATCGAGCGCTACCTCGACCGCCTGCGCGTTCCTCTCGCCTTCGCCGTCACCGGTTCTGAGACAGTTCTCGAGCACCTGATATCCGCCGGCTACAAGCTGCGCTCGAATCAACCAGGAGCGCGCTGGTTCGCCCAGAAGAAAACCGCCGTGCCCGAAACTTTCTGGATCTCCGGCGGCGCATGGGACTTTGGCTGTGACAGCGGTCCTGACCGATAATAGAAGCCAACGATAATAGAAAAAGATGATTCCACCCACCGTCGTTATCAGTCTGGACCTCGAACTAAGCTGGGGCAGTTTCGATTCCCGATTCGGTCCGGAACTCATCAACATGGCGCGCTGGACGCACGATGAAGGCGTACCGCGCCTGCTTGAGCACCTCACCCGCAACCAACTTTCAGCTTCATGGGCCATCGTCGGCGCCATGATGCGGCCCTCGCTGCCCGATGTCTCCGTGCTTCCGGAAGTCCATTACGCTCACTTCCCGCATCCCTGGTTCAGCTACGTTCCTCCCGGCGCCAACGAGACTACAAATCCGGAATGGTTTGGCGCCTCGCTGGTGCGCATGATCCAGGCCGCGCAGCCGCAGCAGGAGATCGGCTTTCACTCCTTTTCTCACGTGCTCTTCGGATGGAACGGCATGTCGCAACAGCGCGCCGCCGCCGAGTTCCAGGCCTGCGCTCAGATCGCCCGCGAGTACGGCTTCTCCCCGGACTCATTCGTTTATCCGCGAAATTCCGTGGGATATGTTGACGACCTGCGCAAGGCCGGTTTTGCTTGTTATCGCGAAGTGGACGAGCTCTCGTGGCGTCTGCCCAGCCGCAAGCTCACCAAAGCCGCCGCCGTGCTGGCCGACTTTGCAGGCGCTGGTCCGCGCTGCGTCGCGCCACAAATGAAACACGGCCTGGTCGCCATCCCCGGTTCGCTCATGATCCGCTACGCCGGCGGCTGGCGCCGCTTCATCCCTGACGCAAGCCGTTTACGTCGCTTGCGCAAGGGATTGCAGGCGGTCCGCCGCAACGGCGGTGTCTTCCACGTCTGGTTTCATCCTGAAAATCTCTACGCCGAAAGGCCACGCCTTGAAAACGTCGTCGCAGCATTCCTCAATGAACTCGGCGCGCTGGTCCGTCAGGGCGAGGTCCGCTGCTTGACAATGGGCCGGCTTGCCAGCGAATTTAGAAGAAACACCTCCGCCCTTCCGGCCTGAAAGGAAACCCGGCTAAAACTAAAAATGACACAACCAGAAATTCTTGACGCGATCCGCAGCTTTGTGAACGAGACCCGCCAGAACAAAGGCCTGCCTGCCATCACCGTGCAGGAATCCACTGCGCTGCTCGGTGGCGATGCCGGCCTCGACTCGCTCGACCTCGCTGCCCTGGTCGTGGAGCTGCAATCGGCCACCGAACGCGACCCCTTCGAGCAAGGCTTCATCAACTTCACCACCGCCGGAGAACTCGCCGAACTGTTTGCAGGTGTGCGGGCATGAACTTGTTGGAGCGCCTTCGTGCCTCGCAAGGCAAGCTGATCTCTTCTGCGGGTACGATGGGTTTCCAGCAACTCGCCACCGAAGCACTTGATTCGGCAAAGCAGTTTGCAGCCGGCAGCCGCATCCTGCTCTGGTCAGATGATGTGCGCCAGATCATCGTCACTTTGGCCTCCGCTGACC
This sequence comes from Terriglobales bacterium, assembly GCA_035280185.1. GTDB lineage: Bacteria > Acidobacteriota > Terriglobia > Terriglobales > Acidobacteriaceae > Angelobacter. The sequence continues at coordinate 4,246 of DATEGH010000111.1, forward strand.
AAGCTGGCGCCGATGTCTTCATCGCGCACCGCACCATAGCCCGTCCGGAAATTGATTCCATGCTGGAGCGCTTCAGCATCACGCATCTCGTCCAGCCAGGTGCGACTGAAAATCTGAAAGCGCAACCCGGCGCGCCTTCCCGCTTCGTCTACGTCATGACTTCGGGCACCACGCGTGCGCCCAAGGTCGCTCGCCACACTTTGAGCTCGCTCTTCGGCACCATTCAAAGCACGCAGAGCAGCCGCCAATCCCGCTGGTTGCTCACTTTTCCCGCCACGGCGTTTGCCGGTCTGCAAGTCGTCTTTTCCGCCGTGCTCGGAGGCGGCGACCTCGTCCTACCGCCCGAGCGCACCATGGAAGCTTTCGCGCAAACCGCAGCCACGCACGCCGTCACGCATATCAGCGGAACTCCTACGTTCTGGCGCAGCTTTCTTCTGGTCCTCGGCGACCGCGAACTCTCTCTGCATCAGATCACCGTCGGCGGAGAAGCCGTGGACCAGGCCACGCTCGACCGTCTCAAGCAGCGCTTCCCTTCGGCTCGCATCACTCACATTTATGCTTCAACCGAAGCCGGCGTCGGCTTCTCCGTACACGATTGCCGCGCCGGCATTCCCGCCGTCTGGATCTCAGGCGGCGTGGGCGATGTGCATTTGCGCGTGAACGATGGCGTGCTCGAAATCAAATCGCCGCGCGCGCTCAAGCGATACGAATCCGGCGAAGCCACTCCGCTCGACGCCGAAGGCTGGCTCAGCTCCGGCGATCTGGTCCGCCTCGAAGGCGATCGTTATCTTTTTGTCGGACGCACCGACCGTCGTCTCAACGTGGGCGGCTTCAAGATCACGCCGGAAGAAGTGGAAGCGGTGCTCATGGGCTGCGACGCTGTTGCGGACGTGCAGGTTTCAGGCCTAGCCAGCCCCATCTCCGGCCAGGTGCTCTGCGCTACCGTTGTTCCCCGAAGCGCTGCCGACCGCGACCAGGTAAAAAAAACGGTGCAGCAGTTTGCCTATCAACGTTTGGAACCATTTAAAGTACCGCGTGTGATTCGTGTGGTCGAAGCGCTTCAGGCATCCGACTCCGGCAAGAAAGCGAGACAGTAGATGCGGCATGTAATCGTTACCGGGGGTACCCGCGGACTGGGCCTCGAAATCGTCCGCGCTCTTCTCAAGGAGGGCTATCGCGTCTCCGCCTGCGGCCGCAAAGAATCAGCGGAATTGCAGACGTTAGCTAAAGAACACGACGGCAAGCTCTTCACCGCTCAGTGCTCGGTTGAAGATGAACAGCAGGTTGACCGCTTCTTCCACGACGCTGCTTCCTGGGCGGGCGATGACGGAATCTTTGGGCTGGTGAACAACGCAGGCATCGCCAAAGAAGGAATCCTGGCGACCTTCCCCAACGTTGAAAGCCGCAAGATTCTGGAAGTGAATCTTTTCGGCGCGCTCTACTGTGCCCGCGCCGCTCTGCGTTATATGCTCACGCATCCCAGAGGCGGCCGCATCATTAATATCAGTTCGATCATTGGTTCCCGCGGCTACACCGGCCTGGCCGCATACTCCGCTTCCAAAGCCGGACTCGATGGCCTCACCCGTTCTCTCGCCCGTGAAGTCGGCGCGCGCAAAATCACTGTAAACTCCATTGCCCCCGGCTACATGCTTACGGAGATGTCTGCGAGTCTCAACAAATCGCAGCTTGAGCAGATCGTCCGCCGCACCCCTCTGGGCCGCCTCGCCGAAGCCGCCGACGTAGTTCCTGCTCTGCTCTTTCTCCTGAGCGACGGCGCTGCCCTCATCACCGGACAAACTCTCATCATTGATGGCGGCATCACGGTCTAAGATTCAGCGCCCCGTATTCGCCACCGCCTCCGCACTCACCGGTAATTTCCTGAGCGAGTCCAGATCGCGCAGCACCTCCTGCCAGTCGCCTTTGTGCCGCTTCGTCTCGAACGGGAGACTGAGATCACTGTAGAAGTCAAGCACGCGTGCTCGCAACTGTGGGGTCATTTGGCTGAAGTTCTCTGCTGCAAGCTGTTTCAGCAGCCGGGCATAGGCACGGTCCGCAAGTTTGTATTCTCCCGGAAATGTCGGCTTGCCGGTGTCCAGGTCTTCGTCCTGCAAAACGATCTGCTGGTCGGCTGCCCGCCACAGCAAATCACGGTAGGTCGCCACCGTCTCTTCCACGCTCCTGATGTACATCTTTTCCGTCTGCGGAGTCGGTGGCTTCACGTCCAGAGCGCGCAACGGGCCAATCTTCGGCAGAATCTTCACGATCACCGCGAGAAACTTGGCAAAAAACCCCGGCCGGTAGTAGCTCTTGCCCCATTCCTTTTCATATTGCGACCGCTTCAAGATGTAGCGAAACTTTCTGGGATTGAAATTCGGAATCTTCTTCAGTTCGTCCTTTTTCGTGATGAGCGCCACCTGCGTCAGGCGCGGCATCCATTTGCTGACCGCGTGACGAAAGCTTCCAATGGCCATGTCCTCATTCCGCAGGACTTGATTGAGCGGCACCCCATAGGTGTTTAGAAACGCGCGATCGAGCACGGACCTCGCCACTTCGAATCCAATGAAGTCATGGTATGCCTGCGATGTGTACCGCTGCTGCGCTACCTGTAGAACGTCAAAGCCAAACTCCGTCTGGATGTGCGACACCGGATCATCTGCGTAGGTGACCGCGTCGCCGTACTTCTTGCGCATCTTGGGGAACTCAAGGGCCACAGCGCGGTTGATCGTCGGATGGCCGGTGACATCGGAGGAGTAATGCGCCAGAGATCCCAGGGCGAACGCCAGCTCGTTCACATTAACTGCTTGGCGAATCATCTCCGCGACGAAATCTCCGCTGCGAACGTAATGCACCAGATCGCTGAACAGCTTGTTTCCACCAGGGTAATAGCCCATGTCTTGCACCAGGCACCCGCCGTACGCATACCCATGAGCGATCTTCAATTGTTCCGGCGTCGTGAGTGGATAGCGCGCAAGCAGAATGGGCTCGATATCAGCGTGCCAGAGAAAATCCACGATTTGCTCATGCGTGAGGACTGAATAGGCAGGCGCGGAGCACGCCGGCAACAGGACCAACGCTGTCAGCAGGATGAAAGCCGGTACTCGCGCCACGTTTTCTCCCGGAGGAACAGCTCTGAATAAAGAGCTTAGATTCGCGAATGCCTCCCAGAAGTTATCCAGCAGCTCTCAATCTTCATTTCGGCGCTCCGTTCGGGAACAGCTTCTGCACAAATTCCGTATCGGCCAGCATGGGCTTGAAGGGATCGTAGTTCGCCTCCTCTTTCCACGCCTTGTCAAACTCTTCCGGCTTTAGCGCGCGCGCCCGAGCGAACTCATCCAGTGCAGCCTGCTTTTCTCCGGCCGCATAGTTGAGAAAGGCCAGGTTCATGCGCGTGCCGAAATTGTTGGGTGCATATCCGGCCGCTTTTTGCGCCGCTGCTTGCGCTTTCTTCACGTCCACCGGCTTGGCTTCCATTGCTTTGAACGCCTTGTCTTCATAGTTGTAGGCGAGATTGAGGTCGAGCAGCCGCCGCAGCTCTTTGAATGGATCGGGATTGTCGTCCACGTTGATGTAAATGTATCGATCATTGTTGATGTTGCGCCCACCTCGCTTGCGCACCACTAACATGGAAGCCGACTGCCTGCCGCGCGCGTCGCCTCCGGCGGCATCACCCGCCTTGAGCGCCGCGTAGAGCTTTTCCGCCAGTTCGCTCTGCGTGCTCTCAAACGCTTTGCCCATCGCTTCCGGGACCTGCGGCCCCACCAGGATGTTTCCCTGCGCCGACCACGTCTTGCCCTGGCGGTCGCCCGCCCACTTCGGGGCCTTGGAGCCGGTGAAAGCCGCAACGTTTCCTTTCGCGTCAACGATCGCCACCTGCCGCCCGTCTTTGCCCTCAAAGGTATCGTCCGCCAGGATTTTCTTTAGCACTTGCTGCGCTGTCATTCCCTGGCGCAGCAAATCGAGCGCCTGTTGTCCGTACCCGACGTTGACGTTGGCTTGCGTGGCTACGGCGCCCACATCGGCCATCGCCCATGGCACCACCGAACCGACGGAAAAATATCGCGAAGCAACCGCCACGCCCAGATCACCGTTCTGCGGATCAATGGCAACAATGGAAAACGTGGAAACCGTCGGGAGCGACTGCGCGCCGGCCATGCCCACTGCTACAAGCAGCCAGGTTGCGAGCGAGAGAAAGATCTTCATCTTTGACCTCGGACTGAAACTATACAAGAGGCTTACCGTCTCCACGATTCTCCGCCCATGGGGCTGAACTCGCTCCGTTGCAGTAATGTTACTCATTAGGTTGCAGTAGCGGACAAAATGGAAACATTACGTTGCAGTGGGAAACAGGAATTATGTTGCAGTGGTTTGGCCCCTTGGCGGAGCGGTTCGGACTGGCACTGGGCGGCGATCTCGGCCTCGAACTTCAGGACCGATGACTCCAGGACTCGCCACCATCCGGGAGCGGTTAGACGGTAGCCAGCCAGCCGGCCTTCTTCAAGCAGGCGCAGCACGGGTATCTCCGCTGGTTTTCAGTCGCTCGGCAACTGGTAGCGTTCTGCCTGGGTGACTCATCTTTTGTAACGTGTATGCGCTCATCCGGCTCCAGGCTCCTCTCCGTTCATCTGCGCAAGCAGGTTCTGCTCGAACGCGAGAACGCTTCGCTTGCTCACCTTCCACCAGCCACGCTTGCAGACCTGGTAAGCCCCGATTCGTCCCTCTTCGATATATCGGAGTACCGTAACTTCAGAAACGCCTAGGCGTCGCGCAGTCCATTGGACCGAGACCACATCGGCGAGCGGAGACTGTGAGAGAGCACTAGCTATCACTGCGGTTTCGCTCCCTTGGAAGTTTCCAACGTGAGTTTCCAACTCATTTCAGCGCCGCTGAGGATAGTGAGCGCGTATTCTTTCGCCTTGTCGGAAAGAGGCCCGTGCTCAATGTCTTCGCGAAGGAGCTTCAGGATGTCAGGGGAAGCAGCTCCATCGGCCACAAGAATAAATCTGTGGGCCTGGGAATGAAGGAGTAGGAAGCCGGCGATCTTCTTCATGGCGTAGATCGCGTCCTTGTATTCCTGCAACATCTCTCCGTAGCCCTCCAGCATCTCCCGCACTTTGCTGAGAGTGGCGACGTGGGTTTTACAATCCGGGCACGAGTCACTCACAATCTCCCCTCCTTTTGCAGCGAATTGATTGCGCGAAGCAGATCGCGCTTGAACCCTGTGGGCCTGGTCATATAGTCCTTATCCACCATGCCTGTGTTAATGATTATGCCGCCGCTGAAGGTTACGCCGGCGCTGCCGCCAGCGTTGATCTGTTCCAGCGCGCCGCGATTCTTCGCTGTTGCCTGCGGATTGATTACAAACTCACCACGCTTCAGCACTGCCAACATCTCGCCGGGGCGCCGGCGAGATGACATGAGCGAGTCCTCGACGAAGCCGCCGCCGTGAAATTCAGGCGGAGCGAACGCTAGGCCGGCGCGGCGCTGGCGCTCGGTCTCAAAGCCACTGAGGTCCTTCTCCGCAGCGTCGATTGCCGGCGAGACTTTGTGTTTGAACACGCTATCGCCTTCGCCCTTGAGCTTGTGGAGCTGATCGTGCGCCTGCTGCTTAAGATCTTCGAGCTGGCCTATTGCCGAGGCGTAATCCAGTTGAAAGCCTTTATATTCCGCCTCGATCTTGGTGATGTCGGGGCCGATGGTGCCGTTAAAGAGCGCGTTGGCCTGGCGCTTGCGCTTGCCGCCGCCGAAGATCCCGCCAAAAAGGCCGCCAAACAATCCAGCCAATCCGCCGATGATAGCGCCAATGGGACCAAACGTCAGGAAACCGGTCAACGCGCCAGCTCCCGCACCGCCGAGAATGCCTCCAACTTTGCCGAACTGTTCGCCCAACCCGAAACCGAGCAATCCGCTGCCAACTCCGATCAGTGCGCCCTCGGCAGCAGCGCTGCTGAAGATTCCGAGATGTCCCAGCAACGCAGCCGCTGGGCCGTTTGGGTTAGAAGCGGCCATCAGCGCAAGCCCTGTGACAATTCCGCCGATCTGCCCGACCCCTCCGAGAGCGGAGCCGCCCAGGATCGCTGCCAATCCGCCCAATCCTCGCGCACCGGCCGCGCTAAACAATCCGCTCAATCCTTTACCCGCGCTGAGCGGGCCGATGCTGAGGCCTCCTGATGTTGCAGCTTGCGCGGCGGTCCCGAGCGGCGATCCCGTAAGCGAGCCGCTGCCACCGAAGTTCAGGCCACCGCCGAAATTGAGATCGCTTCCAAATACTCCACCGGAAGCGGCAGCGCCTGCCGTGGCACCGCCAGGAAGAAATGGAGGCGTGCCAAAGACCGGAGCGGACGAAGACTGGCCCAACAATCCGCCCAGAATGCCGCCTCCGCTGGCTTGCTCCAGCGTCGAACCAGGTCCTCCAACGATGCTGCCGAAGAACTTGCCGAACGTTGATCCCATCACCTTGGTCGAGAGCAGCCATGCAGCGACGATCTGAGCGAACAGCTTCTTTATATTGGCGAGAATTCGCTTGCCGATATTCCCGCTGCCAATGTCATCGAACACAGTAGAGAGATCGCTGCCGAGCTGCTCCGCCATCTGACGGTGCGAATCAATCATCTGCGCGTTCATTAGTTGGTCAGCTGCGACCTTCTGCTGCTCATAAACGACGACGTTTTTTCTATCGGTGAGCTCCAGCCGGTTGATCTCCTCATATGTTTTCTGGTGAGTGAGGAGAATCTGAGCATCGGCGCGTTGCCATTGCGGAAGCGCAGCGATTGCGGCCGCAGACTGCATGTCGCTGAGTTTGTCGACTAATTGTTGGTGATTAACCAGAAGCTGCGCGTTGGCGGCTTTATCCACAGCCTCGATCTTGGTTTGCGCGTCAGCCCACGCTGCTGCCGCCTCTTGCGAGACGAACCCGTACTTTACGGCTACGTCCGCTGCTCCTTTTAGGAGTGTCTGCGTCTCCAGCTCCGCATCGGCCTTGATTTTTTCGCTTCCTGACAGGAACGCATTTGCGCGCTGCTGGGCAAATAGCGCAGCGTCGCGGTGTTGGGAAGCGAGAGCGGCAACCGCCTGTCGCTCTTGTTCGGCGGCGCGTGCCTCGATCAACACAGATTGCTCCGCAGCATTCGCCTCCGTGATCAGCGACGCCCGGCGCTTCGTGTTGATGTCCTCGATGGCGTCGGCCTCGATCTGATGGATTTTTGAAATTCCCTGGGAGCTTTCCTCCATCACTGAGTGGCGCAGCGCGATGGTCTCGGCGGCGGATTGCCTTTCCATCGCGATCACAGCATTGATATAGCCGCCGTATGCGTCCCTTGATTTGGCAGCGGTGACTTTTGCTCCCTCCTGAGTTGCGGCCGCCGTAGCGGTTATGGTTTGTTGAGCGTCGGCATACTGCTGCTGGATGAGGGCGAAGCCCTGTTTTCCAGCTTCCCTCAGCTTCGAGTCTCCGGCATCTTCCAGTTCGTTCAATTGTTTGGCGAGTTCGGCTTTCTTTTTGAGTAGCGCATTAGCGTCAGAGCCGAGCTGATTCTCTTTGGCCGTGAGATCGTTGAGCTTGATCCTGTCGGCGACAAGCTCAGCCATCGCCTGCGTGTCGGCGTCGAATGTTCCGGGAGTGACCTGTGAGATCCCATCCTGATTATTCAGCGCGTCATCGAGCGATTTCTTCTGTTGCTCAATAAGAGAAAGCTGCGTGGTGACTTCAGCCAGGTGCTGGATTGCCACCTCAATGCTTTTGGGATTCAGAAATGCCTCTCGGCTGGCCGCAACCGTATCGGTCTGCATTTTCTTAACCGCCTCGGTGTAGCCTCCGAGCGAATCCATGATGTTGCCAAGCGCGCCGACTGCCTTCACTCCCAGATCTACGAATGCAAGACCGATGGTTCCACCCACAATCAAACCAAAGGCGCTGGAGAGAGCCGGACCGATTAGGCTCGTCTTGGAGAGCCACGTTTCAACTCCGCGTGGCAGCGTGAAGCCGGTGAGCCGAGCGAACGCCTGCCCAGCAATGTGGGCTTTTTCTGTGGATTGCTGGACGTTCGCGAAAGCTGCGGACGCTTTTTGACCGGTGGCGGGAATGACATTGCCGAGATTCTGCGCAGCTCCGGTGATCTTGTTGATCGCGTTTACCGCGCCTGATTCATCGACATTGATTACGAGCTGTACGGCAGCGGCCATTTACTCTATTACCGCCCTCACGTTTACGGCGATCTTATGGGGCCTCAGATTTGAGAGGTCAAACCTGTTGGGGACCAGATCAATGGCGATCCGCTGCTCAGATCCGCGAAGAATGACTGCAATCTCGCAGTTCGCCACAGTGTTTCCGGCCATCGCAGACGCGCAGGCTTTATCAAATCTCTCTCGGCTGGAAGAAGAGACAAGGCTTGCGAGCTGGTCGACGCTAGTCACGGCTCGAAGCTGTGATGTGACGCTCCGCACTCTGTAGGAGTGCTTCAGATTATTCGACTGGAATCGCTTGGTGCTAACCGCGTTGTATTTTGCCATTGTCCGCTTCCCCTTGCTTTTTGCTGTCTTTGACGCACGTCACGAATTGCGGACCCCGGCGAAGCGGTGCAGGCATCCAGAGAAGCGAAGCGGTGCTTGCTCTCACGAGCGAAGCGGTGCTCGTGTCTTGCAGATAACTTTCATCTTGCACAGAAATGAGAGCGTGTGCAATGGCAAACTTTGTTACTCCCCGAGAGCGTAAGCCCTTTTTACGGATTGATGCGCCCAGGGAGAAGCGCTGCCTTTTCGGCGAAACGCTTTATCCCTGCCTGCTCGGCTTTTGCTCGCTCCGATTCCGGAACCGGGAAAGCAAATTTCTTTCCGTCCATTGTTACCACCTTGAGCACGAGGGCAGCCCCTGTGCCATTTTCAGTAGCGAAGGGCTTCTCTTCGTGATACTCACGATGGATGACCTGCCATTTCTCCAGGCCGATTGCGTCCTCGTAGGATTTGGGCTCGATAACGCGGAGTGACTTATTGGCTGCCCGGAGAGCATACCTGTGGCATTGGTCATCGCCGGATTGCGGTTTGTCTCGCTTCAACTCGCGGAAGGAATAGGTATAGGTTTTCTTCCAAGCCTGCTGAACGTCAACAGGTAGAGCAGGGTGTGGATCGGGAACCTGAACTTGCACATTGGCCATTTTTATCACTCTCCCAACTGGACTAGAAGTCGTTTCCTTTTTATGGGACTACGTTCTTTCCGACTCCGCGAAAATCAATCACGTCACCGCCGTACTCGTGCCGGACCTTGTAAATAAGCCTGTCATTCGTGAACACGGCTCCCACCGTGTCATCGCTTGCAAGCATAACTGCGGGCTCGCGCTGCCCCTGCACAAAGCCGACTTCCAAAAAGGGCGCGCCGTTCTGCGGCAATGTCCCGTAGTACCAATCGTTCGTATCTGTGAGCAGCTCATTCACGATCACGCGCTCATTGTTCTGTCCAAAGCGCAGATAGAAGGGATTCGGCTCGAAGACGCTGGGCGCCGGATTGTAGTTTTGCGCGAGGTTGATCTTGTATGCGGTAGCCCTCAGGGCGCCAGGCACCATGATCCAATCCAGCGTAAGCCCGAGAGGTTTGCTTGAATCCTTCTCGGTCTGACCGAAGAGCGCGGTTTCCCTGGCGATCAGCTCGTCAACCGTAAGCGCAGCGCTTCCCAGATTGGAGTGCAGCGCATTGAACCATGCAACCGAATCGACATCGTAGGTGTTGTTGTTGATGAAGAAGTTTGTGATGAACTGCTTCAACGTCCGGCGAGCTGCGCGGGCAACCCTCGTGGGGAAGGATGCGACTTTCGCAAGATCGTCATTCAGGATGGTTTCGCGCGTGATAGGAAGAAGATTGCCGCGCTTCGTAGGCGCGTAGCTGATCTTCTCGTCCGTCATCTTGGCGAAATCGGCGTAGCCGGCATCTTCAACAACGGTCGAGAGGTCAGGAAGAAAGCCGAGCCGCACGCGATCCTGCGTTTTGAAATCCGCGATGTCAATTTCGGTGACGATCTGATCCAAGCCCTTCATTCCGACTTCGGCGTAATCCTGGATCAGCTTCTTCGTCATGGAGTTGAGCAGGAGGTTCGGAAAATCAGTTGTGAACGTAGTGGCCTCGCGGACGGCAGCAAAACCGCATTTGGGATCTACGCCCAATCTGCACTCATCATCGCCAGTCACAAATATATATGCTTCGCGCAGGCTGAAAAATCCAGGGACGCCGGCCATCCGCAGAGGCTCACAACCATTTCGCTCGGCATAGAGCCGCTGGCCTGATTCCTTCACGCCGAGCATTTTGTCGAACGCGATTTGTATCTTGTCCTGGGAATCGAGGCCCATCAAAACACCGGCATAGCCGCCGCGATATATGACCGTCATTTGCGTTTTTTCTCCTTGCGAGGGCTCTTTGCCCGTTTTTCCTCTTCCTTAAGGTCGCGCTCAAATTCTTCGTAAGTGTATGGCTCGCTAATCGGGCCTTCTCTCAGGTCCACTTGCGCAATCACTCGGCCGAGGAGACCAAAGAACGGAGATTCAATCCTCTTCGCCACGCGGCCTGCGCCGCCCGATGTCTCAATGGCGATAATGTACGATTGAGACAGGCCCAAAGGGTTACGCGCTTCGAGGGCAATGAAAGTATCTCCATCGCGCATCGTCGAAGTAAGCGGACCCCATTGAACCGCAGGCTCTTTTGCCTGCGGAGTAAACATCGCCAAGTATCTTGCCAGCGCCGGATCGGAAAATGTTCTCATCAGGGATTCGACGCTATCCTTCCGGCGAGGCACTACAGCGACTTCGCGACTTGAAAGCCTCCATATATCTGCCTGCTGCGTGTCAAGGAATAGAAGCCTGCGGTCTCCATGGGCGACGACGTAGTTCACAGCAAAAGGGTTGCGCAGGAGGCGAGAGTCGAACAGGATTGACCCGCTTTTCACGCTCCGCTGCACCGGATACTCAGGAATGGCAGTCACTTTGCCAATAGGCAGTGAGACCTTCATGTGCTCCAGCATCTCCATTACTGCTGGAATCAGCCCTGCTGGTTCAATCCCCGCGTTATTCCAGAACCATAAAGCATCGCCATACCGGCTGTGAGCAGCAGCAACATTGCCAAGCGATATCAGCAGTGCGGCCGAAGGATCTCTGGGCTTATCTTCGCTTTCGCAAGCGGCCAGCATCGAGCGGGCTGTTCCCAGCGCCTTCGCAAACGCGACCTGGGTTAATCCTGTCGCATCTCTCAGCGCCCTGATCTTGGCAGGGTATGGAGATTTTGGACGGCCTGGTTTTCTCTCTTGCATTGTCCTCATTTGTAGACTATGCTGATGTCCTATTAAGTGACAATACCGTCAATGCCAGAAAATTCCGGTAAAGCCGCCAGCAGTGACAGCGCACTTCGCGAAGCGATAACTGACGCGATCAGGCGCAGCCCTCTGAAGCGTTCAGTGATTTGCGAGCGCCTGACCGAGTTGACTGGCGTGCGAGTAACCGAACACATGCTATCGGATTTCACCAGCGTGGCCAACTCGAAGAAGCCGGCGCGTTTCCCGCTTCTGTTTGCCGAGCCGCTCGCGGTCATCCTCGATGATGACTCCGTTTCTCTTCTCGCTTTACGTCCGCGCGCTCGGCAGTTATTCACGCTCGGCCTCCTGATGCTTGAAGGTTCTCGGCAACAGCGCGAGTGCGAAGTGCTGCGCGAGTCGCTCATGACGGTGGCGGACTCGAAAGACGGCCCGCGATGATGATGCAGATTCCGATGCACGGATACCGTTCTCGCGTCAAGTCCTACCTATTTACTGCTCTGGCACTTCGCGCAGATTTGGCTTATAGCGAATTCGGGGTAGCTCAGTACGTCTCCTCTCTGTGTGACACGTCACAACGGGCTGCTATCGCGAAATCAGGGGTGCGTATATGACGCCGAGACCTCGTCCTCGCACCGGTGAACCAAGAAGGCAACGAAAGCCGCTGAGGATTGACCGCCTGCCCCAGAGTGTGAAGGACGTAATCGTTGCCGCTCGCGAATCAGGAGAGACCTGGGTTCACACTGCGCAACTTGCATCCGCTGCTGCCGGCATTCGTCTCTCTCCAACGACTGTGCAGCGCTGGCATGATCTTCGCATCGAGCAGCCGCGCAAAGAAGAGGGCAGTGTTTCCGCACTGCTGCGCAGGACGATAAAGCTGCTCGAAGACATTCGCGAGGCGGTGCGCTCATGAAACAGCAGAAGCAGCAATCCGCTTCGGCCGCGCAGGTGCGAGCTGCATTGTCGCTTTTCGCCGCGTATGCTTCGCGATTCCCGAACGCCATGGACCTGCCCTCTCGCGGCCGTTCGGGGAAGAGGGGAGCAGAGGGGGCCTCTGCCTGCCAGCTTCTGCTCCCACTCGATTCCTGCTGGCCGCATTCGTTTCTCAAGGATTTTCCGAATGCGGCTGTACTTGCCCCTGCTCCGGGGCCTAAGGGTGAGGATGGCTCGTTCCCGTCCTCGCCTATTTTTTCTCGCCCTCGCGAGCAGCGCATTGCTTGGGCATCAGGAGTAATCGGGCGCCAGATCGCTAGCTTTTCTGATCTGCGCAGCGATGAGGCTGCGCTCCTAATTGACACGCTGAAGAAGGCGCTCGGGCAGAAGGTGAATCCACCTCGCCGGCGTCCTGATCGTGACCAGGCGCTCGCCTATGGCACGGCCGGCCGGCGCGCCAATCAGTCCAAAGAAATCAGGCTTGTTGATGACGCCACGCTTGAGCTAGTGGATCGGTTGGTCGAACAGCTCGGATGGACACGCGAGCGCTTTGATGCCTTCCTTAATTCCAGGACTTCTCCGTTACGCGGCGGCACGATCCGCACGCTCAATGAAGCGAACCGAGTTATTTTGGCGCTTCGCGGCATGTTGCGCCGCAATGGAAACAACTCCACCAACAAAAAGAAAGAGGCCACTCGATGAGCAAGGTAAAGCGAGCACAGAAGCTGTATCGCAGGGAAGTGGCGCGCATGAAAAAACGCGACAGCGCAGCGCGCGTTCTCTCTACTTGTTTCGGCAGTGACAGCGTGGCGAAGGTGCCTGCAATTGACGCCGTGCTCAGCGCGCGACTCGCAGAGCGTCTTGAGATGATCGGAGATGATCTGCGCGAGGCATGCTGGCAACGGGGCATCCTGCCGGATACCACCGCTGAGGCGTTGCGCATGGCGCGCTTCCTTGCGGTTGCGCTGCCGTTCGCGAGAGCGGCGCAGGTCGATATGGGAATTCCTGCGTCCGTTCTCCTCGCCGAAGCATACCTCGCTACCGCAGGAGAGCTGAATCTGCACGCGTCCGATCCGTTCAGTACCGGCCATCAACATGGAAGTCCGCTGGAGGCCTTTCTTGTGCGCGCAGCTTCGCTGCAACGTGATTCGCGCTTTAAGCCGGTGATGAAAGCCGCTGGAGACACGGATGCCTTCCTGAAAGAGATCGCGATCTGGAGCAAGCCGGAACATGGCATTGATTTGATCGACACGATCACCACGCATGAATTGATGGACTGCGACACGCTGCACGCGCAGGCGATGTAACTCGGTTTTTCCGCATGAAGCTGCTGGCGAACAATACGGACTGGATAACTCTCGACCAGGTGAAGGAACTGACGGGCTGGGATGAGCGCACGATCCGGCGCAAACAAAAGGCGGGCGCGCTGAAATCTCGCGCCACTGGCGAGCTCGCCCGCAACGGCCGGCCGATCCGCGAGTACGACGCCAACAGCTTGCCAGCGGAGGCGCGAGAGAAAAGGCTGCATCAAGCTTTAGCAACATCCTCAGCGCGCGGACCTGCCAGCAAGAGCGACTCGAAGACGGTGCTCACGCTATCGAGTCTTTCTCCTGAGGCACAGAAGCAGGCGAAGGAGCGGTTGGAGATTATCCAGCCGATGATTGAGTTTGCCAACACCGGGCAGGAACCGCTCTGGAGCGGCCCTTCGGAACAGGCAGCAACGCTCAGCGGCATCGTGAAGCATATCGCCACAGCCTTCAACATCGGAGAGCGCACGATCTGGAATTGGTGGAACGCCTACAAGACTGGCGGACCAGGAGCGCTCGCGGACAAGGCGCGCAGCGACCGCAATATCTCCCGCTTCTTCGATCAGAGGAAGGAAGCGGCCGCATTCGCAACCAATAAATTTCTGAATGAACGCCTCAGCATCACGATGACTCACGAGGCGCTGGTGCGCGAGTGGGAGCGCCTGCGCATGGATGACAGCGACGAGCCTCCAGCCTACAAAACCACGCGCCTTTTCTTGAACGGCCTGCCGCCAATCATCACGGCAGTAGCGCGCGACGGTGAGCGAGCATACAAAGAAGACTTCGCTCCCTATCTGCTGCGCGACATCTCCAAGGTCCACGTCAATCAGTATTGGATCTCCGACCACATGGAGCACGACGTGTTCGTGCGCAACATTGACCTGAAAACCGGAGGACCCGTTTTCGGAGAGCTGGCGCTCAATGCGGTGTTCCGTCCCTGGTTGACCGCAATCGTGGACATGCGCTCGCGCCGAGTAGTTGGCCAAGTCTGGTGCGTGAATCCCTCTTCCAATACCATCAGCTCCGCTCTGCGCTTCGGCATGCGGCATTACGGACTGCCTCATACCTTCTACATCGACAACGGGAAGGACTATCGCAAGCTCGGCAAACGTCCTCCGGAACTTTCGCCTGATGCTCAGGGCGTACTGGTTCGCCTGGGAGTGAGATCGCAGCACTGCCTGCCGCGCCATCCACAGTCGAAGCAGATTGAGAGTTTCTTCCGCACGGTGCATAAGCGGTTCGATGAGATGTGGGGGGATGCGTATTGCGGTGGCAGCGTAGCTACGCGGCCTGAATTTTGCGACGAGCTGGTGAGACAGCACGCGCGCCTGCTGAAGGAAGGGCGCGGCGATGAATCTCCGCTGCCGTCAGCGAGCGAGTTCATCCAGGCGGCGGCGGACTGGATGCATGTCTTCAACACAACGTTCCGTCACCGCGGGCAGGGCATGGCCGGCAGAACGCCGCAACAGATGTTTGATGCCGAGCTGCCACCCGAGAAACGCTCTCCTGTGAATCCTGCCGATGTTGCGCAGCTCTTCTGGGATCGGCAAAAGCGCGTGGTTTCTGAAGGCGGCTGTGTGCAGCTTTTCAATGCGCGCTATCAGCCGGCCGATGCTGACTCGGCCGCCGCGCTCATGTTGGAGATCAAACGCGAAGTGCTCGTTGCTTGCGATCCGCTGAATGTGGGCGAGGCGATTGCGCTCTCTCAGGATGGCATATTCCTCGGCCATCTCCGCGCGCAGGAACTGCTGGTCCACGGCGAGACTTCAGCCGAGATGATCCGCGCTTCGATGCGTGAGCGCCGCAGCATCTTCAAACAGCTTAAGCGGTACACGGAAAGGCTTGCTCAGTCCAGGCTCGCATCAGGAGATCGGACAGAGCTTGAGGTCCTAGCGCAGCAGGCGCAGGCAGTGGGCGCTCCGAGGGCGCAGATTTACGCATTACCAGCGCCGAAGGCAATGGCTGCTGCTGCTCCCAGGCGCATGCACGCCGATGATATTGCTGAACTGTATATGGAAGGAGATTGATGGCTCTATCTGTCAATCAACGGAAAGAATTGCTCGCGCGCACGCTTCCGCAGCCCCGTGAAGTGCAGCGGATGCTCGATGATTACCTCGCGCGCACGGGCCTTACCAGGACAGATTTCGCGAAGAGGATCAACTATTCGGCTGTCACTCTTCACGCCTTCATGGGTAGCAACTATGGCCGAGTGGCCGGCACCGACTCCGCGATCCGCGCCGCTATTGTGGACTTCATCACAGCGCACCCAATCGAAGTGCAGACTGACACAGCCGGCCGGCTCTATGAGACCGATAACGTGCGGCTTATTCGCGAGCAGTTCTACCAGGCGCTCGATGGCCGCCAAGCACGTTACTTCAAAGGCGCTCCGGGATCGCAGAAGAGCTTCGTATTGCAGCACCTGGTCGCGGAGCTGAATCGATCCGAGATCGCCAAGAACGGGCACGGCCGCCGCGCCTTCTACATCTACTGCCGCGAGGGAATTCGGCCGGCGCAGCTCATGAAACGCGTTGCAGAAGCAACAGGCTCAGTTAGCGCATGCGATATTGATCGCGTTCTGAAAAATATTCGCTTCGATCTCGGCCGGCGCAAGGTCCTTTACGTTTTCGATGAGGCTCAGCATCTGGATACGCGCTGCCTGGAGACGGTCCGCGAGCTCCACGACATGCCGCCGCACGCCGGCTTGCTCTTTGCCGGAAGCCACAACATCGAGGATACATTCAACCGCCTGGACATGGAGCAGTGGGCCTCGCGTTTGCGCAAGGGCACGGAGCTGCCCGGAGTTTCAGAATCCGAGGCCGCTGAGATCATCACAGCGGAGCTGGGCGAGCAGCCGGAGAGGAAGCTCCGCGTTCTGATCGAGAGATGCTATGCCTCCGATCTGCGGAAAGGCCGCCAGCACAAATACATTTCCGCGCGCAATCTCTTCTATGCGATCCAGGCAATCCAGGAGAAACAGGCCGCGAAGGCGAAGGGAGCGGCAGAGTGAAGAGAACAAGCGTGATGGCAGCAATCCTGACAGGTCAGGAGCGGCAATTCTGGATACACCCGGAGCTCGTCGGCGCGTGTTTGCACATGCTGCGATGGCAAAACGAAACGGGATCGGTATTGACCTTTCAATTCGTCTACGGCACAACGCCTGTTGACGCGGCGCGCAACAAAGCCGTCGAAACATTCCTGGCAAGCGATGCGGAGTGGCTGCTGCAAATCGATAACGATGTCGTGCCATCCCTCATCTTGAACGTGTTTCAAGACATCGGAGATCGCAAGATTGTTGCGTTTCCCTACCCATTGGCGTGGTTCGGAGGAGACATAGTCTTCGCACTGGCAACAGTTCGCGGAGGGCACACCTATGAGTTGCATCGAGGCATGAAGCAAGGTTGGTCAGAGGTGGATGTAGCAGGTACAGGCTGCTTCATGGTCCATAGGGATGTGTTTCTCGCTCTCGATCAACCGTGGTTCACATGCACGCCGCAGTGTTTCCACAAGGGACTCTATTCCGGCGAGGACTTTAATTTTTGCGAGAAGGCGAAGGCTAAAGGCTTTCAAACGTGGACGCACTCAGGTTTTCCGTGCAAGCACTTCAGGACCGTGGACCTGATGCAGATGATGCAGCTGCTTCCTGATGCCATAACGAAATATTGGACTGCACTCAGCGAGCATATTGGGCAAAGAGCGCCCACGTCACTCGATCTCGGAGTTGATTTTTTCAATAAAGGAGAACCATCTAAATGACGCACATTGGGCGAATTACCATTATCTCGCTGCTATTGTTGGCGGCGATCACAACTGTAATTACTGCATGCGGATCGCGCACGCTAGGCACTTCGCCTGGTCCAATCGCGGCGGCGCGAGCTTTCATCTTCAACAGCAATCCGGTGGGACTGCACACGACGCGCGGTTTCAGCCAGCGCGCAGCGGCTTCGCCGGCTGCGTTCACAGTGAACGCGCAGACGACCACACCAGGCGGCGGCAATTTCTCTGGCTTCTGCAATTCTCTGGGCCCCGCGGCCGGACGCATCGCGCTGATTCCTTTTGGCCTGGGAAACTTTTCCGATGGTAACTGCAACGGCAGCGCCGGCATTGGCGATGTTGGAGTGGCGATCCCGCAGAACGGACAGATCGGAAACGTCTCGCTCGATGCGGTAGGACTCGGCACCGGTGCGGAGGACGGCCAAGTTGGGCTGAATAGCACCGCATCAGGCCAGATCCAGGTTGCGGTCCTACACGCCGATGGCACGCAGACCTTTGCTCCGATTACTTGCTCGCTCGGAGTATCTACGGACGTGAACTCAAAGGTCCACTGCGACGATAAAGGAAATGCGGCGCACATTACGAACGTGGTGGCCGGCGATCAGGTCGTGGTCAGGATATGGTCACAGCCTGGCGATCAGTACAGAGCGCTGCGAGTGAATCTGGAGTATGCCACGCCTACGTTTTGAAGGAAGTTTCCCAGGGCGCGCGCGAAACGCCGGAAAGAGCGAACCTGCTCTCCGGCGTTTCTTAATTGTCAGGAGGCAGCTGCGATGCGAGAACTGCAAGTCCATCACTGATTCCCTTCTGCCTCCCGACTGGAGCAGAGTAGATGTCCGTTGGATTATCGCATGATTTTGGGGCGTGTCCGTTGGAGAAAACCCGCATGAATAGCGGCTTGCAGAGGTATCGAGCCGAGATAAAACCAGGCATGTCCGTTGGATTTACAACGCTGCGCTGCGCTCACACGTATTTTCAATAAGTTAGCTCCGCCATCCAACGGACATTTGAGGCATTATGGCCAGCGCACTGCAAAATAATTAGTGCACGAACCGGCGAGCCGCAAAACGCTCCGGGGTTAGCTAAGTATCCTAAATAGCTGAACTTAACCCGTCGCATCCCTCCCTCTCCCTCGACCTCCCGTCACTGCAACTCAATTAGTTCTTTCCCAGCCCAGCCTCAGCTTGACTCCTGCGCGCGCCGTGAAAGGCAAGGCGCGAAAACCGAACACCGGATCGTAGTGCTGGCTGGCGAGATTCTCCAGCACGGAATAAAACTCCAGATGCGGATTCAGCCGGTAGCTTCCGCCGAAATCAATCTTCTGAAATGCCGGCGCAAGATTATGGTTGGGCAAGAGCATGCCGGTGCCGAAGGCCGAGTCATCGCTCAAGAAAGTGCTGTCATCGCGCCGGCTCACCAGGTAACCGGTGAGCATCAGCTCGAGCTTCCTATGTGAGTAATCGATAGAGAAGCTGCCGGTGTGAGGCGCTCGGCGGAACGGGCGGGCGCCAACCAGCGGCGCAAATGCACCGATTGGAATGCCCGGAAATGCAGGATTGAAGCATGTGGGCTGAGGCACAGGCCCGCCGCAGGAGAACGCATCGTTGGTGAACGAACGCACAACCACCGCGTCGAGGTAGGTGTAGCCGGCGCGCACATAAAATCCATGCCCCATTCCCGCTTCAACTTCGGTTTCCACTCCCTGCGCGCGCGTGTCGCCCGAATTGACCGTGGCGCCAAATCCTGCCGCGCTCACCACACTCTGCGGCACGCCCAGCAGCGGCAGCGCCGTGCTGGGAACAAACTCGATCTGATTGGTGAATTGATTGTGATAATAGGTCGCGGAAACTTTGACCCGGCCTGATGCAATGAGTTGCTCCACACCAACGTCATAGCTGCGCGAGCGCTCCGCGCCAATCGGCCCGATACCGAACTGCGAAATCAATTGCGGCGCTCCACCCGGTTGGGACAGCAATCCGAACAGCGAGGAAGTAGCTTCAAAGATGGAAGGCTCTTTGATTCCCTGCCCGTAATTCGCCTTGATCTTGGTGCCGCTGAGCAGGCTCCCGGGCTTCGGTCGCACCAGGTAATACGCGAGCGAAAGACGCGGGATGGCGGCGACGCCGAAGAT
>DATEGH010000112.1:0-13725 GCA_035280185.1 Terriglobales bacterium
AGAAGGGCATCAACACGACAAAAATTCCGGCGATCGCCAACACCGCGAAGATGAACGACCGGCTGAGCACCCCGCCAAGGCTGGCGTTAGCCGGCTCGCGTTTGCGATCCATGATGGCCATGGCCAGCACAGGCAACGCGAAAATGAAGCTGGCAAATATCAGGGTGACGTGGTGGGCCGACGCCGCCGCAAACAGCAGGACCAGCCCCTTCAGCAGCGATCCCCAGTTTGCTTCGCGCGCCCACTCGTAGTAGTAAGGCAGCGCCAGCAAATATAGAGGCGCGGCCCACGTCGTTGATAACTGGCCGGCGTTGTAAACCAGAAATGCCAGCGACCCAAGCAAGACACTGCCTATCGCGGCATAACTCGCTGCGCGTTCATTCACCCATATTCGAGCGTAGCGATAAACGCCAATCGGCAGCAGAAGAACGGCGATGAACTGCACCAGCATATAAGCCAGATTCAGGCCGATCACATGCGAGAACAGCGCCACCCACTGCTGCTCCATGGGGGGATAACTGGTCTGAGAGAAGCCTGTGAATTGCTTGGGATTCCATGGGTCAAACCAGTGCGAGGCGTAGTGCGAAGCGAAGAATTTGTGCAAATTGGCATCATAGCTGCCGTTGGGCAACTGCATGAGAAGCAGGGGGCCGTGCACGATCAATGCCAGCAGCAGTATCCAGCTTAAGGGCACCGGCCGCTTTAACATTGGGACCTGCCGGGCCATGGAGATGGACGGGGAACTCATGAACGACCTCCGCAATCGCAACTGAACGAGAAGCTTTGGAAGCAGCAGCAGTTTTGCTTCAGCACAGGTTCGATTCCAAAAGTGACGCTAAGGTTTTCCTTGTGGCATCCGCATTCTCATTGCCAATCAAACTTGAGGGCTTTCTCTACTGAACAAGGAATCCTCCAACCCAAAAACAGCATCTCGATTCAACATGAGATGAGAGCTGCTGCCGGGGTAGCTCAGGCGGACTCGCATCTCATTTTTTGGAACCCGCACTTTACTGACTACGGTGGTCCCGGTGAAGAAAACCCTGCTCATTCTGGCTCTCATTTGTCCCCTTTTGCCGGCCGGCGCTGGCTGGGCGCAGACGTTTGAGATCAATGGCCAGTCCCAGCAAACGCAAAAATCCCAGACGAAGAAGGGCAAGACCGCGGGTCCGTCGCGCGCACGCCGCGGCGGAGATCAGTCCTCGGCCGGGCAGACCTGTGCGGCGCGAGAATCAGGAGGCTGGGGCGGCAGCATCGAGTCAGGACGCTACGCGCGCGCAGCGGAAAACGCCCTCAAGCAAGGTAACTATCAGGCCGGCGTGAACTATTCGCAGCACCTGGTTGACATCGCTCCCAGCGACGCCTGCAACTGGTTCCTATTGGGTTATACCGCGCGCCTGGCAGGCAAGTTTGACCTGTCGCTCAAGTCCTACGATCACGGCCTCTCCATGCAACCCAATTCGGTAGAAGGCCTTTCCGGCAAGGCCCAAACCTACATCCGCATGGGCAAGGCTGATGAAGCCAAGAAGATTCTCATGCAGGTAATTGCGGCGAATCCTCGGCGGGCCGTGGACCTGGCCATGGCGGGCGAGCTCTTCCTGCAATCCGGAGATTTGCCGCAGGCCACGCACCTGCTGGAACGTTCAGAAAATATCAAACCGGCGTCGCACACCGAACTGGTTCTTGCCATCGCCTACATGAAGAACAAGCAGCAGGACAAAGCCAAGGCATTGCTGGACCGTGCTATGAAGCGCGACCCGAAGAACGTTGATGTCTTTCGCGCGGTGGCGGGCTATTACCGCGAAGCACACGACTATAAGAACGCAATCGCCATTCTCAATCGCGCGCCGCGCAAGACCAGCGAGGTGCTGTCGGAACTCGGCTTCACCTATGGCCTGGCGGGAATGAAAAAAGAAGCGGCTGCAGCGTATGAGAAGGCGGCTGCCATGTCGCCTAAGTCCATCAACGTGCAGCTTGCTGCTGCGCAGTCGCAATTGCGGCTCGGCAATCTGGATAAGACAAGGACCTATCTGGCGCGCAGTGAACAACTCGACGCCAATTTTTATCGGCTACATGCCATCCGTGGCGATCTTGCCGCAGTCGAACATCGCGACAACGATGCTGTGAAGGAGTACCTCGCAGCTCTGGCTGCCATGCCGCAAGGTCCGGCCGAAGGCGTGCTCTACCCCACGCAACTTCGCCTCCAGTTGATTGACGCCTATCGCGACTTACAGGACGACGCTGCGGCACGTCAGCAGGTGACCATCGGCCAGCAGGAACTGGCGAAAATTCAGGTGGACGCGACAGAGCAGGTGGAATATTTGCGGCTGCGGGCCGCTTTACGGGGAATCGGCGGAGACGTCGTCGGCGCAGAAGCCGACCTGAAGCAGGCCATGCAACTGGATCCTGCAAACGACAATGTCACATTGCAGTACGCAAATCTACTCTGGAAGACGAATCGCAAAACCGAAGCGCAGCACATGTACAACGCGCTCCTGCAGCGCGATCCGAAGAATCGCTACGCGCTCGAAGCTATGGGCGACCTGTCACGCGACATGGGGGACACGAAAGCCGCCGAAAGTTATTTCAAGCGCATGGCTGCAGCTTATCCGGATGATTACGTTCCTTACCGTGCATTGGGCGATCTCTATACTGCGCTGAAGGAATATCCCAAGGCGCAGGCCAGCTATGAAAAAGCACATTCTCTGGCGCCCACAAATCCGACAATCATTGCTGCCGGCTCCAATGCCGCCATTGAAGCCCGCGAGATTGATTTAGCAGGCAAGTGGATTGATCGCGCCACCGGCATCATGAAGAATGATCCGCACATCATGCGCGAGACGGAGCGTTATCTGTTCCTGAAAGGCCGGTATGCCGAATCGGAAAGGCTCGGCCAGTTGGCTGTACAGAAGCTCCCGCATGATCGCGATGCCGCGGTCTATCTGGCTTACGACCTCTACAACCTCGGCCGTTATGACGATGTGCTCTCGCTGGTAACGCGCTATGAAACCGTGCTGCCCAAAGAGCCTAATTTTCCGCTGCTGGCAGGGCACGTCCACCGTCAGAACCAGCTTCTTCAGCAGGCGATTGACGACTTTACCCGCGCTCTGGAAAAAGATCCCAACATGAGCGAAGCGCTGGTAGCGCGCGGCTATGTTCTCAATGACATGTCGGACGCGCAAAACGCCGTCCGCGACTTCGAACCGGCTCTCAAGAAGAACCCTGATAACTCGATCGCGCGGCTCGGCCTGGCTTTCTCTTATCTGCAACTGCACCATTCGCGGCAGGCACTTCAGGAGATCAACCTGGCGGAAAAGAAGATGGGCAGCACCGGGCCGATCCATCTGGCTCTCGCCACGGCCTACCGGCAGATGCGCAACATGGGGAAGGCCGAAAAGGAATACCGGGCGGCTCTGAAGTTCTCTCCCGACGACGTTACGCTGCATCAAGCCCTGGCAGACACGCTCTATCATGCGCGGCACTACAACCAGGCAATTGTTGAGTGGAATACCGCGCTTCAGCTTTCTCCCGGCGATCCGGTGATTCTCGCCAGCCTAGCCGCGTCACACGCGCAATTGCACCAGCGCGCCGAAACCTTCCGCTATGTTGAAGCAGCCGAGCGCGCCGGGACCGATCAATCGGCGGTGCTGCTGGCTACCGGCGAGGCCCTCATGCTGCTGGGAGATCGCAAAGCAGCGAATGATCGCTTTGTACGCGCGTTGGACGCTCCCGATGCGGACAGGGTTGATGTACGCCTGGCGTTCGCAAAGCTCTTCGTCAGCGAAGGCAAATACGATGCCGCGAAGCAGGAAGTCGCCCTGGCATTTGCCGAATCGCGGATCGGCGAGGCTTCTCCCATCACACCGGACAACCTGGTGGAAGCCAGCAATATATTCCTTGCTGCGCATGATTTCGATCTCGCGGAACGCTACTTCAAGAAAGCCAAGGACATGGGCGCCTCTGACGACACGATTGCCGTCGGTCTTGCCGATACCTATATCGCACAAGGCAAGGACCGCGATGCTGAAGCCATGCTCAAGACGCTCACCGCGCAGACAAACCAAGGCGATCTGGAGCAAAACTACGATTACCAACTCGCCTGGGCCAACATCTACAACCAGCGCCATGATATGTCGCATGCGCTCACTTCTTTTGCGCGGGCGAACCTGCTGGCAGCAGAAGATCCCACGGCAGAGCGCGGAATGCTTCAGGTGGCAGGTCAGGAAGGCATGGAGATTTTTCCCAATCTGACCATTCAAAACGATTTCAGCACCTCGGCGCTATTCGATGATGCCACGCTGTTTCAGATGGACAACGAGTTCCTCAGCTCTCCGATTCGACCGCGCTTCAACCAGGAAACGGATCTGACCACCGAATTCCATTACAATCCCGAGAACTTTGCACCTATCAACGGCGTAGTCGGCGTGCGCAACTATAAAGGCTCCATCTCGTTGCCGAGCCAACTAGCCATCGTGCGGCGCAACACGTTTGACACCGTCTTTAACGTCGGCACCTCACCGGTGCTGCGGTTGGGCAACGCGCGATTTGTGCTAACGCCGGGAATTCAGTTCACTGATCGCCGGGACTCGGAATCGCCGGTGCAGATGAATCAGCACCTTTTCCGGCAGTATCTCTATCTCAACACCTCGCCGCTCTTCCAGTGGATTACGATTCGTGGCAACGCGGTGCATGAATCCGGTCCGTTTACTAATCAGAACCTCAGCTCGCGCGACCTTGGGGCAAACCTGGAATTCGAGGTTGGCCGGCCTTGGGGGAGCAATTCGTTCCTCACCGGATACTCTGTGCGCGATCTCTTGTTCCATCCCGCCGTGCGCGAGTTCTTCACTACGGATACCTGGGCTGGGCTGGAACACAAGTTCGGGCAGAAAGCCTCCATCACCGGCCTGGCGAATTACATTCGTTCGTGGCGCGTACAGGAGCAGGCCTTCGCAACCGCGCAAATTCTGGTTCCGGGCGCCCGCTTTGAGTACAAGCCCAATGATCGCTGGACCGTCAATGCGACGGCCGATTTCACCCGCGGCGAGGGTTTCCATCTGTATGACAACGTGCAGAGCGGATTCCTCATCTCCTATGTCAGGCCCGTGCGGCGCAGCTTGAGCGATACGACAGGCCCGCTGCCGGTGGACTATCCCTTGCGGTTCTCCATCGGACTGCAGCAGCAGTCGTTTTACAACTTTACCGGCAATGTCAGGACGTCGGCTTTTAGACCGGTGTTCCAGATTTCAATCTTTTAGGAAAACTGGACTGAAGATGAAGATTTGCCTTGTCAGCGCCTTTCCCCCCAGCAAGATCGTCTTGAACGAGTATGGCTACCATGTTGCCCGCGAGCTCCAGGCAGATCCTCTGGTAAGTCTCACAGTGCTGGCCGACGAACTCGAGTCTCCGCTTCCCGAACTTGCGGACTTCAACGTGGAGCGCGTCTGGAAGATGAACCGCCCCAGCAATCACCGCACTCTGCTTCGAGCGTTGAAGGAGATCCGGCCCAACGTGGTGTGGTTCAATCTGGTTTTCTCCAGCTTTGGCACCAAGGAGTCGCCGTTTGCTGCATTCTCCGGACTCACCTTGCCCGCGGCGACCCGCCTCGCCGGTTATTACACCCACGTCACACTGCATCACTTGATGGACCACATCGATCTGAAGGATGCGGGCGTACGGCACAAGGCGATCTTCAAGCTTGGCGGATATGCTGCCACGCGCATGATCCTGATGGCGAATTCCGTCTCCGTGCTTCTGCCGGCGTACCGGCGCACCCTGATTCAAAAATATAAAGGCGACAACATCCATTTCCGCGCCCACGGAATTTTCAGCGCGCGGCCCGAATATCCTGACTTCAGCAAGCGCGGCAATCCCGAACACCGCATCCTGGCTTTCGGCAAATGGGGCACCTACAAGCGCTGTGAGATGTTGATTGAGGCTTTTGAAGAGCACGTGGCCAAGCGCATACCCACCGCGCGACTGATCATTGTCGGTAGCAACAACGGGAACTCGCCGGGGTACATCGAAGCCCTGCGCGAACGCTATGGCAGCAATCCCCGGATTGAATTCACCGGCTACGTGGAAGAAGAAAGTATTCCCGAGCTGTTCGGTTCTTCATCCTTCATGGTGATGCCGTACACATCTGCCACGGGCGCGAGCGGCGTTGCGCATCTGGCTGCGGAACACGGAGTGCCTATTATCTGCTCCGATATTCCCGATTTCCGTGAAATGGCAGAAAATGAGGCCCTGGCAATCAAGTTTTATCCTGTCGGAAACAAGCAGGCTCTGGCGCGCGAGATGATTGAGCTGCTGGAGAATCAAGAAGAACAGCACGAGATGGCGGAACAGAATTTCTCCGCAGCCCTGCGCCTGACCATGCCTCAGATCATCCGCCAGTACGTGCGCGCGTTTGACCGCCACCAGCGCGCCCGCGCCTTGGAAGCAGTCTCGCGTTTCCGGCGTATCCCTTCCTGGGTGCCTTCCCGCTCGGCCATCTTCCGCGCCTCGGCTCCGCGCTGGTGGGTGTGAGAAGAATTGCCAGAATCGCCGGAATTGCCAAAATTGAAAATTGAAAAGCTCACCGCAGAGCGAACAGATCGCAGAAAATCCAGATGAGCCGCAGCTATCGTTAGAGAGAGGGATTCTCTACCTTTTGAATAGCTTTGGATTGCGATGCGGAGAGAGCTTCCTTTGCGGCCCTGCGACCGGTTGCAATGGCGCCGTGGACAGTTCCGGCGTGGCCGTCTGAGTTGGTAGCTTCCCCGGCGAAGAACAGCGTTCCTTCCACCGGTTCCGCCAGCGCGTGTGCAGCGCCGGTTCCACCCACACAGCCATAACTGTATGCACCGCGTGAGTATTCGTCGGCTTGCCAGTCGTGCATAAATCCGGCCTGGAGCAGCGGCCGGATGCGCTCACTTTGCGGCATGATGCGCTCCAGCGCCTGCACTGCAATCTCCACAATCTGCGCCGAACGCCTGCCTGACAGCGCTTTCGCAAAATGCCCGGCAGCCCAACCTGTGAGCATAGGGCGGGGCAGAGGATTGCTGCTCCACCAGGTGGGGAACTGCGGATCGTCGGTAAATAAGAAACTCATGTCTCGGAAATCCTGCCATTGATCCCAAAAGCGCTCGCGGAATAGGAGCACCACTCGCAGCACCGGCCCCATCTCAAGGTTCTTCATGGTCTCGGCCTTGTCGCGAAGAGCGGGCTTGAATTCTACGCCGCCGGCTTTCATCACACCGAGCGGAAGAGTGATGATGGCACGAGGCGCAGTGAACTCACCCGCTGAGGCACGAACCACAACTTTGCCCGGGCTCCACGAGATTTCGACCACCGATGATGATGTAAGCAACTCACACTGCGGCGGTTTCAAGTCTCGAGCCAACGTTTCCACTATGCCCGAATAACCTTGAGGCACACGGAACGTACGGTCGCCCTCGATTTTCTCTTCAGCCTTTGTGCTGCGGCGAATCCAATGCACACTCACTCGCCGCGGATCGGCGGCGTGAAACCCCTCCACATAAGCCCACGCCTGCTCTTTCACCTGTTTTTCGACACGCGCTTTTTTCAGGTAATCGGCGAAGGAAAGGTCGAGCCCGCTTACCGGCATCGCGTCAAACAGAGCATTCACGCCGCTCATCAGTTCTCCTGCATTGAGCCAGCGCCCGTTGCTCCGCCGACGGAACTCGCCTTCGACTTCAACCAACTCGATGCCGGCTAGGGCAGCCAGTTCCAGAATTTCCGGCGCGCGCCCATGGACGAACTCTGCGCCCAACTCGACCGGGCAAGCCGCGGTCTCCTGAGTAAAGATCCGGCCACCGATGCGGTCACGCGCTTCGAGCATGGTGACGTTCCCGCCGGCGGCAACAAGGTCGCGGGCCGCGGCGAGACCTGCAACACCGGCGCCGATAATGAGAACGTCTGGAGTCATAAGGTAGCAGTCGTGACCTGCTGGCGGGCGGCAGGGAAAGTCGGCATGGGATAGATTCCGAGCGAGCGGGCCGCGCCAATGTCAACCGTAAGAACCTGGTCAGGCGGGGTTTTCTTCAGCCATTCTTCCGCCCTCTTGATGGCACTGGCAAATGTGCCATTAGGCAAAACCGTCAAATCGAGATAAAGAACCTTCTGCGAATCGCGGCCCAGGCGTACACCGGTAAACGCGTGTCCGGGGACAATCACGACCAGCGGCTGCATGCCGAGGTTCTCCATCGCCGAAGCAAATACTACGCTCACGTCAATGCAGTTGGCGTTGTTCAACTGCAAGGTTTCGCGGGGAAGACGAATGCGCTGCGTCTCGCCGGGATAATTGCCAAAAGTGTAGATGCTGGTGACGTAGCTGATGCGTGACTGTTTCAAAGCGCGGAACACGGCTTCCGCCTGCTGGCGCACCTGGGCCTCGACATCGATGCCGTCCACCTGGTTGTAGCCGCGCATGCGTCCTCCGGGAATGAGCCGTTGCGCTTCCGAAACTAGTTGCAGCACGGCGTCATCATGGGGCGTCACCCAGCGCGCGAGCAGTTGGGCGTTGGAGAACTTCCGTCCCCAGAAAAGGTCGGAGGCGCCGTGCAGGAAAACCGGACGCTGATCTGCAAAGCTATACCCGCTGGCTGGCTCTTTGACTTCAACAGCAAGCGTGGCCTGGCGCATCTCGCCATTCTGATAGGCGATGGGAAGCAGCTCCGGATCAAGATTGAAGGTGCGCACCTCGCCGGGCCCGATCACCGCGGTTTCACGCAGTTGATTGCTCCAACCGCGAACCTCGGCGGTGATGACCTGCAGTACAGGCTTTTTCGATGTATTGGCGATGCTCAGCACAGCAACAGGCCAGTAATCCGCCGCGCGAGCGCCGGCCAGCGCGGGAAAGATTTCACCACGTCCGGGAAGACTCAACTGATATTGCAGTTGCAGCGGAGATGCCGGAGCGGTCACGGGACGCATCTTGGCCGGCAGTTCCGGTCCCGGTATGGGCTTGAGCGCTAGCTTCGTGACGAACCACCAACTCCAGCCCAGACCAGCGGCCAGACCGATGGTGGTCAGCATGAACACGACTGCGAGCGCACGTGCTGCCCCCGCCGATAGTTTGGAGAAAAGCATTCATTTCATTGGGTGATGGAGCGGGCGAGCAGGTTGCAAAGACTTGCCGGAACTGTTCGGCGGAAAGGCTCGAGATTGCAAGAGACTTGTGAAAAGTAAATGGTCGGGACGGGCAGACGATTTTAAAACTTTTTCTTCGGTTGACCACTTCAAAACCCAAGGATTCACCCCGCGATTCCCTGAATGCGTGAAATGGCGATGTTACGCCAACTAACTCGCAGTGCTGTTCTTTCGTTTCCGCACTCGATGAGCAATTCTCCCGGCCACTACGACAATCCCAATCAGCAACCAGCACATCCCGTACAGCAAGCGCATCCGAGTTCCACTGGTGGACGTAACCTCGATGGTTATGATCCCAAAGCAAATCAAGAACGTCACAGCAGCGACATGTTCAGAAAACCTGTACCACGACGGAGGCTTCAGTAATCCTCCGATTGTCTTGTCTAGCCAAGCTTCTTGGTTCTCATCAGGTCGAGGAAGACATGCAAGCAAAAATCGCCACAACCTCCGTCGGTTCCATACGAAGAACCATGCGAAAAGAGCCACGACGATAAACACGAGCGATTTCGTCGCAACAGCCAGCGCAGAGGTAGCCAGCGCCAGGATCAGGCAGTAGACTGCCCATCGCGCTACTCGGTGTGCCTCCCGTTCCAGTGCTTTCTGCAATTCAATGACCTGCTGTTGGGTCTGATTCACGTTGCCTATGCCGATTCGGTTTCTGAGCAGAAGTTTAGCCCGAAACCACGTACCTGTCGAAAGGCTTCGTAAGCCTTTGAAATCACGGGTTGATTGAATTGGCGGGGACGGGTAGATTTGAGCTGCCTAGGGCCGCTGTGCGGCTGCCCTTCGCACACCTTCTCTTCAGCGCTGCGCCGCTGCGCGGCTACGCTGAACTTGGGCTGCTCACGGTCGGCAGCAAAACTTCCTCTGATTTTCACAATCAGTTTGTGGAAATAATGGTCGGGACGGGCAGATTTGAACTGCCGACCCCTCGCACCCCAAGCGAGTGCTCTACCAGGCTGAGCCACGTCCCGACGGAAGGAAGTCCGCTGTTTTCAGGGGTTCATAACAGCGACTAGGCTTGATTTTACTACATCCTGATCTTCCCAAAGGCCCGAATTATACTGCTCCGGTGTTCCGCACTCGCTTCAAGAAACAGATCGTCGCCGAATTCCTGCCTCCCACAAGAGCGCGCAAGAAACAACGAGTCATCATCCTGTGCGATGGCATGCCCTCGGTTCCGAGGAAGCAACCGCTGGCCAGATTTCTTGCCGACAAGGGCTACTGGGTGATCTATCCGCGGTGGCGCGGAGCGTGGGAGAGCGATGGCGAATTTCTGGAGCGCTCGCCGGAGCAGGACCTAAGGGACATCATTGACGAGCTCCCGAAAGGCTTGCGCGAAAGCGCTTTCGGCCAGAAATTCAAGCTGGATCCGGACGAGATTTTCGTGATCGGTGGCAGCTTTGGAGGCGCGGCGGCCATCCTGGCTTCGCTTGATCCGCGCGTGAAAAGAGTGGTCGCGAACTGCCCTGTGGTGGACTGGAGCGTTCTGGATGAGGAACAGCCGAAGGAAACATCGAATCCTAGCTATCCGGCTTACCTACGCGAAACATTCGGAAACGGGTATCGCCTGAAGGAGAAGAACTGGAACAAGTTGCGCTCCGGCAAATTCTTCAATCCGGCGCACGATATCAAGCGCCTTGTGCCGGAGAAGATACTGATATTTCACGCCAAAGACGACCCCTATATCCCCTGGCGATCGGTCGAACGATTCGCTCAAAGAGCCAGAATCAAACTCAAGCTCCTGCCTCGTGGCGGCCATCTGAAAACGGAGGAAACGATCCTGCAGCACTGGCCAGAAATCCATCGCTTTTTGGGGACACCCGGGCGAAGCCGCGCTCTCGCCCAATAAAAAAGCCCCCAAGGAGCCTTCTGCCGAAAACTCCCAAGGAGCAAGCTTGCGTTAGGCGCAGCTTACATTCATATAGTGGCAGGGCAGGCCGCCAAAAAATATAAGAAAAGTGACAATTAAAAATTTCTAACAAGAGACGGGCTCAGGGTTTGGGCGGAGGAACGTACTCTTTGGGCAGGGCCGATCCGGGGCCGAACAGATAGGCTTCCATTTGCTCCACCAGGAACTGCTGGGCTTCCGGCTTCCATGGCTGAAGACGGTATTCGTTCAACAGCATCTTGGAGTGCTCGCTCCACATCCGCCAGGCCTCCGCACTTATGTTTTCGTAAATCTTCTGGCCCAAGGGAGTATCAAACGGCGGTTCGTCGAGGCCGGGCAGCTCGCGCCCCAGCTTTGCGCATTTCAGCATTCGCGGCATGGGACTAAATTGTACCAAGAGGGCAGCTTAATTGGCCGGTTTACGGAGAGATTACGCGATCCGCCAACTCTGGACTGAGTTGCTTGAAATGCCGCAGATTGAACGTGTAAATCCGATCGCACCCAAACTTCTGCGCGCAACGTAGATGGAGAGCGTCGTACACTCGACCTCCGCTCCAACCCTGCAGGGCACAATTCTGGATCGCCTCTAAATACTCTTTCGGAGTAAGCGTAATCAGATCAAAGCTCGGAAGAATATTGGTCGAAAGAAGCTGCCATGCCTCACTTGGATACACCGGCGGAGTAAACGGTGCGCGGGTGAGCACAGAATAAAATTCGGCCAGAGCATGCACGCTCGTACAGGCGTTCAATTTCTTTGTGCGGGTGGTCTGCATGACAGCTGCGGCCTGATTGTGATGAGAGTGGCCGATGATACAGGCTGCCACGAGCACGGTCGTATCAAAATATGCCTTCACTGGCCAGTTAAGTCCTTGATGCGTTCTTCGCGCATTTCGTCAAGCAGCGTGTCCCAGGAGAACTCCCGGGGAAGCCGCCCTGTATGCACCCACAGCCCATTCTCCTGCACCATTGAGGGGGTCTGCTCAACCGGTCGAAGAGTGAAGCCCTCAGGCGCTTCCTTCAATTCCAGCCGTGCTCCTGCGCGAAGCCGAAAGCGATCGCGAATTTGTTTCGGGAGTACGATCCGTCCGGCTTTATCAATGGTAATTTCCATGCCATCCAGTATGGCATATACCATCTAATAATGGCAACATCGATTACGGCGAGGGCGAACGACGCAAAAACAGCACCATCAACTCGTCATCAATGTATTCTCCGCCTGCTTTTAGCGAGCGAGGCTCAGTGCCATACAATCTGAATCCGAGCTGCGAATAAACGCATTTAGCAGGCTGAGTTGTTGCGGCGACGATCAGGGTGATCTGCTCCAGGCCGGCGATTTGGCGAGCCATACGGATGAGTTCTCCGAGCAGAGCCTTGGCGGCTCCGCGACCGCGCGACTCCGGCCTCACGTACACGCTCCAGATGGTTCCCTTGTGACGGAATTTCGCATGCGGCTGGCGATAGAAGCCGGCCATTGCGGCTAGCTCGCCATTCTCAAATCCGCCAAGCACGAACTTTTCGACGCTCGACTGCCGAAACAATTCGCGGACGGCATCAAGCGATTTCCGCTGATGCTCTTCCGGAGATTCGGCAAATGAATGTGGCTCCTCCTCGAGAGCGCGCAAGCGCAGATGCCACCACGCTTGGGCATCGGCTTCCGTGAGCATGCGGATCTGCATCGCTTCACTGTAGCAGGAGATCACGCGCTCAGCTCTCTACGAATGGGCGGAGAGACTAGACGAGATCAAGAGCGCCGCTTGTGCCTTCGCTGGGCACGGTTTGGCATCTCTTCAGCTAGCGCAAATTGGATTTTGTGCTGGACGGGATCAATGCGGTCGGCCAGCACGCGCACCTTCTCGCCGATGGAGAATGCCCTGCGGGAATGGCTGCCGATGATTTGCCGCGTGTTCTCGCGAAAGGTGTACTGGTCGCCTTCGAGCGAGTCAATCGGAACCAGCCCTTCGATAAAAAGATCCACCAGTTCCACAAAAAAGCCAAACTTGGTCACGCTTACGATCAGGCCTTCGAACTCGTCGCCTAACCGGTCCTGCATGAATTTGAGCTTCTTCCATTCCATCAGCTCGCGTTCGGCTTCATCGGCGGCACGCTCCGTCTGGCTGGAGCTTTCAGCGATGTCGTGCAGGGTCTCAAGCGACAGGCCGGCTTCGGCCTTAAGCTTCTGGTGTATAGTGCTACCCTTCCTCAGCGGACTGGATTCATTGGTCGATCCTCGGCGCTTCGACCACGGTGATGGCTGCTCCTGCTCAGCGCGCATTGGGCCCTGATACCGGCCACCGCGCTCGCGCAGAACTTCTTTCAGAATGCGATGAACTATCAGATCGGGATAGCGACGAATGGGCGAGGTGAAATGCGTGTACGTCGGCGCAGCTAGAGCGAAATGGCCTTCGTTGACTTCCGAGTACCGCGCCTGCTTGAGCGAGCGCAGCATCAAGTACGAGAGCACGCGCTCTTCCGGCTTGCCGGTGATCTTCTGCACCAGCTTCTGGTACATGCGCGGGGTCACGTGCACTTCTTCCGGCAACTCCACAACCGGCGCTCGGCGTCCGCTGCCGTAGTGCGCGCGCTTGTCGGCGCGCGTCTGCACGCGCTTGATGGGCAGGGCGCCTACGCCGAGCGAGTAACCGAAGCTGGCCGCAATGGTTTCAAAGTCATAGATCCGCCTGGGGTCA
>DATEGH010000113.1:0-3879 GCA_035280185.1 Terriglobales bacterium
CTCCTGCGCGGGCTTGCGCTGAGGTGGCCCGCCGACGGTGATGGTCTCGATTTTTTCATCAACGGTCGCGAAGGTCAGTCCCGCGAGGCGCTTGCGGTCGGGAGCCGGAGTCATCAGGCTGACTAGGATCAAAACCCCTGAACAAACGAGGAACATGAAAATCGCATAATGTAGAAAGTTCATGTCCACAAGCCAGCGCACCGCGGGAGATGTAAAGCGGCTGCTGCTGACGCGGTCGGCGATTTCCAGCACGAAGCGCGAGGCGCCCAAAACGAAGCCAGTAAGCAGCGAAGTGATTGCGCCCGCTCCGTTGAGCCGGGGCCATAGGATTCCGAGGATAAAGCAGGCAGAGATTGGCGGACTGATGTAGGCCTGGACGCTTTGCAGGTAAATGTATAACTGGCTGCTGATGTAATGAATGAACGGAACCCAAAGCAAGCCCAGCAACACCATTATGCCGGTGGCGAAGCGACCGAAATTGACGAGCTGGCGCTCCGAAACTTGCGGACGGAGTTTTTTGTAAAAGTCCAGGGTGACAAGCGTGGAGGCTGAATTGAAGACCGAGCTCATCGCACCCATAACCGCGGCCAGCAATGCGGCCATTACCAGGCCAACAAGGCCCACCGGCAAGAGATTAAGCACCAGCGTGGGATAGGCAAAATCGGGCTTTTGCACCTGATCTGGGAACAACGCAAAGGCGATGATGCCGGGCAGCACCAGCATGAAAACCGGCAGAATTTTCAGAAAGCCGGCAAAAATCGTTCCGGCTTTCGCGTGACCCTCGT
Source organism: Terriglobales bacterium (assembly GCA_035280185.1). Lineage (GTDB taxonomy): Bacteria > Acidobacteriota > Terriglobia > Terriglobales > Acidobacteriaceae > Angelobacter. The sequence continues at coordinate 786 of DATEGH010000113.1, forward strand.
CTCGCGCCGAGAGCACGCGCTGGACGATGACCTGGTCCGTGCACCAGTACCAGATGCCGAGGATGGGCGCGCCGAAGAAAATACCGGTCCAAGGAAAGTTCGGGTCTGAGGCGGGCTTGATCATGTGGAAGTAGCCGGGAGGAACCATGGTGCGGAGGTGGTCCAGGCCACCCACGTGTGTCAGACCGATTACCGTGAGCGCCACGGCTCCGGTGATGAGAATCAGCGTTTGGACTGTATCGGTGTAGATGACCGCGGCCAGGCCTCCGGCAACGGTGTAGATGCCCGTGGCAATAACGAGAATCACCGCGGTCTTCCATAGAGGCCAGCCGGCCACTCGCTCAAGCACCACGCTGGCGGCATAAAGCTGCACGGAGATCTTAGTGAAGATGTAAGCGATGATGGAGATGGCAGCCAGGTAGACGGAGCACTGGCGATTGAAACGGCGCTCCAGGAACTCGGGCATGGTGAAGACATTGCTGCGCAGATAGAAAGGGACGAAAACCCAGCCAAGGATCAGCAGAATCAAGCAGGCCAACCACTCAAAGTGGCCAACAGCTAAACCCGACGAAGCTCCCGTGCCCGATAGACCGATAAAATGTTCCGTGGAAATGTTGGAGACGAACAGCGATGCGCCGATAAAGAACCATCCCACATTGCGGCCGGCGAGGAAATAGTCTTCGGAGGTCCGTTCCCGGCGAGCGAAGTACAGGCCGATGCCAAACACGATAGCGAAGTAGATCCCCACAATGACGAGGTCCACTGTGGCCAGGGTCCGATGCGTAGCTTCGACCAGCGATGCATAAAGCATCCACCCCTCCTTTGAGCTTGCCTCTCAACTTGCCGAGCCTGAACCTCTTGGCTGCCGCAAGGGCTATCCCTGCGAGGCTCAGCTTGTGTGCCGAAAATTGACGACTTGGTGCGATAAGTCGCGCGGGCGCAGTCTATACCAGCGGCCCGGAAGGCTCAAAGTGGTTTTGCCATTGCATCAAGCGCAGGAAAGGGCGACCGAGTGTCTTGCTCGGGCGCGAGCAACCATTTGCGGAAATTTTACAAGCGTCAGTGTTCATTGAAGTAGTCTCACCCAGGTGCCAGAGTTTGCAGCCAAGAAGCGAATCACGGTAAAACAATTGCGGAGGGAATATGATCAAGCTAACTGGTCCAATAGCGTTGTGCCTGTTGTTGTGTGCTGCCGTAGTCGCTGGCGATAAGACTGTTTTCGATTACACCCTGAATACGATTGACGGCCAGCCGGCGCCGCTCGCGGCCTACAAAGGCAGAGTAGTGATGCTTGTCAATGTGGCCAGCCGCTGCGGGTACACGCCGCAATATTCCGCGCTCGAATCGGTTTACGAGAGGTACAGAGATCGCGGCTTTGTGATCATCGGGATACCCGCAAACAATTTTGGCGCACAGGAACCTGGCACGAATCAGGAGATCAAGACATTCTGCCAATCGAAGTACAACGTGAAATTCCCGATGATGTCGAAGGTTTCGGTGAAGGGGCAAGACAAAACGCCGCTGTACCAATTTCTGACAGACAAGGCCGCGAATCCGAAGACCGGAGGGGAAATTCAGTGGAATTTCACAAAGTTTTTGGTTGGTCCCGACGGGCGAATCATCACGCGATTTGAACCGGCGGTGACTCCGGAATCGCCAGAAGTAATTGGCGCAATCGAGAAGGCGCTAGCCGCCACGAAGTCGTGATGATGGCGCACAGGGAGCGTCCATTCTACGAGCTTACACGGCAGAATAAATTTGCAGCCCTACAGCATTGTGCGACCATCAACTGTACGCGCGATGCTGATTCTCTCGCTGCAGAACGTCACCAAGGATTATTCCGCGGATGGTCAGCGCGTTCGCGCTGTCAATAATGTTTCGCTGGAGGTGTCGCGGGGTGAATTTGTTGTACTCCTTGGCCGCAGCGGCTGTGGGAAATCGACGCTCCTGAATTTAGCCGGAGCAATGGATTTTCCCACCTCCGGCCAGGTTTTCGTGGACGGGTCTTGCACTTCTACTTTGAAGGATGCCGGCCTTACGCAGCTTCGGCGAGAAAAGATCGGCTTCATTTTTCAATCGTTCCAATTGCTGCATACCTTGACGGTATTCGAGAATGTCGAACTGCCGTTGCTTCTTGCTGGAAAGCGAAACGTACGGACCACGGCCAGCGAGCGGCTGGCCTGGGTCGGGCTGGACGGGCTGGGTGAGCGCTACTCTCATCAGCTTTCGGGGGGCCAGATGCAGCGTGTCGCCATTGCTCGCGCCCTGGTGCACTCGCCGAGCATTTTGCTCGCTGACGAACCGACCGGGAACCTCGATACAGCGACCGGAAATGTGATCCTGCGGTTGCTTCTGCGCCTCACGCGGGAGCACAACACGGCCACGATGGTGGCCACACACAGCAGCGAGGCGGCCGCGCTGGCAAGCACGGTGGTTCGGCTTCGCGACGGAGCAATCGAAGAGATCGCGCGGCGCTAAGATGTCACGCCTTATCCTTTTCTACCGCTTAATTGTTTGTGCTCTCCTCGCGGAGCCGATGCGCACATCGCTAACCGTTCTGGCCATAGCGCTGGGGGTTGCTGTCGTGCTGGCCATCGATCTTGCCGGGACCGCGGCGGCTGGCTCATTCCACTCCTCGCTGGAAACGCTGATGGGCGACAACGACCTGGAGATCACGGCGACCGGCGGGATAGCCGAAAAGGTTGTAGGAACGCTCGCGGCGCTGCCTTATGCGCTGCGTATTTCTCCGCGGCTGGAAGACTACGCCACGGTGATCAATAGCAAACAAACGCTTCCGCTTATTGGACTGGACCTGATTGCTGAAGCCAACCATCAAGCAGACGAATCCGGTGCGCTTTCCATCACGCAATCTGAAGACGCCTTGAAGTATGTAGGCGCGAGCGACAGCATTTGGGTGGGCGCCAGCCTGGGATCGAAGCCCGGCGATCGCGTCCAGTTGCTGATCAATGACTGCGTGTATACGTTCACGGTGCGAGGCACGTATCCCGACGCATCAGGCAATGCCGCGGCCATGGTCTTGGACATAGGCGCAGCGCAACGTGTTCTCGGCCGGTTGGGCCGAGTCGACCGAATT
>DATEGH010000114.1:0-26567 GCA_035280185.1 Terriglobales bacterium
AAGAGAAATGGCCCTGCCATTTTTAAAAACTGTGCGTTCTTTACGATGGTACTTTGCTGATGCGGCAATATGAATCCGCTCATTATCCTTGAAAGTCCCATTTTGTTCTGGGCGAAATCGCACACCGGCGTGATCTCGAGCGCGATCATGCGCCCATTCGATGTGATCGTGCCGAGGTTCTGCGCCTGCTGTTGCTGCTTTCCTTGCGCGCAGTCTTGGACGACATCGTTAAAGGGAGGCATAAATTTGATCTTCCCGCTCTTAGGGATAACGTAGAGATTGCCAGGACTGAACCGATCAAGATGGTCAAAGGCGAGGTGCAACATTGTATTCACCTTCGCTTTGCGGTCTATCGCTGATCCTCCCTGCGCGCCCATAATGCCCAGCGCATATGACTCCACTTCCTTCGAAATCCCCTCAACCAATGCATCAAGTCGATCTGAATGGAGCGGGTTCAAAGCAAGAAAGATAGCATTCAAAACCGTATCAACTGACAGGTGCTCCTCTGCGTGTGCTCGCCCCAATGTGAATAGGAGTTTTAGCACTTCCTCGCGCCAAGACTGCCGCCATTCGGTCAAGTTTGCGGCATCAGTCACCGTCAGATCCGCCAATGCATTTGTCACATTTGTTGCCGCTCTAAAGGAAGAGCCTTCCCACACTTGAATGCATTCAAGAGGGGAGTTGTTATTGAGTTCCGTCAAAAGCTCCTTGGAAAACTTGCTCACGGAGAACTTCGTGGAGACTTTGTCATTCGCAATACGCAGAAAAGCGGCCTTTTCGAAATGCACAATGAAGACGGGATTGGGCAAGTCTTTGTGTTCAAAAATATACCGCGCAGTGAGTTCTCTTAACTCGGGATGGTTCGTCCAAATGAGAATGCCATACGGACCGTTGTCCCGAGCGATGATCCTGCTGAATGTTTGAACCAGTGTGGAGGCGATGTTTTCATCAGAGCCTGTCTGTCCAAGATTCATATCAAGAATCGCGAGGCGAACGCCGCGAAGCTTCTTTCTCTTGAGCGGCAGCCCATCACTTTTACCGTCAAAATAAACGACGGGAATTCCAGCCCTCGACAATGCCTTAATGACGGGCAAGACTTCGTTTGCCTCGTCATCGAGCAGCACAACACGCGCACCAGCTAGTCCGTTCATTGTTTTTTCGGAAATGAAAGTGCAATCACAGCTGCATCGATTCCCGAAGGCAAGTCCAGTTCGTCCTTGTGCGGAAACAGAAGCGCTCCTCCCTGAGCTTTCATGACCTCACTGGCAATATGCAGCCCAAGTCCCATCCCTTCTGGTTTTCGGGTGACAAACGGTTCAATCAGCATATCTGGAGGGTCAATAAATCCCGGTCCGTTGTCGGCAACGATAATCGCTGGATGGCCGTACAAATCGGCAACAGCTCCCACAAACAACTTTTTCTTGTTTGGTTGGTCTGCCCACTTGTTATCTAGCCACCATATGGAGTTATCGATTAAGTTCATTATTGTCGAAATAACGAGACGCCTGCTGCACTTTACCTCAAAATCAAGGCGTTTGGGCGGCGTTATAACATCAATCTTATGGACGCGCAGCCGCAACTCAAGATTAAAAATGGCCTGACCTATAAGTGAACTGGCGCGCTCCTTGCTTACCCCGGATCGACGGACGAGTGCGCCATATCCTTCTATTAGATCTGCCAGATGCTTCGCTAAAGACCGGATCCTATGGGCAGGCTTCTCGCTCTCAACCGCTCTTGCAAGCTCAGCGACCGCCTTTTCCACTTCATGAATCACAACAGACAGGCTCAAACCAGCAGTGGCGCTCGTCAGCAAGCGGTCCCGAACTGTTCTGAAATCCGCCTCTATCCTGTCAAGATACGGACCAATCTCTTTTGTTAAGCGCCTTTCTTCAACAATGTTCCGAAGCTCAGTTATGTCGTCGAGGACCGGTTCGCGCACCTCAGGATCTGAATAGGCGTTTCTGATCCGCTTTTTATCCAGGTTTCGTTCAACTTCAATGTTTTGTATGGCAATGACAACGGCGTCTCGAAATGCCTCATAATCCCCGTTCTCTACGAAGCCCTCACGGTTTGTCTTCTCAATCAAGCCCCTCTCGTGCTCGAGATCAATAGACCTCCGTATGTCTAAGGAGGCAACACCGATAATCAAGTTGTTGCTTAGGCGTTTGGCGGGTACATTGACTCGCCTTCCGCCCAGACCTAACCAATCGTTTCCCCTCTCCCCGTAGTCGTAAACTCTAATTCCACCACGATAAACACGGACGCCACCGGATTCATTCAAGAACTCCTTCAAACCCTTTCGGTCGCTAACCTCGCTTAGGCTCAATACTTTCGGATCCTGATCGAAAATATTAAGCCTGAGCTCAACCGGACCGATATGGTGTTTATTCAAATCGATTAGCTGCTTACGGGCCGCTAGCGCTACTCGTCGGGTCACTTTACGAGGTTTCACGCGTGTCATTCCGGGGTATGGGTCGAACTCGTAGCGGTAAACAAGAGTTGTTCCCTTTAGGAGACATTTAGCACGGTACAAAGAGTATTTCAGGACATCTTTTACATCGAGCAGCCCGACTAGCCACTCTTCATGGTCGGTCAAGATGAGCTCGGTTTTGAAATCACCCTTGCCACCGAAAGGCGACGAGATCGCATTTACCGCCCTTGCTAGATCCCGGACCATTCCTTTGGTCCATATGTCCCGCAGATTTGAGATTTCTATCCGAGTGCCTGTTTTTCCGCCCTTGAACACTCTGGGAATTCGCTGCGTCACCTTCAGTTGAACATCACTTAAATATCTTTTTCCCTCAAAATCTTTCTCCCAGTCGATCTGAACTACGACTTCGGGGCGCTTCGATTTTTTGGTAATCAATGTGATCCTTCGGCCAAGCTTGTGTGCTGCGAAGCGCCCCACACCTTTTTCTCCGATAGGTACACGATGAAATCGTGGAGTCGTCTTTTTCCTTTCCTTCTGCTCAACGCGGTAGTCGGTGCCGGGTTCCAGCCAGACGCTCGTAATAGTTTCTAGATCCATTCCGGTCCCTGCATCCTCGATGACGATTTCACCTCTTGCAGGTTCGTCGACGTGAGACATGGTGAGTCTCGCATACGGCGAATCAGCGTCATAAGCATTCTTGACCAACTCGAACACAGCAATACCTGCGTCCCGAATCAACTGGTCGCCGAGTAACAAAAGCAGACGTGCACGAGGTTTGAAGGTCTTTGGCGTGGGCATTATTTCGAGTTCCGAAGCAGAGATCGTATCGCCGCTTCCATTACTGGCGGGCAAACGGCGTTTCCCAAAAGTTTTATCTGGTCACGTCTCGTTCCGTAACTGAGCTTGTGTTTAGCTGGGAATCCCATCGCAGCCTTGAGCTCGGGAACCTGCAGCATGCGCATCTCGTGCCCATCCTTACACGGACGAACATAGGCGAACCTATCCACTGTCGTTATAGTACGAAGTGGCCTTTGCAATTTCTGCCAGCCGCCCGCCGCATCGGAGCCGTAATAGACAAGAAGAAATGGCTTTTTCTTCCCGAGCGCTTTAATCGCTCGCTCCGCCCGCTCTAATGTAGCATTCGCGCGTTTCTCAGTTCGAAGCGGGGAAAAGGCATAATGTCCATTTGAGTCAACGATTTTGCTTGCGAACTTGCTCGTCTTTTTTGTCGGCTTAATTTTTGCCGGCTTTCTGGTGCGATCGCAAAGCAGAAACAATCTCCTACGGGATTGGGCAACACCATGGTCAGCCGAGTTGATCACTTGCTGAGTCACTTGATAGCCGAGCGACTGGATTTTTCGAATCCATCCGTCGAAGCGCTTCCACTTCCTCATATGTACCACGTTCTCTACGACTATCCAGCGGGGATTCAGGGCTGCAGCGAAGTTCAAGACTTGAAATGCGGTTTCGCGGCTCTTCTCCGATCTGCGAGCGCTGCCTTTGGCACAAGTGTGGCTGGTGCATTCCGGAGAAGCTAGAATCAAATCAACGTGGCCGATTTTTTGTTTTAAGTGATCTAGATCTACTTGCTCACAACGCGACCGGAAAAATGTGACCTCAGGGAAATTCTCTTTGTAATTCGATTCTGCGACCTCCCAAAGGTCTACAGCTCCAACTACGCGGATGCCAGCGGCGCGGGCGCCTGCAGAGCTGCCGCCAACGCCAGCAAATAAATCTATTGCTTTCAGGCACTTGCGCTTCCGCATGAAGCAGACGTGTCCATTCTGCCAGTATGGAGATGTACTTGATAAGGTACTTAGAATCAGTGCTTTAAGCAACATAAATTTTCCAAAAATGCAAACTAGAAAGCAGCGAGACGACCAGAGCTGGTCCCACTGTCCTTTTTCGCGGCTCCGACCTGTACTTTTTCTATATTGAATCTCGATGCCGGGGCACAATATAATGAGAATGGCCGCTCAGGCGGGTGGAAGTAGATAGATCTTTGACAACTTAGCAATTGGCAATTAGCCAAAGCCCGCTCCAACCGGTTTACTTATAAGTAACTCTTGGCAGAGCCGGATTTGTGGACATTAGGTGACGATCTGCACAAATCGACTCCGGGGTGACTTCCGCTAAGTCCTTTGTTTTCGGGGTGGACGGGGAGAGGTACCCCCATCGGGTGATCGGTTCATCGGGTGATCGGGTGATCGGAAAAGCAACAACCCCTTACCGCGGATTGGCGCGGATGATCGCGGATCAAAAGACCGCTGAAACCTCATTCGCCAGTCCTTGCCAGTTCCACCGCCCGCACCAGGGCCTGAGTTTTGTTGAGGCATTCCTGATATTCGCTTTCGGGGACAGAATCAGCCACGATGCCGGCGCCGGCCTGGATATAAGCCTTCCTGCCTTTCACCAGCATCGTCCGGATGGCGATGCAGGAGTCGAGATTGCCGGCGAAGTCGGCGTAAAGGACCGCGCCGCCGTAAATGCCGCGGCGGACTGGCTCGACTTCTTCGATGATCTCCATGGCCCGGACTTTGGGCGCGCCGGTAAGAGTGCCAGCGGGGAAGCAGGCGGCAAGCGCGTCGGCGGGGCTGAGCGAGGCGCGGAGCCGGCCTTCCAGCGCCGAAACCAGATGCATGACGTGCGAGTAACGCTCCACGAACATGAGATTGGCCACGCGGACGCTGCCGAACTCGCTGACGCGCCCCACGTCATTGCGTCCCAGGTCCACCAGCATGACGTGTTCGGCGCGTTCTTTTTCGTCGGCCAGCAGCTCCTGCTCGAGCTTGAGGTCTTCAGCTTCGTCGCGTCCGCGGCGGCGCGTGCCGGCGATGGGCCGGTACTCAAGCTTGCGTCCGGTGACGCGCACCAGCATCTCCGGCGACGAGCCCAGCACGGTCATCTCGCCCATGCGCAGGAAGTACATGTAAGGCGACGGGTTGACGCGGCGCAGAGCGCGGTAGATCTCGAGCGGCGGAATGCCTGGCTCAGTTTCCAGGCGCAGCGAAGGGACGGCCTGAAAGACGTCGCCAGCCATGATGTAGTCCTTGATGCGCTCGACGGTGCGCAGAAAGTGGCGCCTGGTGACCGACGACTTGATCTTGAGCTTGCCTCCGCGAGGTTTAGGCGGTCGCAGATATTTGCGCGGCAGCGGCTCGGCGAGCTGGGCTTCGATGCGGGCGATGTCACGCACGGCAGCGTCGTAAGCTTTGCGCGCGGGCTGGCGGGCAACGTCGGCATTGGCGATGATGAAGATTTCGTGGCGCACGTGGTCGAAGGCCAGCAAACGGTCAAAGAACATGAGCACGCAGTCAGGAATCTTGAGATCGTTGCGGGCGCGCTCAGGAAGTCGCTCGAGCTGGCGAACCGCGTCGTGAGCGAAGAAGCCGACAGCACCGGCGGTGAATGGCGGCAGTCCGGGAACGCGCGCGGGCTTGTGCTGGCGCAGTAGCTCGTCGAGCGTTTTGAATGGGCTGCCTTCGAATGACTCGCGGCGGCCGTTCTTCTCGATCTCGATACGGCGGCCGTGAGCGCGGACGATCATGTAGGGTCGCGCGCCGAGAAAAGTGTACCGACCGACCTTCTCGCCGCCTTCCACCGACTCCAGCAGAAATGCGTAGCGCTCTTCGGCAGCGATGTTCAGAAAGGCTGAGACGGGCGTCCGCAGATCGGCGGCAACGCTCTTCGCGACGGGTACCAAAGTGGCGTGCTGAGCGAGCTCGGCGAAGAGGTTGAAGTCGGGCAGCAGCATTCGGGAAGTATCTTAATTGATGGAGGTGAATGGCGGTTCATATCCAGAAGTCAAGCTTCAGAAAGGCTGACATTCCACATACGTTATGAACTATAATGCGCGAAAACTTTTAACTATCCCCGAAACCCATCGGACCTTGTAGAGATGAAGATCGAGCAGAAGATCAGGTGAAGACGGATGCTGGTTAGATTCTGGGGCGTTCGTGGCTCCACTCCGACGCCGCAAGCGGAAAACCTGCGTTATGGCGGCAACACCTCGTGCGTGGAAGTGCGCGTCGGCAGCCGGATTTACATATTCGACTGTGGCACCGGGTTCCGCAATCTGGGCAAGTGTCTGGAACGCCAGGCGAATGGGAAGGCGCTTACGGCGCACATCTTTCTCTCCCATTTTCACTGGGACCACATCCAGGGAATTCCGTTCTTCTCGCCGCTGTATGAGAACGCGAAGAATGAATTTGTGTTTCACTCGTCGAGCAGGACGCGCGGTCTGCAGCGCGCGCTGGAAGAGCAGATGTCCGATCCGTTCTTTCCGGTGAACATGAACGAGATGGCGGCGAAGCGGCGCTACGCGAATATTGAAGAAGGCCGCACTGATCTTGATGATTGCATGATACGCGCGATGTGGCTGAACCATCCGCAAGGATGTTTGGGGTTCCGGCTGGAAGCTGAGGGCAAAGTGCTGGTGTACGCGACGGACAACGAACCCGGTGATCCACTGTTTGATAAGAACGTGCGCAAGCTGGCCGAGGGCGCCGATGTGCTGATCTACGACGCGCAGTATCTGCCGGAAGAGTACGAAGCCCGCAAGCGCGGCTGGGGACACAGCCACTGGCGCGAGGCGATCAATGTAGTGACGCAGAGCGGCGCAAAGGATCTGGTGCTATTCCATCACGATCCGGACCACACGGATGAGTGCATTGATTCCGTGGTGGAGAAAGCGCGCGACTACTATCCGAGAGTACGGGCCGCAGCGGAAGGCATGGAGATCAGGCTGTGAAGCGCTATTGTCCCGCTCCTTCCAGCACCGTGGCGGCGCGGTTCAGCGCCTGAGTCAGAGCGCGCAATTGTTCGGCGGTGAGCTGCGCATTTTTGGCGTCAATGGCTTCGTTCACGCCGGGAATCACAACTGCCGCGTAGCCGGTGTACTGTCCGGGCGCGTAGATGGCGTGGCGGAACCACGGACGGTCGGGCAGTCCCTGATCGAGCAGCAGCGCGCGTTCGGCGGCGATGAGCGCATCGTTGAGCTTGCTGGGATCCTGCGGAGGATTCTTCTGCAGCTCCAGCGCTTTGGCGCCAGCCGCGGTAAAACGTTTGGCCGCGGCGTCGGCCTGGCTGTAATCGGGTGCGTTGCCGCCGAGCACGAGACGCGCCTTCTCCTGCGACTGCTCAAGGTAAGCGCTGATCTCTCTGCCATAGAGTTCGTAGTCGTACGGCAGAACGTCAGCGGAGGCCATGTGCAGCGCTTCCAGTCCGAGTACGCGCGCCATCTCCTGCTCGTAGACAAAAGTGGGATCGCCGAACTTGATGAACCAGGTGTAGTCGTCGAAGGTGGAGTGATAAACGCCGTAAGGGCCGCTGGAGGTCATGTCGGCCGAGGGAACGCCGAGGTGCTGAATGAAGACGCTGTAGTCTGAGCCGCTGCCGAGGTCGCCGACCGGAACGTCGTTCTCAACGTGCGCGTTGCTGCGGCGGCCCTGATTGAAATCGGGCGTGTGCTGTGCGGGCTTGGACTTCTCCTGCTTCCAAACGTCGTACAGCATTCCGCCTTTGGGGCTGGGAACGAACTTGGTCACGTCGCGTACGAAGCCCTTGAGACTGGGCACGGCTGATGCATTGAAGTTCGGTCCTGACACGGCGACGTCGAGATTGAAGTACGCGGCTGCGTGCGCCAGATTGCGCTCGTTCTGCTCGCCCCATTCGGTGGAGCCGATGAGCCCTTCTTCCTCGGCGTCCCAACTGGCGAAGACGATGGTGCGCTCGGGTTTCCAGCCGTCGTGCAGCAGATCGTGCATGCCGTGGATGGTTTCAAGCATTGCTGCGGTACCGCTGCTGGGATCAACCGCGCCGTAGACCCACGCATCGCGATGATTGCCGAGGACAACCCACTGATCGGGATACTTTGTGCCGGGAATTTTGCCGACCACGTCCCAGATGGTGAAGTAGCGGTAATCCTGCTTCAGGTGCATCTTCACCTTCACCGGTCCAGGGCCAACGTGGTAAGTAAACGGAAGCGCGCCTTGCCAATCGCGCGGCGAATCCGGCCCGCCGAGGTTCTCGAGAATCGGCCGTGCGTCCTCATACGAGATCGGCGTAGTTGGGATCTTTGGCATGGAGGTGGCTTGATCGGGCGGCGTGCGCTTGGCGTCGGGAAGGTCAACCGTTGAAGCGATTCCGGGCGTCGTCGGGTCGCCGGGATACTTGAACATGTACTGGATGGACCCGCGCTGCACGCCGCTTGCGGGCCGCCAAGGACCTTTGGGATAGGGATCGCCTTTGAAGTACCCGTCGTCCCATGGATCGGAATAAATGAGCACGCCGGCGGCTCCGTGCTCTTGCGCGACGAAGCTCTTAACTCCGCGAAAGTTCTGCCCGTAGCGGACGATGACGATCTTTCCGCGCACGTCAATGTGCATGTCTTCAAGTTTCTTGAAGTCGTCGGGAGTGCCGTAATTGGCGTAGACCACCTCGGCCTCCACGTCGCCCGAAGGTGATGAGCCGCTGAAAGGCATGACGACATGCGGATTGTCATCGTAGGGATCGCCTTCCACGTGCTCGCGTGTAGGGCCGCTCATCTTCACGTTGGGCGGCGCAGTCACGGTCACGCTGATCTCGGCCGGACGGTTCATCCAGACTTTGTAAGGAACGATTTCGGTTTCAAGTCCGGCGACATGAAACGTCTTCGCGACATACTCTGCGGTGGAAAAGTCCTCGGGCGAGCCAGCGATGTGCGGCAATCGCGTGAGAATTTCCAGATGTTGCTGTGCGCCCTTCGTGGTTGGGACGGCGAGAAATCGTTGGTCCCATTGGTACTGCCGGCTGAAGTCGCGGAAGCCGAAAACTTTCGTTGGCGCGTTCTGAACCGCCGCAGGTTGCTGGGCAAAGCTCGAAAGGAAAAAGACCGATAGAACGAAGGCAAGTCTGGCAAGTTTGTTCATTGTGCTCCTGATGCGCACGCCGATGAATAAGAAAACTTGCAAGATTACACTATGCGAGGCCAGCAGTGGAACACAGAGTAATCCCTGAGGAGCGCGACGATTCCTTGGGCTCAGAAAATCACAAATGGCTTCGCGATTCCGTCTGGCCTTTTTCCCGGATTCGCTCTACCATCGCCGTAATGGCTGCCGCAGACAAGGCTCTCACCCGCGAACGGCTGGTTTCCGCAGTTCAGGCGGAAGATGATGCATCGTTTGAACTCAAGCTGCGGCCACGGCTGCTGCGAGAGTTCATCGGCCAGAACAAAGTAAAGGAAAATCTCTCCGTGGCCATTGAAGCGGCACGCTCGCGCGGCGAAGCCCTGGATCATGTTCTGCTCTCCGGCCCGCCGGGATTGGGTAAGACCACACTGGCGACCATCATCGCCAACGAAATGGGCGTGCCTTGCCAGCAGACCGCCGGCCCGGCCATCCAGATCAAGGGCGATCTCACGGCCATCCTGACCAATCTCACCGACCGGCAAGTGCTCTTCTTCGATGAAGTCCATCGCCTTCAGCCCGCGCTGGAAGAGATCCTGTATTCGGCGCTCGAAGACTACAAGCTGGACATCATCATCGGCCAGGGTCCGTCGGCGCGCACGCACACCATTGACGTGAAGCCGTTTACCTTCGTCGCCGCCACCACACGAGCTGGATTGCTTTCCGCGCCGCTGCGTTCGCGCTTCGGAATTCTGCTGCGCCTAGAGTTCTACAACACTCAAGAACTCAAGTTCATCATTGAGCGCTCGGCGGAAATTCTCGGCGTGCAGATTGACGACGCAGGCGCGCTCGAACTCGCCGGACGTGCTCGCGGCACTCCTCGCATTGCAAATCGCTTGCTGCGGCGCGTGCGCGACTTCGCTCAGGTTCGCGGCGGGGGCCGGATTGACAAACCCACCGCGCAATCCGCGCTGGAAATGCTGGAAGTGGACAAGCACGGCTTCGACGAGATTGATCGCCGCCTGCTCCTGACTATCATCCAGAAATACAGTGGCGGTCCAGTTGGGCTGGGCACGCTGGCGGCCGCACTGGCGGAAGAGACGGAAGCCCTCGAAGAAATCTATGAGCCGTTCCTGATGCAGATCGGTTTTCTTGACCGCACTCCGCGCGGCCGGGTTGCCACTCGCCTGGCTTACGATCATTTCGGCATTCCTTACGGAAGGCAGTCCGGCCTGTTCTGAAAAGCAGCAATTGGCACTTAGCATTTGGCAATTAGCAACTGCCACGGTTGAGCGTTTTGATGCCAGAGCGTGTTTCATGAATGGGTTCGTAACAAGGCATGACTTCAGAGCTTGCGGGAAAACCCCAATCAGTGGAAAGAAGTGTCAGGGCATGACTTTTAGTCGTGCCGTCCAGAGCTTAAGAAATTCGGGCTTTAGCCCCTGCGAGGTCCTCGCGGGATTCGAAATACATTCATAGATGCAAGCACCCCTGTTTTTTGGCTCTAGGCACGAGGCCCAACTTGTGGGCAGTTTCTTGCTAACTGCTAAATACTTCCTGGCGGGGCCATCTCAGGCGATTACCTCGTTCCCAGAGATGCACTTCCTTGGATAGGCTTGTTCATCCCCTTCTAACCTTCTCTTTGGCAAGGAGTCTAAGTTTTTGAACCCGAGCAGTCTGATCCTTTGCCGCTCTGCGGCGGGCCGGAGAAGATGCGTGCCAAGCGCTCGACAACTGGCGTTATTCTTCCTGCTCTCGAGCATTCTCGCCTTTGCCTCTCCGAAGGACCAGGGAATCGCCAAACCTTCCTTATCCAATGAAATCAGTTCGTTTGCCGTCCCGACGCTCGCGGTGGCGCCGCGACTGGCAGACTTCGAAGGCATGGAGCCGGCAACCGCTTCTGCGAAAGCCATGCTGAAAGTGAGTGGATTCAAGCAGCGCGAACCCAAAGACGGTGCGCCCGTGAGCGAACGAACCGAAGCTTACCTCGGCTACACGGATAAGAACTTTTATGTAATTTTTCTTGCCTTTGACGATCAACCACCCCTGCTGCGCGCGCGGATGCTGCGGCGCGAACAGATTGACGATGACGATCAGGTCGGCTTCTTTCTCGATACCTTCCACGACCATCGCAATGCCTATATGTTCTATTCCAACCCCTATGGCATCCAGCAGGACGGGCTCTACTCTGAAAATAACGGATTCGACCTCTCATGGGACACCGTCTGGCACACCGAAACCAAAATCACCTCGCACGGCTACATGGTTGAGTTCGCAATCCCGTTCAAGTCGCTGCGGTTCCGGGATTCCTCTTCTCACACTTTCGGCATTCTGCTGGGCCGCACCATGCCGCGTAAGAGCGAACGCGCCTACTTCCCTGAGAACTCCAGTCGCTCCCAAGGTTGGCTGGTTCACGAAGGCGATTTCAACGGATTTGAAGGCATTTCGCCCGGACGCAATATGCAGTTCGTTCCCTATGTTTCCTTCGGCGGTTCCCGTTCGCTCGACGAGCGCAGCCCGGCCGGCGATCGCTTTACCGGAAACACGGAAGCCAAGGCCGGTCTCGATTCGAAAGTTGTGATCAAAGACAGCCTGGTGCTGGACACAACCATTCACCCCGACTTCGGGCAGATCGAGTCGGACGATCCGCAGGTCACCGTCAACCAGCGTTTCGAGGTCTTCTTCCCGGAGAAGCGCCCGTTCTTTCAGGAGAATTCCAGCTATTTCAATACTCCGCTGAACCTGGTCTTCACCCGCCGCGTTGTGGACCCACTTTACGGAGCGCGCCTCACCGGCAAGGTTGGGCCGTGGGCTATCGGGACATTTCTCGCCAACGATCGCGCGCCGGGAGAAACCGTGATCGCTCCCGATCCGCTCTCCGGCAACAACGCTGATTACGGCGTTTTCCGGCTCAATCGCGAGTTAGGAAAGAATGACAGCGTCGGCTTTATTTACACTGATCGAGAACTGCACACCGGCCCAAGCAGCTTCTGCACGCTCACGGAATGTGAGACCGGATTCAATCGCGTCGGCGGCTTTGATACGCAGATCAAGCTCAACGAGAACTGGCAGATGAGCGCCCAGGCCGTGACCAGCGAAACCAAATTCAACAACGGCACACACGAGTCCGGCCCCGCATATCGGATCTACGCCGAACGCAGCTCACGCAAAGTTGAATTCAACACCATGTACCTGGATGTCTCGCCCGGATTTACTACCGAAACCGGTTTCGTGCCGCGCAGCGACATTCGCCGTTTCAGCAACTTTTACGGCTACACCTTTCGTCCTGAAGGCAAGCACTTTACCGCGCATGGCCCGCGCTTCTTCGAGCAGACGCTCTGGGACCACAACGGAACGCGAGTGGACTGGCTGCTCAACCCCAGCTACGAGTGGGACTTCACGCGCAACAGCTTTATCAACCCATTCATTGACCTTGAACACGAGCGCCTGCGCCCCGTAGATTTCGATACACTCACGTCCAACCGCGACTACGCGCACATCGTAGGCGGCATCGCCGGAGGAACGCAGTATTTCAAATGGCTCAACCTGAAGGCAGAGATGGATTGGGGCACGGCTACCAACTTTGTCCCCCGCGCGGGGCCGCCAGTTCTGGGCAATCAGAACACAGGCTTTGTAACAGCCGTTGTACGACCCTCAAAGGGCCTCACGGTTGAGAACACCTATCTGCTTACGCGATTGCGTGACCAGAACACCGGTCTCAACATCTTCAACAACCACATCGTCCGTTCCAAATGGAATTATCAGTTCACCAAGGAATTCTCGCTGCGACTCATCGGGCAGTACGTAACCACGATCTCCAATCCCGGACTCACAACCCTCCAGAACACAAAAACCTTCAACGGCGATGTGCTCTTCACCTACCTGATCACGCCGGGCACTGCCATCTATGCCGGCTACAACAGCGATCTCCAGAACATCGATCCTTCACTAGAGCGGTTGTGCAGCGGCGCGCCCTGCGGGCCAGGCCAAAGCTTTGATGGCCTTCTGCGCACGCAGAACCGTTTCATCAACGACGGCCGCCAACTCTTTGTGAAAATCTCTTACCTCTTTCGCTATTAGCCCGAACATCCACGAGAGCATTCGGAACTTCGCTAAAATCAAAATGCGTGAAGCAACTCTTGCAGGTTGAGCATCTGAATGTGACCTTCGCCACCCAATCCGGCGAGGTACCCGCCGTGCGCGATGTCAGCTTCAGCATTCCCGAATCGGGCACGCTGGGTCTGGTGGGCGAATCGGGCTCAGGTAAATCGGCAACCTCGCTGGCCATCATGCGCTTGCTGCCTCCGCAAGCCCGCATTGCAGGAAAAATCGAATTCGCTGGGCAAAACCTGCTCTCCCTCTCGGACGATTCCATGCGGCGCCTCCGCGGCTCCGGCATCGGAATGATCTTCCAGGAACCGATGACCGCACTCAACCCGGTGATGCGCGTGGGCGACCAGGTGGCCGAAGCCGTACTCGCCCACAACAAAATCAGCAAGCGCGATGCCTGCGAGAGGGCGCTGCAATGGCTGCGCGAAGTCGCCATTCCCGAACCGGAACAGCGCGCCCGCGACTATCCTCACCAGCTCTCAGGCGGTCAGCGTCAGCGCGTCATGATTGCCATGGCGCTGGTGAACAATCCGCGGCTGCTGATTGCCGATGAACCCACCACCGCGCTCGACGTCACCATCCAGGCGCAGATTCTCGACCTTCTCGCTGAACTGCGCCAGCGGCATAAGCTCGCGGTGCTGTTCATCTCCCACGATCTTGGCGTGGTCTCGCGTATCTCTGACCATGTGGCCGTGATGTACGCCGGGCAGATCGTGGAACTGGGTCCGGTAAAGGAAATCTTCTCTGCCGCTCAGCATCCGTACACGCGCGGGCTGATCAGCGTTGCTCCCACGCTGAAGACCGACCGTTCGCATCCTCTCGCAACCGTAGATAGCGGCGCGCGGATTGCTGCAACCGTTCCGCTGCGCCAGATTTCCGCGGAACATTGGGCGCGCATTCCTCAATAACGCGCCTGCTGATTTACACTCTCATGGTCGCGTGCGCATTCTCATAATTTCTGACATCCACGCCAACCTGGAAGCGCTGGAGGCCTGCCTTCGAGCCGCTCCCGCATACAACCGCGTGTTCAATCTGGGCGATATCGTCGGCTATGGCGCCAATCCCAACGAAGTTACCGACCGCGCTCGCGCGCTGGGCGAGTTGTTTGTGCGCGGCAACCATGACAAGGCCTGCACCGGCCTCACCAGTCTCGAAGATTTCAACCCTGTCGCCGGCATGGCGGTGCTGTGGACGCGCAACCAGCTCACGCCGCAGAACCTGGAATTTCTGCGCCAACTTCCCGCCGGGCCGGTGACTCCGCTGGACGGCTTGCAGTGCGTTCACGGCTCACCGCGCGATGAAGACGAATACGTGCTGTTCCCGCGCGATGCCTTCTCCATCCTCGCCCGCGCCGCGCGTCCTTTGATTTTCTTCGGACACACTCACGTCCAGGGCGGCTTCTGGATTGACGATGAGGCGGAACAGGAAGGCGCAATTGAGCCGGGTTACCAGTCGCGCGATGGCGCCGACCAATCCACGCTGATGCTGAACACGAGCGCGCGTTACATGATCAATCCTGGCTCCATCGGCCAGCCGCGGGATGGTGATCCGCGAGCGGCATTCGCGCTTTATGACACTGACGCACGCGCTGTGACCTTCTTCCGCATTCCCTATGACATTTCGGCAGCGCAGGAGAAAATCTTTCGCGCCGGCCTGCCGGAGCGTCTCGCCATCCGTCTGGAGGAGGGCCGTTGACTCAAGGCTCTCTCTTCTCCGGCAAGCCTGCTTCGACCGGCCAGTTCGCCATCATCGCCAACATCGATGGCGGCGCTCGCGGCAATCCCGGACCGGCGGCTTACGGCGTGGTGGTACGCGATGCCAAAGGCGCGATCATTGCTGAACTCTCCGAGTATCTTGGCCACCAAACCAACAATTACGCGGAGTACTCAGGACTCATTGCAGCACTTGAGTACGCAGTGCGCGAGAGACACTCCAACCTCAAGGTGATCAGCGATTCCGAGCTGATGGTTCGCCAGATGAAAGGAATCTATCGCGTGAGCAATCCTACTCTCAAGGAGCTTTATGCTCGCGCCCAGGCCTTAGCGCACAAACTCGAGCACTTTGCTATTGAGCACACCTTGCGGGAGAAAAACCGCGATGCCGACCGGCTGGTGAATCAGATCCTCGACCAGCGTGCGCGGCAAGACCTGAGGTAAAGCAGATGACGCGCCAGAACATCTCCAGCGGAACCAGGTGGGAGCCGGTCGTGGGCTACTCACGCGCTGTACGTGTCGGCAACACGGTTCACGTTTCCGGGACCACGGCCACCGGGCCTGATGGAGCGCTCGTCGGAGTTGGCGACGCTTACGTTCAAGCCGTGCAGACCCTTCGCAACATCGAATCGGCCCTCATGAAAGCCGGTGCCAGTCTCAAAGACGTGGTGCGCACGCGGATTTACGTCACTAACATCGCCGCCGATTGGGAGAAGGTGGGCAAAGCCCACGGCGAGTTCTTTCGCGAGATACGTCCGGCCACCAGCATGGTGCAGGTGGCCGGTTTGATTGCTCCGGAGATGCTGGTGGAGATCGAAGCGGAAGCCATTCTCGTGGATTGAAAAACGCTTCTGTGACCCTCATGCGAAAGGCCAGCCCCTTGGGGCTGGCCTTAAATCTCGCGGACGAGTGGCTGAAGTTACTTCTTAGGCGCGATTGAATCTTTCGCGGCTTTGGCCACGCGGAATTTCACAACGGTCTTGGCGGCAATTTTGATCGGTTCGCCGGTCTGCGGGTTGCGTCCCATCCGGGCCTTGCGGTTGGATTTCACCAATCGGCCCAGGCCAGGGATGACGAATACGCCGTTCTTCTTGGTCTCTTTGATTGCGATTTCCGCCAGGTTCTCCAGGAACGCCGCGGCGGTTTTGTTATTCGTCTCGAGCTTCTCCGCCATGTGACGGACGAGCTGGGTCTTGGTCATGCCAGATGCCATCTTTCCTCCTTGAAATGTGCGAACTTGGCGCACTCAACGTATCTTACATATCCGCTGGCTCGATGCAAGCATTTTCCCCTGTTTTTATGCGGGTTTTTTGTACTCTGCCTGTGGAAAACCCCATAAATAGCGCCTGCGAGAGCCTCCCCCCTTCGTCAGGAAAGACGGTAGAAGCTCAGGACAGCATCTCCCTGTCGCAGAATTCGCATCCGCCGCAACGATCCGAATGCCTCGCCGGGATCGAAATGTTTGTCGTGCTCGGCAATTACCAGGCTTTCCGGCGTCAGCAGGCGCGATTGCGAAAGGAAGCCCAGCACCTGCTCATAATCTCCGCGCTCGCGATAGGGCGGATCAAGAAAGCAGAAATCACAGGCGACGGCTTGTGAATCCAGCATGCGCAGCGCCAACGAGACATCGCGCTCAATCAACTCGAATCCATCTTCAATCTTGAGCGCGGAAAGATTGCTGCAAATCGCCCGTGCGGATCGAGCAGCCGACTCCACGGAATAGACCGACCGCGCGCCTCGGCTCAATGCCTCGATTCCCACTGCTCCCGATCCGGCAAACAGATCCAACCAGACCGAATCCTCAACCGCAGCCCCGATCACATTGAACAGCGTCTCGCGCAGCCGGTCCGAGGTAGGGCGGGTTGTCATTCCTTCTGGCGCCGTGAGCCGGCGGCTGCGGTATTTGCCTGCGATTACACGCATCCCACCTAATCTATCGCACCGGCGGCGTGCCTACGATTCCTTGGAGTACCTTGCGCGAATCGCCAACATGGGCCAGCCCCGAGAGATGCAGTTCCAGGCGAGAATAACTTTCTAGCGGCTGTCAGTAATAGGTGAGTTCTCGCACATCTTCCTGTACCGGAACCATGCTGTTCGTCGCCGCATCGAAGATCGAGACGGTACGTTTCGTCCAATTCTCGCGACTGTCGCGCTCGTAGGCGTAATTAATGCGTTCCAGAAGCTGGCCGGTTTGGTCGTAGAGTTCTTCATCATCCAGTTCCTTGCTCGTATGCCGCCCGGGATGATGCTGCACGTCCTTGAACAACTTGCCATCCGGTTCCGTTCTGTAAAGGACGGTGGTCCCTTCTGGAAAATTAAAGCCGGCGAAATTCCTGCACTGACAAGCTGGGTCTTGCCAGAAGGACGTCAGTTGGCCTTTGCTGAACAACATCGTGGAAATGAGGCGGCCGGCTCCGTCGTACCGGCTGGCCTCGACGGTCTGATGATCGTCGCCCGTCCTGCGGACCGTGGTACTCGTGACTTTACCCTGTCCATCACGCACCACCGTAGTGTAAGTATGCTTTGAGTATTGCGCTTCGCGCTGTCCGGTTAACTGGTCGTTCTTATCGTAAGTTCGGCTGGTTGTTTTACCGTCTCCATCGGCTTCAGATTCCAGACGCCCAAGCTGGGCTCCATCGCGAA
This sequence comes from Terriglobales bacterium, assembly GCA_035280185.1. Taxonomy (GTDB): domain Bacteria; phylum Acidobacteriota; class Terriglobia; order Terriglobales; family Acidobacteriaceae; genus Angelobacter. The sequence continues at coordinate 17,781 of DATEGH010000114.1, forward strand.
TCCATTCAATTTGATGGCCGCCATCAGAAAGTTGTGTTATGTCGTCGTGAGAGCCATCCGGTAACTCGACGTGTTGAGTCTCAGATCCATTCTGGTCAACACTTCTTCTGAGCGTAACCTTCACGTTGCCGTTTTTGTCGAGCACTCCTTGTTCAGCAATCTCACCGAAACGATCAAAGACGAGCCAGGGCTCAGCCCACACTACTCCTAGTCGCGGGTGAGCTCGCGGATCGGGTTGCAAAAAGCGGGTGTGAACTTCCTGGGTGTGAATGCCTCCACGGGCATCAGGGTAAACCGTGGTGAGAGGATATGGCGCTGGGCTTTGGCCCGAAGCACAACAGAGTAGAAACAAGAAAACCAGCATTGGAGCCGAGACTCGCATACGCCTCCTTTGCAGCCGTTCTAAGAACGCGCCCGCTCAAGCATTTTGCGTGATTGCAAATCTTCTACCCTGGATTTCGATGTATACGTTCAGCAGCGAGATTGCTGCCGGAGTCACGCCCGGAATGCGCGAGGCCTGCCCCAGCGTACGCGGGCGGACGCGCTGGAGTTTTTCGTTCATCTCGCGGGAGAGGCCGCTGACCTTCGCGTAATCGAACCACTCGGGGATCACACGTTGCTCGGCTTTTTTGAGGCGCTCCATGGACTTGCGCTGCTGGTCGAGATAGCCGGCGTACTTGATTTCTGTCTCGACCGTTTTCATTTCGTTGCGCGCGGCGGAAGAGAGCGGCCACACTGTTGAGGAATTGTCATCCCGAACCGGAGCCGTGGGCAAAATGTTCGGCTCGATATTGAAGGTGCCCGGCGAAGGTGAGGGATCTGCTGTGCCACTCTTTTTCAGGAAAAGATTTCGTACCTCAGAATCCGCAGAGCAGATTCCTCGCTCCGCTCGGAATGACATTTCAGCGAATAGCACACCTTCAATCTCCCTGAAATACTCCGGCATGTTCTCAGCAATCAGCGGCGCCATATCCTCAATGACGATCTCCGGACGCTTCAGCAGTTGCGCCAGTGACGCACCAATAGCGCTCCCAAGCCCGTTGATTTCCGCGCGATTAGCCCGCAACTCAGAACTTTCATCCGCTTCCTGCTCAAGCCCAATCCGCGCTGCTCTCTCCGCCGGTGACGCCAATCTCTCTTCCTGCACACGCGCAATCTTCTCCAGCATCTCTGACGAGACGCGGGTCTTCTCCAAAAACGCAGTCAGCTTTTCCGCCCGCTCCTGCTTGCCCTGAAACTCCTGCCATGCTTCGTCACCAATCAGCCCCACGCGCCGTCCATGCGGCGTGAGCCGGCGGTCGGCATTGTCAATGCGCAGGTGCAGTCGGAACTCCGCGCGCGAGGTGAACATCCGATAAGGCTCATTCGTGCCCTTGCTGATCAGATCGTCAATCAGAATTGCCGTGTAAGCCTCTGTGCGGTCGAGTACCAGCGGCGGCTCCTGCTTCACTTTCAGCGCCGCATTGATTCCGGCCATCAGCCCCTGGCACGCGGCCTCTTCATAGCCTGAAGTGCCATTGATCTGCCCCGCCAGGAACAACCGTTCGATCTTCTTGGTCTCCAGCGTGCGCTCGAGTTCGGTGGGATCAATGGAGTCATACTCGATGGCGTAGCCGGGCCGCAGCATCTCCGCCGCTTCCAGTCCCGGAACGGACTTGATCACCGCCAATTGCACGTCGATCGGCATGGAAGTGCTCATGCCGTTCACGTAGATCTCGTGCGTGTTCAGCCCCTCCGGTTCCAGGAAGAGCTGATGCGTGAGCTTGTCCGGAAATTTGACAATTTTGTCTTCAATGCTGGGGCAGTAGCGCGGGCCGATGCTCTTGATCTGTCCCGAATACATCGGCGACCGGTGCACGTTTTCGCGGATGATGCGCTGTGTCTCTTCCGTCGTGAACGCGATATAGCACGGCACCTGCTTCTGTCTGATTTTCTTCGTCCGGAAGCTGAAGGGCGTCGGGTCGGCATCGCCCGGCTGCTCCTGAAAACGCGACCAGTCAATCGTGCGTCCGTCGAGCCGTGGCGGAGTGCCGGTCTTGAGCCGGCAGCCGCGCAGACCCAGCAGCTTGAGCGATTCACCCAGCAGTTGCGATGGCGGCTCACCGCTTCGTCCGGCAGGATAGGTCTGCTCGCCGCAGTGGATCAGGCCGTTGAGAAACGTTCCCGTTGTGATGATGACGGCCTGTGCGCCTACGGTGCGGCCGTCGCGCAGCTTAATGCCTTTGGCTGTGCATGTGGAACAGCCGCCCTCGGCTGTTCCAGGAAGCTCTTCCACGATCAGCTCAGCCACTTCCGCCTGTTTGATCTTCAGATTGGGCTGGCTTTCCAGCACTTCGCGCATCTTCAGGCGATACTGCAGCTTGTCGCATTGAGCGCGTGGCGACCACACTGCCGGCCCGCGTGAAGTGTTCAGCAGCCGAAACTGGATGCCTACGGCATCGGTGACCTCGCCCATGATGCCGCCAAGCGCGTCTACCTCCCGGACAAGATGGCCCTTGGCAATGCCGCCCACCGCCGGGTTGCAGGACATCTGAGCAATCAGGTCAATGTTCAACGTGAACAGGGCAGTTCTCAAGCCCATGCGGGCCGCAGCCATGGCGGCCTCACAACCGGCGTGTCCCGCGCCGACCACGACCACGTCATATTGTTCAGTAAACTTCGGCATTCTCGCGCAACTAGAGGTCAAGCTCTATTTTACGCGAGTCAGCTACGCGCTCCGTCCAGCCCCAGCGTCCTACCCGCGTCATGCGCAAGGAAGATCAGGAACATCAGAAGCAGCGGAATGTGGTCGAGTTCATTGCCCAGATAGCGCCACGCCGCCGTTCCCGGAGGCAGGTTCCACGTGGCGAAGGTGAGATTCAGCATGTAAAGCGCGCCAATAATCGAGAACGGACGCACCCAGAACCCCGTTACCATCGAAAGGCCGATCAACAGTTCGAGAATGCCGGTGCCGTAGCCAGCCAGGTACGGGTGCTGCAACGCCCAATGCAGGAATGGCTTGTAGAAGCTGACCGACGTTTCCTGAAGCCAGCCGCTCACCCATCGGCCGAAGCCTTCACGAGCGAATTGCGTGCCCGCCAGCTTGTACTCGGCGAAAAAGAGAAACATGATGCCCACAGCCACACGTGCCAGGGCCATTACAGTGGATGAGCTCCCGCCTTCGGATGCCTTCATTCGGTTTTTCCGTTACTGCTGCTTGAAAACCTTACCATCCTTCATCACAAAGTTCACTTCTTTCAATACCTCAATGTTGCTCAGCGGATTACCGGGAACAGCAATCACGTCAGCGAAGGCGCCCGGGGCCACCACGCCCAGTTCGCCCTGCATGTCGAGCAGATCGGCGGCGCGTGAGGTTGCCGCCTTGATGGCATCCATCGGGCTCATGCCGAACTTGACCATGTAGCCGAACTCGTTAGCGATCGGCTCGGTCCAGGGAATGCCGCCCATATCAGTGCCGAAGGCGATCTTTACTCCGGCCTTGAGCGCCTTCTTGAATGAAACTTCATGCTCGCTGGCGCGGGCGCGATCGCGCTTTCCGTCTGGTGTGTCCGCCGGCGCCCAATCGGTGTAATAGACGCCAAGAGTCGGTACGTACCATGTACCCTGCTTGAGCATCTGCTGGATCGCCGCATCGTCGAGCGCCAAGCCGTGCTCGACGCTATCGCAACCGCCATCGAGAGCGCGACGCAGGCCGATTCCGCCATAGACATGGCAAGCAACTTTCTTCTGCTGCCCATGCGCTTCGTCCACAACAGCTTTCAGCTCTTCCAAAGTTAGCGTGGGTTGCGACACCAAGCGGCCTTGTTTGTCGACCCAGGAACGATGCGTCATGTAGACTTTGATCCAATCGGCGCCGTTGGCCAGTTGCTCGCGTGTGATCTTGCGCAACTCCACCGGCCCGTCGCCGAGCTGCGCACCATGCGGCACCTCGATATCAGGGTTGTACCCTTCGAGCGGATAGCCGCCGGTGACCGAGATGGCGCGCGTGGCGACAAACATCCGCGGGCCGGGAATGTAGCCGTCGTTGATCGCTTCCTTGATGCCCACATCGCCATAGCCTGCGCCTTCAGTTTCAACATCGCGCAGCGTGGTGAAGCCCTCCTCCAGAGCGCGTCTTGCGGAAACGACGGCCCGAGCTGCGCGGTACGACGATGGATGCTTCAGCAGTTGAATGTCGTAGCCACCCTGGGCCGGATCTTCGCCTTGAAGGAAGATGTGCGTATGCGTGTCAATCAGCCCCGGCAGCAGCGTCTGATTCGGCCCGAAGTTGATGACAGTTGCACCCGCCGGCGGCGTGCCGCCTTCGCTGACGCTCTCAATATGATTGCCGCGAATCACGATCAGCACGTTGTGGCGCGGCTGCGCCGCCAGTCCGTCAATCAAGTTGGCGGCGCGGATCGCGATCACCTTTTCCGGCGCGACGGTCTTCGGAGTTTGTGCGGAAGCGGCGAGAGAGAAAATGCTCAGGACAAAAGCAACAATGGCAGGACGGCGCATCACGTGGAATCCTCCTCTAGATGAGCAAAGACAAGCGAAATAGAAATACGCCGCTCGCGCCCGCGATGCAAGCTCGCGTCACGAGTTGATCACCGTCCGCCCTCACAGAGCATGGAAAGCGTAAAATTCCGGTCCATGCGCCTGGACCACGTTGCCCACACCTGCCGCGACCCGCACACGGCACATCGCTTCTATCAAGACATGCTTGGGTTGAAGCTTGTCCAGGCATACTGCGGCCGCGATTTGATGCTGGTTTATGACCTGCCCGGCGGTGGCAGCCTCGCTTTCACCACTTCTGCGGGTACCGCGCCAGTGATTGCCAGCGAAGCCTCCTGGGAACGCCAGCACGTCGGCCTGACGGTTAATACGCGGCAGGAGTTCGGCTCATGGCTTCAGCGGTTGCAGGAGTCTGGCATTAAGTATCAGTTAGTCGAGAACGAGCGCATCTACTTTTCCGACCCCGACGGGTTGGTTCTTGAGATTGAGGTCGCCTCCCCAACCGCTCCGAATCCCAATGCCGCCGAAGTGCTGGCGCGCTGGGAAAAATGACGGCCAGAAACAGGAATTTGCTTCAAAACGACTGAATCCATGGCCTCAAACGGCTCGTACTCTTAGCGGCGGAATCGCGTTACGGCCGGAATTTCGCCTATTAAGAAATCTGTAACCAGACTACAATGTAGAGAATCAAACCTCTGTAAGAAGGCTGAATGTCCTCACTGCCATTGCCCATAGCCGCCTTTGTTGCGGGACTGGTCTCGTTCCTTTCCCCCTGCGTGTTGCCGCTGGTACCGGGCTATGTCTCGTTGATCTCCGGCGCAAGCATTGAAGAGCTGCAGTCAAAAGACCGCAAGTTGCTGAATACAGTGCTGTTGCACTCCATCATGTTCATCCTGGGGTTCACTGTGGTCTTTGTGAGCCTGGGCGCCACAGCCACGGGCGTGGGGCATCTGATGCGGATCTACAAAAAGCAGCTTACCTGGATTGCCGGGGCCCTCATCATCATCTTCGGTTTGCACCTGATCGGCGTTTTCAAGATCAAGGCTCTCTACGCGGACAAGCGGCTGCATTCCGTGGAAGGCGGCAAGTCGCCATTCGGCGCGTTTATCGTAGGATTCGCCTTCGCCTTCGGCTGGACGCCCTGCATCGGTCCCATCCTCAGCGGCATTCTCGCCATCGCGGCCAGCGAAGATACGGTGACCAAAGGAATCCTGCTGCTGTGGATTTATTCGCTGGGTCTGGCAGTTCCGTTCCTGCTGACCTCCATGGGCATTGACCGTTTTCTGGTCTTTTACAGCAAGTTTCGCCGCCACCTGCACGCGGTAGAGGTTTTCAGCGGCGTGCTTCTGGTTGCGCTGGGATTGCTCATCATGACCCGGCACTTTACCGTGCTTTCAAGTTATCTCGGATTCTTAAACCGATTCACCTGGTGAGGCTCTTGTGAAACGCAGCGTAATTTTTATTGTCCTGATTGTTGTGGCAATCACCCTGCTCCTGTTCAGCGGCAAGTATTTTTCGAAGAACGGCAAGGCCGCAAGTGTAGCCAAGGCCGCTTTCCAAGGCGCGAGCGACGCCCCGGCCAAGGGCTCTCTGGCTCCGGACTTCACGCTGAAAACTCTCGACGGCAAAGACATCCAACTTTCTTCGCTGCGCGGCAAGGCGGTCCTCTTGAATTTCTGGGCCACGTGGTGCGAGCCTTGCAAGATCGAGATGCCCTGGCTCGTGGATCTTCAGAAGAAATACCGCGGGCAAGGATTGGAAATCGTCGGTGTTGCTATGGACGATTCCGGCGAAAAGACGATTGCTGACTTCGCCCACAAGATGCAGGTGAACTACACCGTGCTGCTGGGATCGGAAAAGGTGGCGCAGATGTACGGCGGCCTTGACGGACTGCCGACCTCGTTTTTCCTCGGTCGCGACGGCAAAGTCGTGGATACAGCGCTGGGTCTTGTAAGCGAGTCCACCATTGAAGACGCCATTAAAAAATCGCTGGCAACCTCTGCCCCCACCAACACGGCGGCCCGATGAGAAAACTTCTACCGCTTCTTGCTTGCATCCTTACGGGCGCTCCGCTCGCGTTTGCGCAAGGCTCCTCAGCCATCCAGCGCGTCACCGCCGATCCGCTTAGCACCGTGGTGGTACATAAAGGACGCTCTACACCGGTTGAATTCACTTTTCATGTGAAGCCCGGCTATCACATCAATTCCAACAAGCCTTCTACTCCGGAGCTTATCCCGACGGTTCTGAGCTTTTCCCTGCCGGAAGATCTCGTGATCGGACGAATGAAATATCCCGCCGGTGCGCTCATTAGTTTCCCTTTTGATCCTTCGCAGAAGCTGAGCGTCTACTCCGGTGACTTCACTGTGAAGGGCGTGCTCATCGCGCAGCCTAAAGCCACTGCCGGACCCTTCACCGTCCATGCCGAGCTCAGATACCAGGCCTGCGACGACAATGCCTGCTATCCCCCGAAGAAACTGCCACTGGCCTTCAACGTGAACATCAGCAGCGGCGGCCGCAGCGTTCCCAGAGCGCGCCCGAACCGGACGAGTCCGCATATACATGGGGAATAGCCGTTGGTAATTAGCTCTTAGTACTTAGCCGTCATCATAACTGCGCCGGCAGACATTCAGCACTGCGCAAACATTCTTGTGCGATCAGGTTGCTAAATACTAAGTACCAAGTACTAACTACTGACCCTCATCCCCCACACCTGCTCCACTTCCTTGAGCTTTCTGATCTCTTCCAGCACCGGCTCGGAAGCGGGAGTGTCCACCTGGACCACGGCAATGGCTCGGTCGCCGCTGCGTCCCAGAGCAAGGTTGCCGATGTTGACGTGATTCTTTCCCAGAATGTTGCCGATGTTTCCCACCACGCCCGGCACATCGCGATTGCGAATGTAGATGAGATGGCCTTCCAGCGGCACTTCAATATCGATGTCGTCCACGCCGAGCAGGCGCAGCGAATTCCCGCGCAGCACGCCTGCGCGCACGGTGCGCTCGTCGGCTGAGGTCTTGAGCGTAATGGCCAGCAGATCACCGGAACTCTTTTCTGTCCGGTCTTCGTGAATTCTGATGCCGCGCTCGTGTGCTATGGCCGCAGCATTCACCACGTTGGCGCGTTCGGCAATTCGCTCATTGAGCACGCCCTGAATCGCCGCGTTGCGCAGCAGTTCCGTCTTCCAGTCTCCGATTCGCCCGCCGTAGCGGATGGCAATTTCCTGGATCGAGCCCTGGCGCGAAACGATATTGGCCAGGAACGCTCCTACCCGCTCGGCCAGCGCAATGTACGGCCGCATCTGCGCGTACTGCTCGTCGTCAAGCGACGGCATGTTGACCGCGTTCTGGATCACGCCGCGCTTCAGGTACTCGCGCACCTGGTTTGCAATCTGCACTCCCACAGCGTCCTGCGCCTCGTTTGTGGAACCCGCGATGTGCGGAGTGACAATCACATTTTGGAGCACAAGCAGCGGAGAATCCTTGGGCGGTTCATGCGCGAAGACGTCCAGCGCCGCGCCCGCAACCTGCTGGTTCTGGATTGCAGCGGCCAATGCTGCCTCATCCATAAGCTCGCCACGCGCGCAATTCACGATGCGCATGCCCTTTTTCATTTTCTTGAGCGATTGCTCGTTGATCATGCCGGTGGTCTGCGGTGTCAGCCCCACATGCAACGTGAGGTAATCAGCGCGGGCAAAGACCTGGTCAAGGTCGGCGAGTTCGACTTCAAGATCGCGCGCCACGGAAACGGCAACAAACGGATCGTGCGCGACGATCTTCATCTCGAAGGCCTTGGCACGCCGTGCTACTTCCAATCCGATCCGCCCCAGTCCGACAATGCCCAGAGTCTTTCCTCGCAACTCGGTTCCCTGGAGAGATTTCTTCTCCCATTTCCCGGTGTGCGTGGTCGAATCCGCGCGCGGGATGAACCGCGCCAGCGCCAGCATCAGCCCCAGCGTGTGCTCGGCCACTGCCACGGCGTTCGCGCCGGGCGTGTTCATCACAGCGATGCCGGCTTTGGTCGCCGAATCAAGATCAATGTTGTCCACGCCCACGCCGGCACGACCGATCACGCGGAGCTTGCGGGCGTGACGCAGGACGTCGGCATTCACCTGGACCGCCGAGCGCACGATCAGGGCATCCGCATCTTCAATGGCTCCGGCCAGATTTCCGTTGAGCTGCTCTGCGGTGACGACGTTCCACTCCGGTTCGTTCTTCAGGACCTGAATGGCGTTAGAAGCGATTTTTTCTGCGACGACGATTTTCATGGGTAGCAATTAGCAATTAGCAATTGGCAATT
>DATEGH010000115.1:0-11401 GCA_035280185.1 Terriglobales bacterium
TCGGCGAAAAATCGTTTCGCGTGAGCGCCGGCTCGTTCTTTCAGACCAACCGCCACCTGATGCGCGACCTCGTGAACACCGTAACCAATGATTTTTTTGGCAACATCGCCATGGACCTGTATTCGGGAGTGGGCCTTTTCGCCAATCATCTGGCCAAGCGTTTCACCCAAGTCTTCGCCGTTGAATCCTCGCCTGCATCGGCGGCAGACCTGAAAGCCAATGTGCTGAAGAACGTTGTTCCGGTAATGACCTCCACGGAGCAGTTCCTGCCGCGCTGCCTCAACATGAATCCCGAACTGGTTGTCGTAGATCCGCCGCGCGCGGGCCTGGGGCCAAAGACCACCCAATTACTGGCCGCATTACGGGTGAAGCGGATTGTTTATGTCTCCTGCGATCCGGCAACGCTGGCGCGTGATCTGCGCCTGCTGCTTGAGACCGGATATCATGTGGAAGAGGTGCACATGGTGGACCTGTTCCCGCAGACTTTCCACATTGAAAGCGTGGTGCGGCTGGCGCGGTAATCTTCGTCTGTTAAACTCACCTGTTTATTCCAGCAAAGAGGGGCAGCATTCTTGAGACAACTTCCAGTTCTGGTAGTCCACGGCGGAGCATGGGCGATTCCCGACGACATGATTGACGCGCACCTGGATGGCGTGCGCCAGGCTCTCGCGCGCGGATGGAATGTGCTGGAAGAAGGCGGCAGAGCCCTGGACGCGGTGCAGGCTGCCATTGAATCCATGGAAGACGACGAGACCTTCGATGCCGGACGCGGTAGCTTTCTCACCTGCGATGGCCGCGTGCAACTCGATGCGCTGATAATGGACGGAGCAACGCTTCGCGCCGGAGGAGTGGGATGCGTGGAACGCATCAAGAATCCGATTGAGGCAGCGCGCCTGGTTCTGGATGACAGTCCGCATATTTACATGGTCGCTGAAGGCGCCGAGCAGTTTGCCCAGCAGCATGGCATCAAGCTCTGTCGGAATCAGGATCTGGTCATCGAGCGCGAAGTCAAGAGGCTGAAGGAAGCGCAAGCCAAGGCCGCAGCCGGACATCCTGACACTACCTTTGCTGGCGCGACTTACGATAAAGGACATGACACGGTGGGCGCGATAGCACTCGATGCCGACGGGAACATCGCTGCAGCGACTTCAACCGGCGGCACGCTGAACAAAGCTCCAGGGCGCGTGGGCGATTCCTCATTGATTGGCTGCGGCTGCTACGCCGATAACCAAAGCGCTGCCGTCTCCTGTACCGGATGGGGCGAGCCGATCATGAAGCTGGTTCTGGCCAAATGGGCTGCCGACCGCGTGCAAGGCGGAGGCGCGCCCGATGCGGTGGCGCAGGAAGCCATCTATTACCTAGAGCGCCGGCTGAACGGGCATGGAGGAATGATTCTGCTGGATCAGCGCGGCCGCTTCGGCATCGCGCACAACACTCCGCGCATGGCCTGGGCATATCGGAGCACAGAAGGGGAGAAGGTAGGAGTGAAGGTGGAGTAGCGAAGATCAACAGCTTTTGCAAGAAGTGCAAACCCACTTCTCGCCTATCGACCCCTCAGCCTAAACTCAACTTCAAGCTGCATTAATACATTCACAGGCTGTCCGGCGCATGTTGCAGGTTGAAACCTCCAACGTTTCATTGCATTCTGGGCCTCTTTAGTAAATCCGTAGGAATCTTTGGCGAGCGGCTGCGCCAAGGTTACCTTGCCGTCAGTGGTAATTACCGCATAAAAGACAAGCACTGCTTCCTTTCTGTCTCGTCGCGCAGCCATGGGGAAATCGGGTTCGGGAGTGGACTCCGCTTGCGGTGGCCGCAAATTAGGCTCACAACGTTGCGTGTCAATTGCGTCCGTAGGCGGAATCCAAGCAGCCGGGGGAATTTCTCCATGAGTGATCTGAACATCGGAGAAATGAATTTCCTGCAGATGTTGGGGCCTGCTTATTACCAACGTTGGGAAAAACGCTTGCCCTGATTTTTGGTAGTTAGTGAAATCCATTGCAACGCTGGGCTCAGTTCTCTCCAGCAACATGGACTGTTGCGAATCGAAGCACAGTGTGAAAAACCCACGTCGCGAGAGTGTCTGTAAGCACCAGGCATCATGATCCAGAACGCTTCTGCGCGAAGCCTCGCGCCATACATCAGTTCGGGTCTCCGACCCGGGATCGAGTTTTTGGGTGGGATCCCAACTGCGATCGAAATTCGTTAAATGGGCGGCAGTAATAAAAGCATGAGCTGATCTCACGTATTGGTGATCGCCCATCACAAGCCTGGTTTCGCGATACTTGCCGAGCACAAGCTCAATACGTGCCTTTTCATGGTCGCGGTAGACCGTCAGGGTGCCGTGCTCATGTTTATCGGAGGGCAATGATATCTTTGCTGTAAGAGTGTACGGCTCGAGTGACGCTGTATCCGTGAGTTTATGGGCTTCTTCCATCAAGTCATGGGAACTCGGTGGTGAAGATTGTGACACCCCGCTCACCGCAGTCATAGTGAGAAATAGAAGAACGCTGCACGCAAGTCTGAGACTTCGTTTTACAGGCGGCATTCGATAGAGGCCTTCTGCCGTGGCATGAGCTCTTGCTCCTCTATAGGAGCAGTTTCGAACTACTTGTCGTAATGCAATAGCGAAAACACTTCCGTTCCGTCGAACTTCTGACGGCCGTTGAGGAAGTCGAGCTCCACCACAAAACCGAGGCCGGCAATCTCTGCCCCGAGTGACTTGGCGAGTTGAGCGCACGCGTTCGCGGTCCCGCCTGTCGCCAGAAGGTCGTCAACGATGATGACCCGCTCGCCGGGCCTGATCGCATCTTTGTGGATTTCCAGAGTATCGGTGCCGTATTCCAGATCGTAAGTCCACTTCACCTTTTCTGCTGGAAGTTTGCCGGGCTTGCGGATGGGAACAAAACCGGCGTTCAGCCGATAAGCCAGCGCAGGACCGAAGATGAAGCCGCGAGCCTCAATGGCAAGCACGGTATCAATCTTGGCGTTGAGGTAATGCTCGGAAAGAGCATCAATCAAAGTGGCGAAGCCGACTTTGTCCTTGAGCAACGTGGTGATGTCGTAAAAGAGGATGCCCTTCTTGGGAAAATCCGGAACTTCGCGGATCAGCTTCTTGAGGTGATCGCAGTTTGCGGCCATCGGTAATTACCATGCTCCTTCGATACGAAAGGTGTCCAGCCCTGCAACGGGTTCCGCCGGAAGGACCTGAACTTCATCGACTCGCGCGGCGCGCGGCCCGCGCTGCAGCTTATCGCGCATATTCGCGAGCTGCACTTCATTGCCCATGGCCAGCACTTCCACCGTGCCATCCACGTTGTTGCGCACCCAGCCAGAGAGACCGAGCTGGCGCGCTTCATTCTCAACAAACCAGCGGAAGCCGACGCCCTGCACGCGCCCGCGAACGATATAACGCCTGGCCTGCATGAATCAGCTATGCGCGGGAAAGATACGCGCCTTCCGCGGTGTCCACCCGAATTTTTTCGCCCTCATTGATGAACGGCGGCACCTGCACCACCAGACCGGTTTCAGTCTTCGCCGGCTTGGTGACGCTGGAAGCAGTCGCAGACTTCAGCCCCGGCTCGGTCTCCACTACCGTCAGCTCCACGATCTGCGGCAGCTCCACGCCCACAGCCTTACCATCGTAGAACTCGACTTTGATTTGCAGGTTGGCAGTCAGGTAGTCCACGGCGTCGCCCAGCGTGTCCTTGCGCAAGTGGATCTGCTCGTAATTCTCCGTGTTCATGAAGTAGTAGTCCTCACCGTCCTGGTAGAGATACTCCATGGGAATTTCGTCCACCGTGATCTTGTCAATGGGATCAGCCGAGCGGAAGCGGTGTTCGAACATGGCGCCGGTGCGGATATTGCGCAACTTGGCCTGGATAAAGGCGCGCAGGTTTCCCGGCGTGCGATGCTCAACGGTGAAAACGAGATGAAGATCGTTGTTGTGCTTGATGATCATCCCGGGACGCATCTGTGTTGCTGGAATTGCCATGAACGAACAGTTCTCCTTTTGAACTCGTGCCGGTGAGTAAGAGACGGCGATTCGCGCGCGCTCCGGTTACATACCGGAAGCGTGGCGCAAACCTTAAATTTTACCGCATAACTCGGCTGCCCCGGATTTCTGTCAGCAAAAAACGCGCTCACTCTTCCTGAGTGCAACAGGACAACGCAAGCGTCGCAGGACTTTTCTAAGTATGCGGCAGCGCCGCTGCGAGAGATGCACTTGAAGGAGACGCCATGAAGGTCCGCGAGGTTATGACATCTGAAGGGCTGGCCACCGCCACTCTTGATACCACCCTCACCGAGATTGCCCAGCGCATGCGCGACGAGAACGTGGGCGCAATCCCGATTGTTGATGACGAAGACAAACTGGCGGGAATCATCACCGACCGCGACATTGTGGTCCGCGCCATCGCTGAAGGCGATAACCCGGACGAGTGTACGGCGGAAGAAATCCTGAGTGAAGAACTGCACACGATCCATCCGGAGGCCGACCTGGAAGAAGCTGCGGACCTGATGGCCAGCCGGCAGATACGCCGCTTGCCGGTCCTCGAAGACGACGTGATCATCGGCATGATTTCCCTTGGCGATCTGGCCGTGAAGTCCGAGGAGGACGAAGCTTCGGAAGCGCTGGAAGATATTTCGGAAGGTGTCCGCGAACAAGCCGGCTCGAGTTCACGCAATCTGCGGCCACAAGCCAGCCGGCAGCAGTCTTCCGGTGAACGGGTGGCGGAAGAGGAAACTGAATATCAGCGCCACAGCGGCGGCACGCGCGCGGAGAGCGCTCTTGCAGGCCGGACACGCAACCAGTCGCGCAGCCAGCAAACCATCGCCAATGAAATCGTGAATGCCGAAGGCGAGGAGGAGCCGGAGTTCCAGAATGCGGGCGGCGGCAACGCACGGCAAAGAGGGAACCAGCAGCAGCCCAGCATCAGAGGACGTCAGAGCGAATCCATGCGGGGCAGAGCTACAGGACAGGAGCGCGGCAGCGCGAGTCGCAAACGGGAGACTCAGGGCGTGAGCAACCGGTCCGCACGGCAGGAGAACCAGCGGCAGCAGAAAGTCACGCCGATGCGGGCTGAAGCCAGCAATTCGGCGCGCAATCGCGGCAAGCGCAGAGCCAGTTAAGCATCATGAGAGGAGTGCAGGGATGAAGGAATACCAGAGATACGGAGACTATTCGCAGCCGACGCAGGAGAAATCGGGTGGTACAGGCGCCGGCAGTATCGTTACCTTTCTGCTGATCGGCGCAGGGATCGGGGCTGTGGTGGCGCTGTTGCTTACACCAAAAAGCGGAGCTGACCTACGCGGCGCCGTCACCCGCAGGTACAGGCGTACGGTAGATAACGTAACCGCGCGCACCCGTGACCTCCGCGAGCGGGGAAGCAATCTGCTCGGGTTCACTCGTGAAGCTCAGGAAGAAAGGCGGTTTGGGCAGGGCTGACCGATACTTCGCCCGGAACTAAGGCAAGATTTTGCTTTCGCTGAAATCTTAGTTGAGCAAATATTGCCGATAACAACTCCATAGCGGTTGACGGTGCCGCTTCAGAAAGCAAATGGAGGTTGGCATGATTCCGGGCGCCAACCCCGAACGACGATCGAACCTGCGTATCGCGGCCAAGGAAAAGATCACTCTCTTCTTCCGCGGCGAAATCAGCGCGCCCGCCGAGCTGGTGGATGTGAGCGAGTTCGGGTTCCATGTTCGTTACGGCGCTTCAGCTTTTCCGCCTGCAAGTTTAGTCCGCGCCGATCAGCCTCAAGTCAAAATCGCCATACGCGCAGTCTGGTCGCGAAACGGCGGCAGTCAGATCGAGACCGGATTAGTGGAGGAAGGCTATTTTCTTCAAGGCCTTCGCGCCGGCGATAATGGCGCATTCCTGAAGTTGGTGAATCCCTACATGCAGAGTGTGCGCGGACGAATTCACTCCATTGTCCGCGATCAGACGGAGAGCGAAGATGTTCTGCAGGAGACTCTTCTGAAAGCTCTGGTTCATGCAGGCCAGTTCCGCCCCGCGCAGAGCTTTGGCGCATGGCTGTTCCAGATCGCTACCAACGAAGCTCTCAAGCACCTTCGCAAAAAGCGGAAATATCGCGAGATAGAACTCCCCGGATTTCAGGGCGAACCGGAACGGGAGATTCGATTGCCCGATCACCATCTCTCTCCCGCCGATTTATTGGAACGTCAGGAATTCCACGCGGCGCTGTCGCGCGCGGCGAATTCTCTCGAAGAAAGTTATCTGCGTGTATTCCTCCTGCGCGATATTCAGGGACTTTCAATGCACGAGGTTTCCCTGAAGCTTGGCATATCGATCGAGCTGGCGAGCACACGCCTTCACCGCGCACACTTGCGGCTGCGCGGCGAATTGCAGAGAAAATTTTTTTCGCGGAAAACCAGGCTGTACCGACTCAGCGGTCCGGAGCAAGGACCGGTTCTTCCGGGCTGGCGCGATTAGCAGCGCTGCTGAATTCAGGCGCGGCCGTATGCAGAAATTGGATGATTGCAGCCACATCTTCTCCGGCCAACCGCAGGTTGGGCATCTGCACCTGACCGTATTTCTCGAATAACGAAACTGCGAGCGGATCTTTTTCCGCCAACAGCTTGTCAGGGTCCTCAATGAAATGCGTCAACCACGCGGCAGGACGAAGCTGGGTGATTCCCTGCAGATCGGGCCCAATGGTATCGCCGTGGCCGATGCTATGGCAGGCAGCGCAATGTGTGGCGAAAATGTACTGGCCTTTATCTTTGATGTTGAGCTGCGGCGCCTGCGCATAACTCGGAGTCGAGACCGTGGAGCGCCTTTTCCAACTGCTCAGCCAGTCTCCGATCATGATGGAAAGGAATCGCGGGTTATCGGTAGCTGAGTTCCTGATCCATTGCCCCGTCGCCTCATTGCCAATGAGAACCGCCGGTTGGTGTCCGTCGCGAGTGCGCGCTGCGATGGCCGAGTAGAGCCCGAGCTTGCGGCTGATCAGGTCAATGTCGTCCTTGCTTCCTGTAAGGAAGAGCCATCCCGGACCGACCCCGTACTTCTGCGCATAGGCCTTAAGAACCTCTGGAGTATCGCGCTTCGGATCGAGCGTAATGGAATAGAAGAAGATGTCTTTTCCTACACGGTCGCCGAGCATCCGCTGTACCTGGACGAGGCGCGCAGTTTCCAGGGGACAAGAATCAACGCAATGCGTGTAGATCAAATCGATGACCACGATCTTGCCTTTCAGCAGATCGTCATAGAAATGGACCTTGGTTCCATCTTGAGTCGTGAGCACAACATTAGGGAAGTAGTTGGCGCCCCAGCGCGAATTTTGGGCCAGGGCGCCAAGGGAGAGCACCGCCAGGACAGAGATCGATGCGAGATGAAGAACTCGTTTCATTTTTTCAACTGTCGCTGCTCAATGTGGCTAGCTTCCACTGCTTTTGCCTCCGCCGGTGAACGCCGTGGGAAGAATGTCGTCGGGGGAAATGAAGGTGACACCTTGCGGCGTGGGAATGGGAGTAGGCAAGGGCCGCAGGAATGGCGTTCCACCATCATCGAGCTCCCAACGCAGAAGCATGGCGTTGTCTTCATGGACGGTGTTGTGGCAATGCTCCATAAACATGCCTCCCCAATCACGGAACTGCATGGTGAGAGTCACGCTCCCGGATGGGCGCAAACGATAGACGTCCTTTCTGCCCTTCTCCCATGCCGGCACATTACTGGCGCTTCCGTTGCGGGCAAGAATCTGGCCTTCTTCAAAGTGGATATGGACGGGATGGTCCCATTCACCGCCATCGTTGATCAAAGTCCAAATTTCGCGCGTGCCAAATTTGGGAGCTGCTGAGACACGCGCGAAGTCTGCATCCAGTTTGTCGCCTCCATCGGTACCGATGCCCCATTTGCCGCGGAACGACGTCACCGGATTCCGCGTGGTTTGATTTCCGCCATCGCCGAAGACAAATGTGCGAGTTGCAGCCGCAGGAATACTACTCAGGTCAGGATTGGGAATCAGAGCGGCAAGCACCTGGCTCTTGTCTGGCTGAGCCGGCGCACGAACGATGCGGAATTCCAGGAATTTGCCGACACACGGATCGCTGGATTTGCCTGCCAGCGCGGTCGCCAATGACACAGTACCGCTTGGAACTGCACCATTCTCATGTGCCAGGACGTTCACCATCCAGACTTTGCTTCCCACGGCATAGCGCGAGAAATCAATCACGATGTCGTAACGCTCGGCGATTCCCTGCTGGTCGAGACGGGCGAGGGTTACAGGTGTGGGAAGCAGGTTGCCGTCGTTGGCAATCTGAATCATCGGAGAATTGTCACTGAGCTGAATCTGGAAAAAGCGTGAGACAGCGGCATTCAGGATGCGGAAGCGGTACTTCCGCTGCTCTACTTCGAAGTACGGCTTGTAGACGAGATTGACTGTCATTACGTCGCCGAGGAAGCCGTCAAAGTCGAAGATGTCGAAGAAGAGCTGCCCGTTCTGGTCCCATGCTTTGTCCGCCAGCATGAGATTAATGTCGTAATCCAGATTGCCCCAGTCCTTGGCTGTGCCGCTGGGCAGGCAGAGATTCACTGTGGTTCCATTAGGTCCTTCGTTCCGAATGGCCTCGTTGCCCCGATCAAGGGCGCTGTAAATATTCATCATCGCGGCGTTGCCCTTGTAAACGTTCTGGGCAGTGAAGCTGAACATGTGATCGTGAAACCAGTGAGTTGACATGGTTTCATGCCAGTCGCCAGGAACGTTGTTAATGTGGCCGTTCCCGTCAGGACTTCCAGAGCGCGAATCGGTTGCTTGCGTGTTAACGGTGTCTCGTCCAGCGAGAACGATCGGCCAGTGATAGTCATAAAACTGACCGGGGAAAAAATACGCTCCGGTGAATCCGTCATTCTCCGCGCCATGGTGGCCGTTGTGCTCGTGCGTGGAAATTGTGTGCCGGCCGAAACCGCCGTTCTGCGTGACGTCGACCGGAAGCTTGTTATGGTGGCGGAACAGCACTGGTTCCCCATAACGGACCTGCAGGAGTTTGGGAGGAAGAGTGCCGTTGAAGGTCCACAAGGCGAACGGGTTCTGGTCTGGCAGATTGGGATGAAAACGCGGAGGGAATGCCAGAGTGTTATCGATCTCAGAGTTGAGGGTTGAACTGACTCCCGGATTGTAGGCGAGGTTGCCTTTGGCCCCTTCCTGCGTGACGTCGACGGCGACCTGCGGCGGAAATTGCGCAAACCGTTGATGCGCCCAGATCGGGCCGGGAGGACGGCCTTCGCATGGGCCGAATCCTCCACCCAGAGCCGGATCGACGGGAATTTGAGTTTGATTCGCTTCGGCCTGATAAACAGGATTCAAAGAGGACGTGGCATTGCGCGACAAGACGTCAAACCGCGGCATCGGCTGCGTGAACGGCTGCGCCCCGAACAGCGGGCTGGGCGGCGCGCCGGTGGGTATTCCGCTATCGTCTGCATATGCACTCTTAATAAATGGATTCAAGCCATGGATGGGAGCGAGCGCGCCAGTAGCTGTAATCAGACCCCATTTAATAAGGTCACGCCGCGAAATCTGCCCGTAGGAATAAGCTCGTACAATTTCCGCTCGATTCTGGCGTGCATTCTCCGCTTCCCGCACACGCGCCGACGACGCGTTGCAGAGAAAGAAATCCCGTTCCAATGTGCTGCGCTTCATTGGCTCGCTCCTCGGCTTTTTGCTTAACTTCTACTTGTCTCAATCCAGCAAAGAGGAGGAACTTTCATTAAGAATTGATAATTAGAAAAAATTTAGAGGTAGCGCAGCTTCTGCGTCTGAATCAAGAAGCAAACGGCGCTGCTTTTGGCAGCGCCGTTTTGATCAGTGTTATCCACTGTAAATCAGTGGCGAGAATTACGCTTCGCGGATTCCATCCATGAACGCCTTCAGCTTCCTTGACCTTGAAGGATGCCGCAGTTTGCGCAGCGCCTTCGCTTCGATCTGGCGAATGCGCTCGCGGGTGACCGCGAATGACTGGCCCACTTCCTCGAGCGTATGCTCGGAGCCGTCTTCCAGGCCAAAGCGCATCTTAATGACCTTCTCTTCCCGCGGGGTCAGCGAACGCAGCACCTGAGCGGTCTGGTCTTTCAGGTTCACGTTGATAACGGCTTCGGCCGGCGAAACCATGGAGCGGTCTTCGATGAAGTCGCCCAGATGCGAATCTTCTTCTTCACCGATGGGCGTCTCCAGCGAGATCGGCTCCTGGGCAATCTTCAGCACCTTGCGGACCTTGGCTACCGGAATATCCATCCGCTTGGCGATCTCTTCCGAAGTAGGTTCGCGGCCAAGCTCCTGCACCAATTGCCGCGAAGTGCGGATCAGCTTGTTGATGGTCTCGATCATGTGCACCGGAATACGAATGGTGCGGGCCTGATCGGCAATCGCGCGGGTGATGGCCTGGCGGATCCACCACGTGGCGTAGGTCGAGAACTTGTAGCCGCGGCGATACTCGAATTTGTCTACGGCTTTCATCAAGCCGATGTTGCCTTCCTGAATCAAATCCAGGAACTGCAGTCCGCGATTGGTGTACTTCTTGGCAATCGAAACCACCAGGCGAAGGTTGGCCTCGATCAGCTCGCGTTTCGCGGCTTCGGCATCCACGTCGCCCTGGATGATTTCGCGCTGTGTGCGCTTCAACTCGGGATAGGTGACACCGGTATCGTGCTCAATTTTTTCCAGGTCGAGCTTGTGCGCCCGCTGAATGCGGCGGAACTCACGGCGGGTCTCCTCAACGCGGCTGGCCTCGATCTTCTTGTCCAGATTGTTGATCTGGCGGTCGAGCTGCCGCATGGAGTCAACCGTCTTGTTGACTTTGTCAATGAGCCGCTTGCGCTCGGGATGCGTGAACTTGAGGTTGCGGATGCCGGTGGAAACCAGCACTTGCGCGCGCCCCAGCGCCCAGCGGCACTTGCGAAATTCCTTAGGTTTTTTCTTGGCCTGGATCTGCTCCAGTTTCTCCGCAAGCTGTTGCGACTTCTTGTAGTGCTTGCCGACATCGTCAATCTTGCCGACGAAGTCTTTAAGGCGCGCCTGCACAATCTCGTCCGTGATCTCCTCTTCATCGAACGCGACCAGCTCCTTGATGGAGCGGACGCCGCGCTTCAGGTCCTCGCCCAGCGCGAGGATTTCTTTGATCACAATGGGAGAACGTGAAAGCGCTTTCAAAACGCGGAGTTGCCCGCGCTCGATGCGCTTGGCGATTTCGACTTCGCCTTCGCGGGTGAGCAACGGAACGGTTCCCATCTCGCGCAGGTACATGCGAACGGGATCGTTGGTCTTCTCCAGCGCGCCTGGAGTGAGGTCAAGTTCTACGTCTTCGCCTTCTTCCAGTTCGTCAAATTTCTGTTCTGAAGGCAGACCTTTCCCGCTGTCGAGCACGTCAATTCCTTGCGTGCCGATGGTG
>DATEGH010000116.1:0-51158 GCA_035280185.1 Terriglobales bacterium
TAGTTGGTATTTGGCTATTGGTATTTGGCCAGAGACACCAGGCGCAATGGGAGTTCAGAAGCTCACGGGCTTCGGGCCAAAGGCCAAGTACCAAGAGCCAATGGCCGGTTTGCAGTACGTCACGGCAGGTTTCCCTCGGTGAGCCGCGGGACAAACGGGTGACGATAAGAGGAGAACGAAGATGGGTTTGACCGATCCGGTCGCAGATTTGCTGGCGCGCATTCGCAATTCGATCAACGCGCGGCACCAGAAGCTCGATGTTCCGGCTTCCAAGCTGAAGCTGGAGATTGCGCGCATTCTGAAAGAAGAAGGATACATCGCCAACTTCAAGGCTACGGAAGAAGACGGCCAGAAGGTACTGCGGATTTATCTGAAGTACGGCAGCGAGAGCGGCGCCGCCATCTCCAATCTGCAGCGCATTTCGCGGCCGGGATGCCGCGTCTATGTGGGCCGCAATGACATTCCGCGTGTGTTGGGTGGGCTCGGAATCAACATTCTCACCACGCCCAAAGGCGTGATGACCGGCCGCCAGGCGCGCAAGGAAGGCGTGGGCGGCGAGATTCTGTGCGAAGTGTGGTAGGAAGGCAGCACTTGGCCTTTAGCGCTTGGCCCTTGGTGGCTGCGGGCTGATTCAGAATTCATGAGGTTGATAGGCTAAGAGCTCATGGCTGATGGTTGTGGAACTCGAGCGAGCCAATCGCTTCGAGGGACTCACTAGAAGAAGGATTTGAACAATGTCTCGTATCGGAAAGAAACCGATCCCGCTGCCGGCGGGAGTGAAGTTTGAAGTGAAGGGCAACACCGTGACGGTGAACGGTCCGAAAGGGCAGGTGCAGACGCATCTTCCCGCGGGCGTGAAGCTGGAACAGCAAGACGGTCACATTCAGGTTACGCGGCAGGATGATGATCATGCTGCGGTACACGGTCTGGTTCGCGCCCTGGTGAACAATGCCGTCGAGGGCGTGACCAAGGGATGGTCGAAGGATTTGGAGATCGTGGGCATCGGCTACCGTGCCGAGATGAAAGGCAAGACGACGGTGGTGTTCACATTGGGCTATTCGCACCCGATTGAGTATCCGCTGCCCACCGGTGTGACGGTTGCGATTGATCCCAAGCAGACACGCCTGACGGTAAGCGGCATTGATCGCCAGAAAGTCGGGCAGGTGGCGGCCGAGATGCGCGCGCTGCGTATTCCTGATCCCTACAAGCAGAAGGGTATTCGGTACCTGGGCGAGCGGTTGAAGAAGAAGGTCGGGAAAACTGGCGCGAAGTAAATTTCAAATTTGAAATTTTAATTTTATTTGATCGTGCTGCCAGGGCAGTACGAAGCAAAGGCAGAAGAAGATGATTCCAAATATCTCGAAAGACGAAACGCGGCGGCGGATTCACCAGCGGATGCGGCAACGGCTGAGCGGATCGGCAGAGCGGCCGCGGCTGAACGTTTACCGCTCGCTGAACCACATTTACGCGCAAGTAATTGATGACAGCACCGGGGCCACCATTGCCCATGCCAGCACGGTACAAGGCAAGAAGGGAAGCAAGAAGACCGGCGGAAACGTGGCGAGCGCAAAAGAAATCGGCAAGACTATTGCCGAGCGGGCGCAGCAGAAGGGCATCAAGAAAGTCGTGTTCGACCGGGGCGGATATCTGTATCACGGACGTATCAAGGCGCTGGCCGAAGCGGCGCGCGAGGCAGGTCTGGAGTTCTAAAAATGGCGACAGCAAGCAAAAGGAAACTTGACGCAGGCAGCTATCAACTGAAGGACCAGGTGGTTACCATCAATCGTGTGACCAAGGTGGTCAAAGGCGGCAAAAACATGTCGTTTGCGGCGCTGGTGGTGGTGGGCGATCCTGCTGCCGGCGTGGTTGGCTACGGCTCGGGCAAGGCGAAGGAAGTCCCGCAAGCCATCCGCAAAGGAATTGAATCGGCCAAGAAGAACCTGGTGAAGGTGAACCTGACGCAGAACTCTATTCCGCACCAGGTGCTGGGACGCTTCGGGTCTGGCATGGTGCTGCTGAAACCGGCGCCGGAAGGAACCGGGGTGATCGCCGGCGGCGCGGTGCGCGCGGTGATGACTTCAGCGGGCGTGCAGAATGTGCTGACCAAATCGATCGGCACGGCCAATCCGCACAACGTAATCAAAGCTACCTTCGATGCATTGAACCGGCTGCGCGACCGCAAGGAAGTGGCCAAAGTGCGAGGCAAGGAGTCGCAGGAGCTCTAACCATGACAGCAGCGAAAAAAAAGATCAAGATCCAGTACGTTCGCTCGAAAATCTGCACGCCGGTGAAGCATAAGGCCGTGATTAAAGGGCTGGGCTTTACCCGGCTGAACCAGATCGTGGAGCGGGAAGACACTCCATCGATCCGGGGAATGATTGCGAAAGTACCGCATCTGGTGCAGATTGTCGGACAGTAGACAGGGACGCGGATTTGGTAATTGGGTAATTTAGTAAGTTGGTAATGGAACTGAGAGAAAGTACTTTTCAATTACACAATTATCAAATTACTCAATTATGAAATGTAACAAGGG
The DNA here is from genome assembly GCA_035280185.1 of Terriglobales bacterium. GTDB lineage: Bacteria > Acidobacteriota > Terriglobia > Terriglobales > Acidobacteriaceae > Angelobacter. The sequence continues at coordinate 2,534 of DATEGH010000116.1, forward strand.
AAACCGAGTAGCCTCTGAGACGGGCTGCGAAGAAGGAAACAACAGTGCCAACGAATTTATCAACACTACGGCCTCCCAAGGGCGCCACGGCGAACCGTAAGCGTATTGGGCGCGGTATGGGAAGCGGCATGGGCAAGACCTCGACCCGCGGACACAAAGGCCAGGGTTCACGGTCCGGCTCGCGCCTGATGCGCGGCTTTGAAGGCGGCCAGATGCCGCTGCATCGCCGTTTGCCCAAGCGCGGATTCACCAACATCTTCCGCACCGAGTACCGCGTGGTGAACCTTGACAGGCTGGCCGAACTGGGGGAAAAGAACGTTACGCCCGAAGTTTTGGTGAAAGCCGGGCTGGCGCACAAGAATGACCTTATCAAGGTGCTGGGCGATGGCGATCTTAAGTCGGCGCTGAACGTGCAGGCGCACAAGTTCTCCAAGTCAGCCCAGGAGAAGATTTCAAAGTCCGGAGGCAAGGCGGAAACGCTCGGCAGCCCCGCTCCGGAACAAGCGAGTAAGCCGGAAGCAAAATCCAGGAAGAAGTAGAGTCCCGATGTTTGAGAAATTTGCCAATATCTTTCGCGTGCCGGACCTGCGCAAGCGTGTCCTGTTCACGCTGGCCATGCTGGCCGTGTACCGCCTGGGATCGCACATACCGACGCCGGGGATCAATACCAGCAAGCTGCAGCAGGCCTTTGAATCGCAAAGCGGCGGGTTGCTCGGTTTTTATGATCTGTTCAGCGGCGGCAACCTGCGCCGGCTGACCATTTTTGCTCTGGGCATCATGCCCTACATCACCGCGTCCATCATTCTGCAGTTGCTCACCGTGGTGTGGGAGCCGTTGGCACGGTTGCAGAAGGAAGGCGAACTGGGGCGGCGCAAGATCACCCAGTGGACCCGCTATCTGACGCTGATCCTCTCTTTCCTGCAAAGCCTGGGCATTGCCTTCACGTTGCAGAGCCAGGATTTTGTTCTAACACCGGGCTATTCCTTCATCTTCATGACTATTGTGACTCTGACCACCGGCAGCATGTTCATCATGTGGCTGGGCGAGCAGATCACGGAGCGCGGCGTCGGAAACGGAATGTCGCTGCTGATTTTTGCCGGCATCGTTGTGGGACTGCCGCGCGCAGTACAGGACCTCCTGGTGAAAGCCAGACAGCAGGCTTGGGGCAGCTTTACGATTCCGGCAATGGTTCTGCTCGTTGCCATCATGATTGCGGTGGTTGCGTTCATTGTTTTCATGGAACGCGCGGAACGCCGCATTCCGGTGCAGTACGCGAAGCGCGTGGTGGGACGGCGCATTATGGGTGGCCAGGCCACGCACCTTCCGCTGCGGGTGAACTCCGGCGGCGTCATGCCGGTGATCTTTGCTTCGTCGCTGCTGAGTATTCCGCAGATGATGACCTATTCCGCTGCGTTCAAGACCGGAGGCACGCTGAATCGATATTTCGGCGGGTTGATGGAGCAGTTGCGCTGGGGTGAACCACTGTACACGCTGCTCTACGCGGTGGGCATCGTCTTCTTTGCCTACTTCTACGTTTCAATCGTCTTCAATCCGGCTGACGTCGCCGACAACATGCGCAAGCATGGTGGATTCATTCCGGGCATCCGTCCGGGCCACCGCACGCGGGACTACATCAACGACGTTCTGACGCGAGTAACGCTGGTTGGCGGCCTCTATCTGATTCTGATTTCGTTCATTCCGGAATGGATGATCGCCGGCATTCACCTGAACCACATGCCCACCTGGCTGGGACAGCGTCTGTTTGAAGGGCTGCCGAACTGGGTGCTCAATGGTTTGGGCGTGACCTTCTATTTCGGCGGCACGTCGCTGCTGATTGTGGTCGGCGTGGCCATGGATACGGTCAACCAGATCGAGTCGCAGTTGGTCATGCGCCATTACGAGGGTTTCACTTCGCGTAGCAGCAAGGTCAAGGGAAGGAGACTCTGGAACTAGTCCATGAGCTCTACCTACTCAACGGCGGCCGTTGGACCGATCATTCTGCTGGGGCCTCCGGGCGCCGGCAAGGGTACCCAGGCCATGATGATCGCGAGCCGGTACGGCATTCCGCAGATCTCTACGGGAGACATTTTGCGGATCGGCGTGGCCCGGGGAACTGTGCTGGGGAAGAAGGCTGACCCGCTGATGAAGTCCGGCCAGCTCGTGCCGGATGAGCTTATGCTTCCGATGGTGGGCGAGCGGCTGCGCCAGCCGGACTGCCAGCGCGGTTACATTCTGGACGGCTTCCCGCGGACGACCGGGCAAGCCGAATGGCTGGACGAGTTTCTGGGCGCGGCCAAGCCGGTTGTGATCGAGATCAAGGTCGGGTATAATCAACTACTGCAACGGCTTACGGGTCGCCGTTCTTGTCCCGTCGAAGGCAAGATTTACAATATCTACTTCCAGCCGCCAAAAGACGACAGCGTTTGTGATGCCTGCGGCACGCCTTTAGTCCAGCGCAAAGATGACCGGGAAGAGGTCATTTCCGAGCGGTTGAAGAGCTATGAAGAGCAGACGCTTCCGCTGGTGGAATATTATGGCCGGCAGGGACGGCTGCGGCAGGTTGACGGAGAACGGCCCGTGCCGGAGATTACGAGCGAGATTTTCACGATTCTTGAGGGCGGGGCCGCCGCGGCCTGAGCATGATTAACTGCAAGTCACATGCAGAGCTGGAAAAGATGCGGCGGAGCGGCCACATCGTTCGCCAGGTGCTGAATGCGGTTAAAGGGCTGGTGAAGCCCGGCGTCTCCACGATGGACCTGGAGCGCGCGGCGGAAGAGAAGATCAGAGATCTGGGCGCGAAGCCGGCTTTCAAGGGTTATTACGATTATCCTTGCGTGCTGTGCACGTCAGTGAACAACGAGATCATTCACGGGATCCCTTCAGAGAAGCGGGTCCTGAAGACCGGAGATATCGTCTCAATCGATTGCGGCGTGGTGCTGGACGGCTACTATGGGGATGCCGCCATCACCGTTCCGGTAGGTGATGCGCTGGCGCCGGAACTGAAAAAGCTTCTGGACGTGACGGAGCAATCGCTGAAGAAAGCGATTCAGGAAGTCCGGCTCGGGAAGACGGTGGGTGACGTTGGCGCTGCGGTGCAGGAGCACGTAGAAGCCAACGGCTTCAGTATTGTGCGTGACTTTGTCGGGCACGGAATTGGGACGCGGCTTCATGAGGACCCGCAGGTGCCGAACTTCGGCGTGCGCGGACATGGAACAAGGCTGCGCGAAGGCATGGTCCTGGCCATCGAGCCTATGGTGAACGTGGGCAAGCCCGGCGCGCGAGTGCTGGACGACAAGTGGACGGCTGTGACTGAAGACGGCAGCTACAGCGCGCACTTCGAGCACACGGTGGCTGTCACGAGGAATGGGCCGCTGGTGCTGACGGAGTAGCTGCTAGCTACGAGCTGCTAGTTATGCAAATACGATGCATCGGGGAAGCCCTCAACACTTGAATCGGATTTGAAACCAGTTTGTCTAGAAGCCAGCCGCTAGTAGCTAGAGGCTGACTTCAAGGAGTTGAGTGAGTAAAGAAGACGCGATTGAGGTAATGGCAACAGTGTTGGAACCGTTGCCCAATGCCATGTTCCGGGTGGAACTGGAGAACAAACATCAGGTTCTGGCGCACGTTTCCGGCAGAATGCGAAAGAACTTTATCCGTATTCTTCCCGGAGACAAGGTCGCGGTGGAACTATCACCGTACGACCTGACACGGGGCAGAATCGTGTATCGGTACAAGTAGGCCTTGAAAGGTTGGCGAGGTTGGTAAGTGCGTAATTTGGTAAGTTGGTAATTGAGAAGCAAATTACCAAATTACTCAATTACCAAATCAGCGAAGAGCTTGCTCGGCAGGAGAAAGCCTGTGAGCTCAAAAGGCAAAGCGAGCGGAAATTATGAAGGTCAGAGCATCAGTAAAAAAGATTTGTGATAAGTGCAAGATCGTGCACCGCAAAGGCGTGGTGCGGGTGATCTGCGAAAACTCGAAACATAAGCAGCGGCAAGGCTAGAGGAGTTATTATGGCTCGTATTGCAGGCGTGGATCTTCCGCGCAACAAGCACGTAGATATCGCGCTGACCTACATCTACGGCATCGGCAACGCGCGCTCCAGGCGTATTCTGGGAACCGCGAAAGTCGAGACGATGAAGAAGGTACAGGACCTGAACGAAGACGAGGTGAACCGCATCCGCCAGGTCATCGAGAATGAAGGCAGCGTCGAAGGCGACCTGCGCAAAGACATTTCGATGAACATCAAGCGGCTGATTGAAATCGGTTCTTACCGTGGATTCCGTCATCGCCGCAACCTGCCGGTCCGGGGCCAGCGCACACACACCAACGCGCGCACCCGCAAGGGACCGCGCAAGGGAACAGTGGCGAATAAGAAGAAGGCGTCGGCGAAAACATAAACAAGTTGCTAGCGGCTAGCTACTAGCTGCTAGCTTTGAAGGTATCGGCCGGTAGCTAGAAGCTCGGAGCTAGCGGCTAGAAGTAAGAACCACATTGCTGGCGGGACCGGGATTCTGAGCGGGAGCTGCGGCGATGTCGAGGATTAGAGAATGGCGAAAGCAGCAGCAGCCGGCGCGGCGGCCGGCACAAAAGGCAAGAAGAAGGTTTTCAAGAAGAAGGAGCGCAAAAACGTTCCTCATGGCGTCTGCTATATCCAGGCATCATTCAACAACACCATCGTAACCATCGCGGATGGCGAAGGGCGGACGTTGGCATGGAAGAGCGCGGGTTCGCTGGGGTTCCGCGGTTCGCGCAAAGGCACGCCATTCGCAGCGCAGCAGGCTGCGATGAACGCCGCCAACCAGGTCCGCGATCACGGCATGCGTTCTGTTGAAGTGCGGGTTAACGGCCCGGGTTCTGGACGCGAGTCGGCCATTCGCGCTCTGGCTGCTGCGGGTCTTGACGTGCGTCAGATTAGGGATGTTACACCCATTCCGCACAATGGGTGCCGGCCGCCGAAAAGGCGCCGCGTCTGATTTTCAATTTGAAATTTCAAGCTTGAAAATTTCAAATCACATCTGGATCGGGACGAAGGGCCACACCGCCTGTAAACCGATCGTCACCTGAAGTAAAAGGAGAATCGAATTGGCAAGATATAAAGGTGCAGTATGCCGCCTTTGCCGTCGCGAAGGCATGAAGCTATTTTTGAAGGGCGCCAAGTGTTTCACTGACAAGTGCCCGGTGGAGAAGCGCAACTTTGCTCCCGGCCAGCATGGCAAGGACCGCAAAGCCAAAGTAGTCGGCTGCGGCCTGCAACTGCGTGAGAAGCAGAAGACCAAGCGCGTCTACTTCACGCTGGAAAACCAGTTCCGCAACTACTTTGAGAAGGCCGCGCGCAAACCGGGCGTCACCGGCGAGCTGTTGTTGCAGCAACTTGAACGCCGGCTCGACAACGTCATCTACCGGCTCGGGTTTGCGACATCGCGACGCCAAGCCCGGCAATTGGTGCGGCACGGCCACGTTGACGTGAACAATCGCCGCGTGAACATACCATCGTTTGAAGTCAGCGCCGGCGATGAGATTCAGGTACGGGAAAAGGCGCGGAAGTTTACGGTGGTGGAGGGAGCACGCGAGTTTTCCAGCCATCAGCCCGTGGTGGCATGGCTTGAGGTGGACCGCGATAACCTAAAAGGCCGCGTGCTGTCGCTGCCGAAGCGCGAAGACATTGCGACTCCGGTGAACGAACAGCTCATCGTGGAACTGTACTCGAAGTAAATCTTAGCTGTGGCTAAAGCCGCAGTTTGCAGGGGCTAAAGGCCTTCTCGATCAAGGCTACGACTGATTTGAAGAATGCATCTGCAAGTCGATTTGGTTTCGGACAAGAGCCGAAACCATTGTTAGCAAAAGCTAAGAGCTAAAGGCTAAAGGCCAAGTGCTGCTTAGCAACAATCGCCCGCACCAGATCAGCCTTTCGCCGCGGGGCGAATGAGCCAAGCGGAGCGGGATTGAAAGGAAAAGAAAAATGGCACTTTGGAGAGGTTTTCAAAAACCGAAGCGTCTCGCGACTGACACCGAGACATTGACCGGCAAATACGGCCGCTTTTACGCGCAACCGTTCGAGCGGGGATTTGGCACCACCATCGGCAACGCTCTGCGGCGCGTGCTGCTTTCCTCAATCGAAGGCGCTGCCATCACTGCGGTGAAGATTGAAGGCGTGCTGCACGAGTTCCAGTCCATCCAGGGAGTGGTCGAGGACGCAACCGACATCATCCTGAACCTGAAGCAGGTCCCGTTCAAGCTGAACGGCGACGGCCCAAAAGCGATCTACCTGAAGACCGACCAGCCCGGGGTTGTGACCTCCGGCATGATTGAAGCTGACTCCGACATCGAGGTACTGGACAAGAACGTTTACATTGCCACCGTTTCCGAAGGCGGCAAGCTCGACATGGAGATGAGATTGAAACGTGGACGCGGCTACGTTTCCGCCGATAAGAACTTCGACGAAGACCTAGGTCTCGGATTCATTCCCATTGATTCGGTCCATTCGCCGGTGCGCAAGGTGAACTACACCGTGGAAGCGGCCCGCCTGGGCCAGATTACCGACTATGACAAGCTCGACATCGAAATCTGGACCAACGGCTCCATTGCTCCCGCTGACGCGCTTGGCCTTTCCGCCAAGCTGCTGAAGGACCACATGACCATCTTCATCAACTTTGAAGAGGAGTTGGAGAGCGAGGCCCGCGGCGAGGACCGCCCGCAGATCAAGAACGAGAACCTCAACCGTTCCGTGGAAGAGCTCGAGCTTTCGGTTCGCAGCTACAACTGCCTCAAGAACGCCAACATTCAGTCGATTGGCGAACTGGTGCAGAAAACCGAAGCGGAGATGCTCAAGACCAAGAATTTCGGCCGCAAATCGCTCAACGAGATCAAGGAGATCCTTGCTTCGATGGGCCTTTCGCTGGGCATGAAGATTGACGAACAGGGCAACGCCGTTCCCGGTCCCACCAGCCAGATGCCGTCCGCGCTTAGCACTGCGCCGGTGTCCTATGAAGGCGGGGAGGGAGAGGAATTTTAACAATTGGTAATCGGGAAATTTGGTAATTGGGTAATTTCAACCCGTGATCCCTTCCCGATTACCAAATTACGAAATTACTCAATTACCAAATCAAGGATTTGACCATGCGCCATCGCAATGCAACCAAGAAACTCGGACGAAACACAAGCCACCGGCGCGCGCTGCTGCGCAACCTGGTGACCTCGCTCATCATGGAAGAGCGGATTGAAACCACGCCGGCCAAAGCCAAAGCCATGCGCCCGCATGTGGAAAAGATGATCACACTGGGCAAACGCGGCGACGTGCCAGCCCGGCGGCTCGCGCTCGGCTATCTGATGACGCGCGAATCCGTTGACCGGCTTTTTGATACCGTTGCGCCACGCTTCGGCGACCGTAACGGCGGCTATCTGCGCATCATTCACAAAGGCTGGCGGACGGGCGACGGCGCGGAGACCTGCTTCATCGAACTGCTGGGCAGCGAGAAAGTCATCGAGGCCAAGCGGGCCAAGCGGGCGGAAATCCGGGCCAAGCGTCAGGAAGAAATCCGCAAGCAAATGGAAGAAGAGCAGGCCCAGACCGGCGCCACGCCAGAACAGGGCGGCGGCGAAGAAGAAAACAAGTAGCCGCAATCCCAACAATTTTTAAGCTAATGCGCTCCGTGAAAGGAGCGCATTCTTTTTTATCTGCATAGTCCGCGAACGTCTTGAAAAGTTGAGGGTCACACTTAGCGTGGCTGGCTTCTAACGAGAGTTGATATAACAGACCAGAGGTCAAGAAGGGCTTGAAGTCAAATGAACCAGTTTTCCTGAGTCGTGCCGATGCGCGCCGGATGGAGGCAGCTGAGGAATTTGGCGCATTGCGCTACGCACAGGCGATGCAAGAGCGCAAACCGGAAATGGGCGCGTGTTGGGAACAGTTTCTGGGCGGGGATATTGTCTTTGTTGCGCGCCGTTCTCCCGTCGGACGAGCGCATGGCTTAGGCTTCGCAGAGAAGGTTACCCCTGATGACATTGAGCATGTGGAGGATTTCTACTTCCAGCGTGAGGCCCATGCCCAGGTGGACGTCTGCCCTTATGCGGATTCATCTCTCTTCGAGGCACTGAACCGGCGCGGCTTTCAAGTGGCCGAATTTAACCAGACGTTGGCGCGCTGGATTTTGCCGGAAGAAAAATTTGCCGCGCAGCCGGGCCGGGGGATTGAGATCCGCAGAGTAAAGCCGGACGAGGCGCGCATCTGGTCAGAGTTGTGCGCGAAAGTCTTTTTTGAAGACCAGGCTCCCCGCTTTTCTGATTTCTTCCTGCCCTGGGCTGCTCCGGAACATCCCCTTGCTCTGGCGGCATTTGTGGATGGAACGATGGTGGGAGTCGCCGGCGGACTGATCGTGCCGGAACACAATATGGCCGGCTTCTTCGGAGCAGCTACTCTGTCGGAATTTCGCGGCAGGGGAATCCAAACAGCGTTCATGCAAGAACGCCTGCGTCTGGCACAGCAGGCCGGATGCACCTTGGCCGTCACGCTCACCATGCCAGGCACGACCTCGCAGCGCAACGTGGAACGCACCGGGTTCCGCACCGCCTATACAAAGGTGGTCTGTATCAAGCGCCATCCGAACTCAAAAGGCTCAGTGCAGGTGCATTACTCCAAGTAAGCGTTCAATTTGGATTATTTGGCAATTCTGGCACTGTTGGCAGTTCGCATCCGCGACATTTGACTGTGCGCCAACGTGTAAGCTAGCCTCAATAGTTCCTCAGGAACGGCTCGTCTATCAGCTCCATAACGATCATGACTTGGTTCCGTAAATCTCTGATTGCGCAGATAGTTACAGTTTGCCTCGCGGCAGTTGGCGTGGCCGCAGCGGACGGGCTGCGTCCGGTTCACGCCAATAAAGCAATTGTGGCGAGCGTTCATCCAGAAGCTTCACGCGTCGGGGCCGAGATCATGCGCCGGGGCGGCAACGCGGTGGATGCCGCCGTCGCCACCGGATTTGCTCTCGCTGTCGTCCATCCCGAGGCCGGCAACATCGGAGGCGGCGGTTTCATGCTGGTGCGCATGGCCTCCGGCGAGGTGCATTTTCTCGACTATCGCGAGAAAGCCCCCAAAGCTGCCACGCGCGACATGTACCTGGACGCTCAGGGGAACGTAATCCCGAACGCCAGTCTTGTCGGATATAGAGCCATCGGCGTGCCGGGCTCGGTTGCGGGATTGGTTTATGCGGAGAAGCATTGGGGCACATTGCCACTCTCTGCCGTGATGGAGCCGGCCATCCGGCTGGCCCGCGATGGCGTCCGGCTCACCTACGACGAAGCGCAATCCATGCACGAAAAAGAACTGGCACAGTTTGCGGAATCAAAGCACATTTTCCAGCGCGACGGAAACTACTATCAGCCGGGAGATCTGTTCCGGCAGCCGGAACTGGCCCGTACGTTGGAGCGGATTGCAGCGAATCCGGACGACTTCTACCAAGGCGCCATGGCACGCGAACTGGCGCAGGAGATCCAGCGCGGCGGCGGGCTGATCACGGCTGAAGATCTGGCTTCATACGAAGTGAAGGAGCGCCAGCCGATCCAAGGCACTTACCGCGGCTATCAGATTCTCAGCGCACCTCCGCCAAGTTCCGGCGGAATCACGTTGGTGGAATCGCTCAACATACTCGAAGGCTACGATCTGGGGAAGCTGGGCAGCCGCTCGGCCGACTCGATGCACTTGACGGTGGAAGCTTTCCGGCGGGCATTTTACGATCGCGCGGAGTTTCTCGGGGACCCTGATTTCAACCAGCTTCCTGTCGCGCAATTGATTGACAAGAAGTACGCAGCGGCGTGGCGCGAGTCCATCGATCCTATGCACGCCAGTGACAGCAAAGCGCTGCGGCGGCCGGCCGGTTTTGGCGATCTTGACCGGCGTGCCAAGGCGCAGGCTGCTTTCGTCGGGTCGGAGTCACACAATACCACGCACTATTCTGTGGTTGATCCTCAGGGAAATGCCGTCGCCGTTACCACAACACTGAACGAAAGCTTCGGCTCGGCGGTAACGGCAGGCAAGCTAGGATTCCTGCTCAACGATGAGATGGACGACTTCACTTCAAAGCCCGGTGTGCCGAATACTTATGGGCTGATTCAGAGTGCGGCCAACTCCATAGCTCCCGGCAAGCGCCCGCTTTCGGCCATGGCGCCGACCATCGTGACCAAAGATGGCAAGCTGTTCCTGGTGCTGGGCTCGCCAGGCGGCCCGCGCATCATCACCACGGTCGCGAATATTGTGATGGGAGTTGTGGACTATGGCCTCGATATCGAGCAGGCGGTGAACGCGCCGCGTTTCCACCATCAGTGGGAACCAGATCAGATTGATGTCGAGGATGTTGGCATCTCTCCTGACACGCTGAAGCTGCTGGAAGCGCGCGGCCACAAAATCAAGCAGGAAAATTACTGGAGTGACGGCGAGTGCATTGCAGTTGATCCGCGCACGGGAGAGTTGCTGGGCGCATCCGACGGCCGCAACGGCGGGAAGGCAGTGGGATTCTAAATGCTGCGCGCCATCTCCAGCTATATTTTTATCAAGAAGAGGTTGCACCCTGGGCTGCTGGATACGTTCAAGCGCGGCGGAGCACAGGCAATCGAGATCTTTGCCGCGCGCGGCCACTTCAATTACACGGAAAAGGAGCACATCAAGGAACTGGGCGAATGGTTCAGGACGGAAGGCGTGGAGTTCCATTCCATGCACTCGCCCATGTACATGAGCAATGAGCTCAAAGCGGGCGGGCGGCCGCTGAACATCGTGGACCTGGACAAGCCATCCCGCGTGGATGCGATGGATGAGATCAAGCGCGCTGTGGAAGTAGCTGAGTATCTGCCGTTTCGGTTTCTCATCCAGCACATCGGCAAGAGCGACGAGTATGACGATCCGCGAAAGTTTGAAAACGCGCTGAGTTCGGTGGAGCATCTGCGCGCCTTCTGCCGCCAGCTCGGGATCACACTGCTGCTGGAGAACATCCCCAACGATCTGGCGACTCCAGAAAAGTTGAACGAGTTGCTGAGATCGCTGCACTACCCCGATCTTGGCATCTGCTTCGATACCGGACACGCGCACATGATGAGCTCGGTTCATCAGGCGTTTGGAGTCTTGGAGAACCGCGTGCGCTCCACTCACGTTCATGACAATCGCGGAGACAAGGATGCGCATTTCTGGCCGGGCGAAGGAACCATTGATTGGGCAGACACCATGCAGGCGCTGCGAGCCGCGCCGCAAGTACCGGCAATGCTGCTTGAGATTGAAGGCCAGGACGGCATCGACGTGGCGGGAAAGATGCAGGAAGCTTACAAGATGCTGGAGACAGCAGCGGTTCCAGCAGGATAGGCAAAATGGAGACAACAACACAGGCGCCCATTGCCGGCATCGCGGAAATCGGCCAGCATGAAGGGCAGAGCGTGACGATTCGCGGCTGGTTGTACAACAAGCGCGAGAGCGGCAAGCTCATCTTTCCTATCTTCCGCGATGGTACCGGCGTGATCCAGGGCGTGGTTCCGAAGAATCAGGTTACGCCAGAAGTGTTTGACACGCTCAAGAACCTCACGGATGAATCGAGCGTGATCGTCACAGGCAAAGTCCGGGCCGATAAGCGCGCTCCTGGCGGCTATGAGCTCGACGTGAGCGACGTCAAAGTCGTGCAGCGTGTGCCCGAAGACGATCCGTTCCCGATTGCCCGCAAAGAACATGGTCCGGACTTCCTGATGGAGAATCGTCATCTGTGGATGCGGACGCCGCGCCAGGCAGCGATCCTCCGCGTGCGCGCCGAGATCATTCGTGCGGCAAGAAATTTCTTTGACGAGCGCGGCTTTACGCTCACTGATCCGCCCATCCTCACACCAGCTGCGTGCGAAGGCACGACGACTCTCTTCCCTGTGGACTACTTTGAGGAGCAGGCGTTCCTGACGCAGTCCGGACAACTCTACCTCGAAGCAACGGCAATGGCGCTGGGCAAGGTGTATTCGTTCGGGCCAACGTTTCGCGCCGAAAAATCGAAGACGCGCCGCCATCTCACTGAGTTCTGGATGGTAGAACCCGAAGTTGCCTACGCCGAGCTGAACGACATCATGGAGCTGGCGGAAAACTTCATCAGCCATATTGTCCAGAGCGTGATTGCACACCGCCGCGCTGATTTGGAAACGATTGGCCGCGATGTCACCAAGCTTGAAAACATCAAGGCGCCATTCCCCCGCATCACCTACGATGACGCGGTGAAGATGCTTCAAGAAGGCCATGCCAAAGGCCAGATTGAAACCAAGTTTGAGTGGGGCGGAGACTTCGGTTCCCCGGACGAGACTTACATCTCTACGCAATTTGAGCGGCCGGTGATGGTGCATCGGTATCCGGCGCAGGTAAAGGCTTTCTACATGGAACCCGATCCGCAGCGGCCTGAGCTGGCGCTGTGCGTGGACGTGCTCGCGCCGGAAGGTTATGGCGAGATCATCGGCGGTTCTCAGCGCATCGGCGACTATAACCTGCTGCGGCAACGGATTCATGAACACGATCTGCCGGAGTCGGCTTTCAAGTGGTATCTCGATTTGCGCAAGTTCGGAGGAGTGCCGCACGCGGGCTTCGGCATGGGGATTGAACGAGCCGTGGCGTGGATCTGTGGCCTCGAGCACGTGCGCGAGACGATTCCGTTCGCGCGGACGCTTACGCGCATTTATCCGTAATGCATTAACTGCAAGTTATGACACCTGAAGCAAGCACGATAGCAGTACCCGGCAAGACAGAACCTGCCAACCGGCCTGTGGTCGCGGACAACATTGTCCCCAAAAGAATCCGCATCCTTGGTGTTCCGCTGGACTTGGGGCAGTCGCGGCGTGGAGTGGACATGGGCCCCTCGGCTGTGCGAGTCGCTGGTCTTGAAGCGCGGCTGGAGGCGCTGGGCCATATCGTGGAAGACGGCGGCAATGTTGCGGTCGCAATCCCGGAACAGAAGAAAGAAGGAGACCGCCGCGCCAAATATCTGAAAGAGATCACCGCCACCTGCACCAAGCATGCGGAAATGGTTTATAAGACACTCGAAGCCGGCAAGTTCCCCCTGGTGCTGGGCGGCGACCATTCTGTAGCCGCGGGGACTGTGGCGGGAGTGGCGGAATTTTACCGGCAGCAACGGCGCGTGCAGGAGCAGAAGATCGGCCTCATCTGGATCGATGCGCACGCCGACATCAATACGCCGGAAACTTCACCCAGTGGCAATGTCCATGGAATGCCGCTCGCTGCGATCCTGGGTCTGGGCCCGCCGGAACTGGCCAACATCTATAACTTCTCTCCGAAAGTCTCGCCGGAAAACTGCGTCCTCGTCGGCGTGCGCGATATTGATTCGAGGGAGAAAGAAAACATCAAGGAAGCCGGCATCGAAGCTTATACCATGCGCGATATTGACGAACGCGGCATGCGCACGGTGATCGAAGAAGCGTTGCGCGTGGCCGGACGCGGAACTGCCGGATATCACGTTTCGCTTGACATGGACTGGATTGATCCGGAAGATGCGCCGGGAGTGGGAACTCCGGTGCGCGGCGGCGCCAGCTACCGGGAAGCCCATTTGGCCATGGAAATCATCTCAGATCATGGGCGCATGGTGAGCTTCGAGATCGTCGAGGTAAACCCTGTGATTGATGAACACAACCGAACTGCGAATTTGGCCGTCGAGTTGGCGCTCTCGGCTTTCGGAAAGAAGATTCTGTGAACATGGTTTTCCGCCGCATATCGCCTCTAAGCCGAATTGCTCTCACCTTGCTGCTAGTCTGTTTGACTACGCCTGTTCTTGCGCAGAGCAGCTCAGATTCTGATGCCAAGCCTTCCAGTCCGGCAGACCGGCAGCGGTTCCTCAACGTCACGCGCAAGCTCGAACAAGACCCGCTGGATGAGAGCATGCGCCAGGACCGCGGTTGGGCGCTCAAGTGGTTGGAAGACGTGCCGGACATCAACGTGAGCATCTGCCCCACGGTCCTGGGAGAGCTGCCGCAATCACAGTATCGCTACGTGCGCCAGATCGCCGCTCAATTCAGCCTGGAGATGGGAGCGTTCCTCATCGAGCACCCGCAGCAGGTTGGTGATCTGAATGCCCAGTATCTTGCCGGAGTCGAAGGAGCGCTGCGCGCCTACAAATCCATTCTCAAGACCCAGCCTATGGCGACTTCCGCGGTCCTGGAAGGCTTGTTGAACATGCAGGAACAAGGCAAGCTGGAGGCATGGGTGCGGGAGCGCGCAAGAGCGTGCGAAGGCGGAGACCAAGTAACGTAGAGCAGATCGCCGGAATCGCCGAAATTGCCAAAAAATCCAAATTGAACGGCAAGAGCGCCCATTCAATCGTGATGTTCAATTTTCAATCTTTGGCAATTTTGGCATTTACGGCGATCTCTTCTGGTGAGTGGCTGAGTGCTTTAAAGTAAGTTCATCATGAAAAAGATTCGGGTCGGCGTTCTGTTTGGCGGGCGCAGCGGAGAACATGAAGTCTCGCTTCTTTCTGCTGCTTCCGTTCTCAGCGCGATCAATAAAGACAAATACGAAGTCGTTCCGATTGGCGTCACCAAAGAAGGACGCTGGGTGACCGCAGCCGACGCCGACCGCCTCCTGCGGGGAGAAGGCGTAGGTAAGGAGCAGGGACGGCATCTGCGCGCCGGCAATCCTGAAGCGACAACTTCGGCCGCGGTGCTGGCACGCGGCGAATCCGTGATTGTGCCTCCTGTTCCGCACTCGCACGGTCTGGTACCGTTTGAGAGCGCAGCGCCGGCGGCTCATCATTCTATAGATGTGGACGTGATTTTTCCGGTGATGCACGGCACCTTCGGAGAAGACGGCACTGTGCAGGGTCTGCTCGAGTTGGCCGATATCGCGTATGTGGGAGCAGGTGTGCTCGGCTCCGCGGCCGGCATGGATAAAGATGTAATGAAAAAACTCTTTGCGGCCGAAGGACTACCGATTGTGAAGCACGTTACCATCCTGCGCTCGCAATGGGAGAAGGAGCCGAAGAAGGTACGCAAGGCAGTCGAAAACAAACTGAAGTATCCAGTCTTCGTGAAGCCGGCAAATCTGGGGTCGTCGGTTGGCATATCGAAGGCGCACAATCGCGAAGAGCTTGGGCCGGCGATTGACGAAGCAGCGCGTTTTGATCGCAAGATCGTGATCGAAGAAGGAGTCGGCGGGAAAAAACGAAGAGCGCGCGAACTGGAGTGCGCTGTTTTGGGCAATGATGATCCGAAAGCCTCAGTGGTGGGCGAGATCGTTCCTGGCGCCGAATTCTATGACTATAACGCCAAGTACATTGACGAGGGTTCCAAGCCGCTGATTCCCGCTCCCATCCCCCAAAAAGTGATGAAGCACGTGCAGGAGATGGCGGTGCGCGCCTTCAAGACCGTGGATTGCAGCGGCCTGGCCCGCGTGGATTTTCTGCTGGATCCCGCAAGCAAAAAAATCTACGTGAACGAGATCAACACCATGCCCGGATTTACCTCCATCAGCATGTATCCCAAAATGTGGGCCGCTTCGGGTTTAGAGTATCCTGCACTCATCGATCGACTGATTCAACTCGGGCTGCAGCGATTTGAAGAGAAGAAGAAAAATCGCTTCAGCAAAGACTAGCAATTTCTAGAGCCCTCTCAAAGCCGGCGCCACAGGGCGCCGAGCCGCGCGCAGTGCTGGAGGCAGTCCGCCGACAATACCCATAATCAACGCGAAGATGACACCCTGGATCAGCAATGGCGTCGTGATCTTGAAAGCGAACGCCAGATGCGAGAATGTCTGCCAGTTCATCGCGCCCGTGGTGAGTCCGTTGAGCGGCAGCACGGCGATGCATCCGAGCAGTCCACCCGCAAAGGAGATTAAAAGCGCTTCGAGCACAAAGGAAAACACCACGCTGCTCGCGCCGAAACCGATGGCACGCAGCGTGGCAATTTCACGTGAGCGCTCCGCTACGGCAGAGTACATCGTATTCAGCGCGCCGAACACAGCGCCGATGCCCATGATGAAAGCGACGATTCCGCCGAGCGTGGTGATCAGGACCGTCAGCGCGCGCGACTGTTTGTCGTAATACTCCACCTCGCGGCTCACATCTACGGTGAGGCGAGGATCAGAGGTGACCGCATCTTTGAATTGCTGCAATGCCGCCGGAGAAGTCAGATGGAGTGTGACCGACTGGAAGACGTTATCAGGCCGGTGGTAAATCTGGTTGAGCACCCGGGCATCGCACCATACTTCAGAGTCAAAGGCGGAGCCACCTGCGTCGAATATACCGACAACGCGCCACGTTCCTCCTCCGAAGTGAACGCTGCTTCCCAGTGTGAGTCCGGAATAAGTATTCACCGCATTGCTTCCCACGATCAGTTCCGCAACTCCTGGCTCAAAGAAGCGTCCTTCAACGATCTTGACCTTCTTGCGGACTTCAAGAGTCTTGTTCGAGACGCCGCGAATTTGCACGTTCGCGTCAGTGCCGGTGGAGCGCAAGGGAAAAGGCGCAATTACGACGGTTTCCGAGGTCACGAGCGGGCCATTCGGCCCGCGGGCGACGCCGGGTTCGTCTTCCAGGACTTTGACCTGATCGAGCGTTATGCTGCTGTCCATCTCTGAGGTGGATCCTGCGCGGCGAACCATCGCGTTGTCGGCTGAGCCTGAAGAAACCAGCGTCGCTTTGAAGCCATGCGCGAGCGAGAGCATGGCCACGAATACGCCAACTGTGCCGGCAATTCCCAGCACCGCCACCACTGCGGAGGTCCAGCGCTGCCGCACGCTTCGAACGTTGTATACCACGGGAATTGCCATCAGACCCTCCTCAGTGCTTCAACCACGCGCATGCGCATTGCGCCAACAGCGGGCAGAATGCCGCTGGCGATTCCGATTGCCAGTGCCGCGATAATTCCAGAAACAATGGCAAGCCCCGGCAGATAGAAGAAGGGCAGCATGCCGTGCGTCGGATCACCGAGCAGCGTGAATCCTTTTGCAAGGATCAGCCCGAGCCCGCCTCCAACGGCCGCGATGACCAGCGATTCCGTCAAAACCAGCAGTAGGACAAATCGATCCGAGTAGCCAATCGCTTTGAGCACGGCCAACTCATTGGTGCGCTCGCGGACAGCAATCGCCATAGTGTTGCCCGTGACCAGCAGAAGGGTAAAGAAGACCACGCCACCGATGGTGAGGATGAGAAATTCAATGTTGCCAAACTGCTTGACCCATCCGGCAGCGAATGCCTTTTCGGTATCGGTATGCGTCTCGTACGGCGAGTTGGAGAATTCCGCATCAATGGCTTTGGCCACTTTCAGCGAGTCGTCTGGATTGTCAACGCGAACGGTGTACCAGCCCACCAGGCCTTTGAATCGCTCCGGAACTTTTTCTTCAAAGAGGTCCCAGTGAAACCAGAATTGGGTTTCATCGTCAGCTTGCCGGGTGCCGTGATAGATGCCGTCGAGGTTGAACTCCCATACTCCGGGAAGGAACGTGCCTTTGATGGGAATGCGGTCGCCAACTTTCCAGCCGAAGCGCTTCGCGGTCGCCGCTCCGGCGATGGCGCCCTGGCGATCTTTCAAGAATGCCCGCCACTGATCGTCGGGAATCTGGAACTCGGGATAGAGCTGACGCTGGTGCTCGGTATCAATCGCGAACTGCGGGAAGAAGTTGCGTTCATCTTGATAGACGCCGCCAAACCAGTTGTCATGCGTGATCTCCTTGACGCCGGGAATTCGCATGATTTTGTCGGCATAGGAGATGGGCAACGGCTGAATGATGGAGGTTCGATTGATGACAACCAGCCTGTCAGCGCCGGCGATGCTGACGCCGCCGCTGAATGCTTCTTTTACAACGGCCAGAAACCCGAAGAGCATGAGGGCGACGGCAAACGAGCCGATGGTCAGCAGAAGCCGCGCCTTCTTGCGAAAGAGATTGGCAAAGATCAGACCACTGTACTTCATCGCCCGCCTCCACCGGCTTGCGCGGTGACGCCGGACTCCACCAGCGCGCCTTTCTCCAGGTGAAGCGTGTAGTCCGCACGCTGCGCGACGACAGGATCGTGCGTCACCATGAGCACCGTCTTGCGGTATTGCTTCACCAGAGTTCCGATCAAGTCCATGATGTCGTCCGCGCTTTTGCGGTCGAGGTCGCCTGTGGGCTCGTCGCACAGCAGGAACGTAGGATCAGAGACGATGGCGCGCGCGATGGTCACGCGCTGCTCCTGTCCGCCGGAGAGCTGGCGCGGATAGTGATGCATGCGATCTGAGAGTCCGACCACGCCCAGCGCGGTTTCCACGTGCTTGCGCCGCTCGGCTTTTGAGAGCTTGGTGAGCATCAGAGGCAGCTCCACATTCTGGAAGGCAGTGAGCACCGGGATAAGGTTGTACATCTGGAACACAAAGCCCACGTGCCGCGCGCGCCATTCGGTGAGCTTGCTGCGCGACATGTGCGTGATCTCATCGCCAGCGACGGTGATGCTGCCCGCCGAAGGCACGTCAAGCCCGCCAAGCAGGTTGAGCAGCGTGGTCTTGCCGGAGCCGCTCGGTCCCATGAAGGCGACGAATTCTCCCTGCTCCACGTCCAGGTTCAACCCCTGCAGAACGTGGATCTCCTCGCCGCCACGGTAGTACTTCTTGTCCAGCCCACGCACGTTGATCAGGCTTCGATTGCCGTTGGTTCCATCCACACGCACCATCACTCGTCTCCTTACTGCTTCACTTCTACGGTTTGTCCTTCACGCAGGCTTTCCGGCCCGCGAACCACCAGGGAATCTCCGGGAGCAACACCGGCCATGATCTCGACATCGGAGCCGCGCTCGGCGCCCAGGCTCACAGCACGCCGCTCCAGCTTGCGCTGGTTGACGATGTAAACCACCGGCCGGCCATTTTCTGTTCGGATGGCTGCTTTGGGCGCGAGCGCCCGCGCTTGACTCTTGTTTTTCGCGGAAGGCTCGTCGCCCAGAAAGGCGACCTTCACGCCCATATCGGGCAGAATACGGGGATCGAGCTTGTCGAACGCGACTCGCACCTTGACGGTTGCCTTCTGACGATCGGCCGTGGGAATTACTGTGCGGACGGTCGAAGGAATCTGCCAGTCAGGGTAGGCGTCCAAGGTAGAGATCACTTTTTGGCCGGGCTTCACACGCGCGATGTACGACTCGTTCACGTCCACTTCCACTTCCAGTGATCGCATGTCAACGACGGTGGCAATTCCGGTGCGGGTGAAGCCGCCACCGGCGGAGATGGGCGAGACCATCTCGCCGCGCTGCGCGTTCTTTGAGACCACTTTGCCATCGAACGGAGCACGCACGGTGCAGTTGTCCACGTCCTGCTGCGCCACCTGAATCTTTGCCGTAGCGGCGCGGGTCTGCTCGCGGGTGAGCGCGATCTTGGAGCGCAAGCTGTCGGCCGCGGTCTGGGTGGCATCGAGCGCCTGCTGGCTATCCACGCCTGCTGCGCGCAGCGATTTGGTGCGCGAGAGTTCGCGGTCAGCATTGGTGAGCTGCACTTCCAAATCAGACAGTGCTGCGGCGGTGGCATCGCGGTCGGCGCGCGCGGAACTCAGCGCCGCCTGCTGCTGCGAGCAGTCGAGCGTCGCAAGCACCTGGCCGGCTCTTACCTGCAACCCTTCTTCGGCATAGACCTGGTCCACGCGTCCGGTGATCTTGGCTGCGACGGTGGCCTGGCGCCGGGGCGTGACATATCCGCTGGCGTTCAGGAGCGCGGCCGCGCGAGCGTCATTGGCAGGCCGGGCTGCGGCAACTTCCACAACCGGAAGTTGAGGGCGCAGAGCCAGCACGAGTGCGCCCAGAAGCAACAGCGCTCCCAGCGCGGCGGCGAAGAGACCCAGCCTGCCGCGCGATTTGCGGGGACGGCGCGAATCGTCAATCTTGAGCGAACCAAGGTCGTGCCGCGGCGGGATGGAAGTGGTGCCCATAAACTCCAGAACTGCCGCTTGCTTCAGGCGGCGTCTTGATCAAAGTGCGGATCCGTCTCTGATGGGTGATCCAGCTTTACGGTTCCTTACATGATAACCGAGCTGCTCACTGTTTTGTGTTCGACCACAACTCGGAGTTTCGGATAAGAAGCGCGCAGAGAGAAGTGGAGAATGTCACAAATCGGATGTGACGGTTGTCATCGTTGCGTTTGGCCCAGAGTCTGGTTCAGCAAGGCGGCGAGGCGCAGACCGGCCAAGGCGAGGCGCCGGTTCACGGTTCCGATATTCCGGCGATAGTACGCTTCGTCCACTGCGGCGGGGCGCGTGTCCAGAATCTTGCGCGCTTCGGCATGCGATTCGTTGGCCCAGTCCGCCGGCGTTCCTCCCGCTTGCCGATCCAGATGTTCGGTTCGGATGAGCTGCTCCAGTATTTGCACGTACTGGCGATTGCGCAAGTCTGCATGCCAAATCAATGCATCGTCCCACGCGGAATGCAAGTTGCAGCGATGAGGCCCGCATTGGAGCGAACCGAAGACAGGCAGCTCAATATCGTTTCCGCCGTGGGCTTCCGCTAAGGCATGCAAAGGCTGATGAACGTCTGCTACCAGATGCACCACCCATTTGAGCGCTGTGAGCCGGGCTTCGGGCGGAGCACTGTGATCGCCAAGCACCTGGGCAAAGATCTCGATCCGGTCCACCACGCAATTATGGCGGTCGGCGTGCTTCCATCCGTTTCCTTGCGGATGGAAGCAGTCGCGCGGCTCAGAGAATCCCGCAGCGTTCTCGGGAATGTCCACGAAATGCCAACTGTAGGTCTGGGGAAACTGGCCTTTGATGTGGTCGGCCCAGTCGGAAATTGACGCCAGACTCTCACCCCCCAGAAGCTGTTTCAGTTCCGCTCGGGTTGCCGGAGTCAGGCGCGATTCGGCAAGCTCGGCGACGAGCGCGTGTCCCTTGCCGCTCCAAGCGAGGAGGTGGGCTGGAAGAAGAGCAAGCAACAGGGCGATAAAGGTCAGCTTCTTCAAGTTCGATCACATTCTACTTTGTCTGTAAACTCAAATAGACAGACGGAACTGCATGCGCGATTTCGAAGTTCTTTTTGATCAGGCCGAGCCTTCGCCTATCGCCGATCCCGCTTACGCGCCTTACGGGAATCTCGGGTTTCCTCCCGCGCATCGCGACCGGCCGTGGAGTTATGCCAATTTCGTGCAGTCGATTGATGGCATCGCGTCATTCCTGGGCAAGCACCCTACTGGCGGCGATATTTCCCAGTCGGAGGAAGACAAATGGCTGATGGACCTGCTGCGCGCGCACGCCGACGCCATCATTATGGGGCTGAACACGCTGGTTGAGGAAACGCGAGCAGCGCCTGATCTCAACAAAGGACGCGGGCCGGTGTATCGGGTGCAGGACTCCGCTCTGCGGGAATTTCGCAGCAGGCTGGGACGCGGACGCGAAAAGGTCATCTTCGTCACCGGTTCCGCGGGGCTCGATCCGGAGAAATATCGCGTGTTCGATGGCGATCTGGTGGATGCCTACGTGCTCACTACTAAGACAGGCGAGCATCGGCTTCGGGAGTCAGGCGTGCGGACAATGGTCGCGGGAGAATCAGGCTTTGTGGACTTGAACCTGGGTGTGCGGAGGCTTCGCCAGGAGCTTGGGATCAACCACCTTCTTTGCGAAGGCGGGCCGACGCTTTATGGGCACATGTCGCGCGCCAGGTTGATTGATGAAAAGTTTGTGACTATCTCGCCGGTCGAAATCGGTCTGCTGGTGCCGCCGGAGCAGCAGGAGCAAGAACCAGAAGATGTCCAACGGGACGCGCCAGTCCGTCGGCCTACGACATTTACCGCGCCCGGGTTTCTGCCGGAGAACGCGCCATGGTGGCAATGGATGAGTTGCCGGCGCGTGGGAGATCACGAGTTCAACCGGTATAGGAGAAGGCGATAGCAGGAGTTTGGCCGTGAGCGCTGCAAGTTTCGATCAGCCAGCCGGGTTGAAGTGATCAGGCGATGCCCTATCGGCTTTCAAGGGGCTAAAGCCAAAATTCTTTGCGCGACAAGACGGCACGACTGAAGTCATGCCCTGACACTTGCTGCAGCCTCTTAAAAATCCTTCCACAATTTGTGAAGTCGTGTCCTGACACTTTTCCGGTTACTGAAATTTCTCTTCAGCGCACTATTCAAGCTATTTTCTTCCTGCGGCTTCGACGCTTTTGGTGGGATCGGCGCCCTGCCAAGTCACATCCGCCGTCGGGCCGTAATTGGACGGAACTTTCTTTCCCAGCAGCCGCAGGTAGACGCTCACTTGCGTGCGATGGTGCGCGGTGTGGAGCATGCGTCGCCAGAGAATCCAGATGCGCTGGCGCTGGACATCGAAAAACGGACGCACCTCAAGCCACCACGCGTCATCACAGGCGGACATGCGCGCCAGGCGCGGCTTGCACAACTCTTCATCACGGCGGCTGAAAGCGAGCGGCGTGAGTTCCTGCGGTAACACGGCGCCGGGCTCGGGTTCGCCGGGCAGGCCGATGAACTCAGCGAAGAAGCGGCGTTCGGAGAGAAGCTGGTGCTTCATGATGTCAAGCACGCTGGTGGAGCGCTCGGTCGGCTTGAAGTTCATGTCTTCCGGGCTGAAGCAGCGCCACACGCTGACGACTTTGCTGGTTTCGCTAGCATAGGTATCGAGCATGTGCTGCAAGAGCGGATTGCGGGCGCGCGGCACCGCCGATTCAGGAATTGCCGTGTACTCGTATTGCATCGGCATAACGCACTCCTGTCTTCGAGCTTAGAGGTCTTCGATTCTACGCCCGCGCTGCCATCCTTTGCCCTGCTGCCGGCTTGATCATGGCGGCGGCAACGGCTCCAGCACAGACAAATCCCATGGCTATGGTGCAGATGTAGGCGACGGTATAGTTGCCGGGGAATCCGTACCAGTTCCAATAAGACATGTTGGTGCTGATGGCAGCCACCACGCCGGCGAGCGTCGCAAAGCGCCAGCGCGCGCCGAAGCTTGCCAGACCGGTCTGGGCCAGCAGCAGCACGACGATGAACGCCTGAAGCATATTCGTGCCCAGCTCGGTCAGCATCTGTTTGGGCGAGAGCGGATCGGAGCCTTGCGGATGAAAGATGAGAAGTCCGGTGGGTCCAGCCTTGATCTTGGGCGCGAGAACGTTCATCGCTGCCATCTTCTGTGAATGCGTTGCGTTTGGACCGAGGCCCCATCCGGGAAAGATGTACATACCCGAAGCAGGTATGTTGCCTTTCATACCGCTGACCACCGTCTGTTCGTTCGGAATCTCACTGATGCCGACTTCGCCCAGTCCTAGAGCGAGATGTGCGATGGTGGACCAGGCGAAAAAAGCCAGTCCGCCGAGAACTCCTGCCAGAATCTTCTTTCCCATACGAGCCTCCTGAAAAGTGTTTGGATATGCTGCTATGAAGCGGGAGCGTTCGTCAACTTCGGCCCAAGCTTAGGTTTGCGGGACATGAAACGACACGAAAGAAGGAACCGTAGAGAACGCAGAGAGCGCGGAGAGGAGGCAGAGAAAGAAGAAGTCGCCGCAGATACCCGCAGAAAAGCGCAGATCGGAAAAGAGGAGCTCACCGCAACGGGCGTGAAGAACGCAAAAAAGATTGAAGGGCGAACCGCAGAGTGCGCGGAGAGCGCAGAGAAACAAGAGATAAGAATAACCGGCTACCGGCATCGTGAATATGAAACGGTAAAATGTGAAACCCTACCGCGGATCAACGCGGATGAGCGCGGATGGGTGCGGGTCAGACCCAAGGGCAGAGCATGAGCGGAAACCAAATCTCAAGAGTGTGGCTCAACGTCGGACTGATCGAGCAAGGCTTGAAAGAGGCTATGAAGGAATCTTGGTGCTGTGGAAGGAATCTTTGAAAATGTTAATATTTCGTGGCAAGCTTTCCGCCTCGCTTAGGCGAAGCTGTTCAACCATGCTGCCCCATAGCTCTCACCATTTACACGCCAACCGGAAGCTCAGACTGACACAAACGGTTGTTTTGGGATGTGGGCTGCTGTTGCTGGGCGGTCCCGTTTCTGGACGGACGAAGCAGTCGGGTGGGCCGGTGCCGGTCGTGGTGCAGCCTGGCGCGCCAGGGCAGCCGAGCAAGAGACTTCCCTCCACCACCTCGGCAAAGCTGCCGCCGCTTTCGCAAGCCGAGGTCGAGTTCATGCAAGGCATGATCGTGCACCACGAGCAGGCAGTGGAGATGACGGCGCTGATTCCGTCACATAGTAATAATAAGGACCTGCGGACGCTGGGAGCGCGCATCAGCAGGTCGCAGCAGGACGAGATCAAGTTCATGAAGCGCTGGCTGGCCGTGCGCGGAGAGCCGCTCTCAATGCCGATGGCGGCGATGGAAGGAATGGGCATGCCGCCCCACGCTGCCATGATGATGCCGGGGATGCTTACGCCGGAACAGATGGATGCGCTGCGCAAGGCAAGAGGCCCTGAGTTCGACCGGCTATTTCTGGGCGGGATGATTCAGCACCACAGTGGCGCTTTGACGATGGTGAAGGACCTGTTTGCCACGCCCGGAGCAGGACAGAACGCTGAAGTGTTCGATTTCGCCACCGATGTTGATACCGGCCAGCGAGCTGAAATCAGGATCATGCAATCCATGTTAGAGAAAGAAATTCCAGAGGAGAAACAATGAACCGAGTGCCAAAAGTTGCTTTTCGCGCGGCAGTCACCGCGATCTTCTTATGCTTTGTTGGGGGCCGAGTGCAGGCACAAGCGCCTGCGGCGTCGCCCGCGCCTTCGCCGGCTGCCGCGAAAGCAGCCGCGGATGCCGAAGAGAACCCGTTTGCTCCGGAGCCCGCTCCGGCGCTGCCTCCGGGGATGACCGGCTCAAACGTGGACGATCCGCGAGCGAAGCTTTCGCCGGGATTGTATGACGCGGGCGAAGCGGCGATGGGCATAAAGCATCTTGAACTGGTGAAGAAGCCGGCGGCTTTCGAGCTTGGGGCGGACAGTCCGGACGATCCCAAAGTGGATAAGATGCTGAGCCAACTCGGCATGGGCAACAGGGCGGCGAAAATCCCCAAGGAGATGCATCTTGAACTGGCGCAACTTGCATTCGCGAATTCTGATCTGGCGTTCCAGGGGCACTATCTGTTCCAGGGGAATTTTTACGGCGTAAGCATCTTTGACATTTCCGATCCGGCGAATACCAAGCTGGTGACTTCGCTGGTTTGCCCGGGCGGGCAGGGCGATGTGTCTGTCTACAAAAACCTGCTCTTCATGTCAGTGGAGATGCCGAATGGACGCCTGGATTGCGGTGCGCAGGGATTTCCTCCGGGGCCGCCGCCAACTCCGGAAGAGGAGAAGTCGAAGAAAAGGCCGGTTCCTCCGGCGCAGAAAGACCGCTTCCGCGGCGTGAGAATCTTTGACATCTCCGACATCAGGAACCCGAAGCAGGTTGCGGCGGTGCAGACCTGCCGCGGGTCGCACACTCACACGCTGGTGGTGGACCCGAAGGATAAAAACAACGTTTACATCTACGTCTCCGGTACATCGTATGTGCGGAAGGCGGAAGAACTGGCGGGATGCTCCGGAGAAGAGCCGGACAAAGATCCCAACACGGCGTTGTTCCGCATTGATGTGATCAAGGTTCCGCTGGCGGCGCCGCAGGAGGCGAAGATTGTTTCCAACCCGCGCGTATTCATGGACGCGCGGACCGGGGCGATCAACGGCTTGAACAACGGAGGCACGCACGGAAAACCAGGCTCGGAGAAGCCGAAAGACACGAACCAGTGCCACGACATTACGGTTTATTCGGCAATCGGATTGGCGGCAGGCGCGTGCTCAGGAAACGGAATCGTGCTCGACATCAAAGACCCAGTGCATCCCAAGCGCGTGGATGCAGTGAACGATCCGAATTATTCCTACTGGCATTCGGCGTCGTTCTCGAACGATGGAACCAAAGTCGTCTTCACTGACGAGTGGGGCGGCGGCCTGGGGCCGCGGTGCCGTCCGAACGATCCAAACGTGTGGGGCGCGGATGCGATTTTCGGCCTGCAAGGCGACAAGCTGACATTCGACAGCTATTACAAGATGCCGGCGGCGCAAAGTGACACGGAAAACTGCGTGGCGCACAACGGGTCGCTCATTCCCGTGCCGGGGCGCGATATTGAGGTCCAGGCGTGGTACCAGGGCGGGATTTCAGTGATGGACTTCACCGATCCCAAGCATCCGAAGGAGATTGCTTATTTTGATCGCGGACCGATAGATCCCAAGATGCTGGTTCTGGGCGGCGACTGGTCAGCCTACTGGTACAACGGCAACATTTACGGCTCTGAGATTGCGCGCGGCCTGGATGTGTTCGAACTGACCCCGAGCGAATTCCTGACTCAGAACGAGATTGACGCGGCCCGGGCGGTACACGTGAACACGTTGAACGTGCAGAACCAGCAGCGGATCGAGTGGCCCTCGACGCTGACGGTAGCAAAAGCGTATGTGGACCAGTTGTCACGTTCGCAGGCGCTGCCCGCAGATAAGGTTGCTGCTCTCAAGAACGCCATTCAGAGTGCTGAGAGTTCGCACATGAGCAAGAAGAGCCGCGGCAGCCTGAAGCACATGGCGTCAGCCTTGAATAAGGAAGCGGGTTCGGCCAAGAACCCGGCTGACTCAAAACGGCTGCGCGCGCTGGCTGCGATTCTGGAGCATCCGGCGGCATAGGTTGGTTTGGAGTCGTTGAGGTTTTGCGGTGTGGCTGTCGAGTGCGGCAGCCACACTTATTTTTTGGCGCTTCTGCGGCCGGATGCCTACTCCCAGTTCAGTTCCAGCCGTCGCCTTCTGAAGTCCAGTTGCAGGGCTTTGTGGCTGAAGGCGCGGAACTCGCCGGGAATCGCTGTGTCGTGATCGAAGATGTTGCCGGGCGCGTCCACCTGCACGCGAACGGTGTGACGGCCGGCGCGGACTGGAATCGAGAGATCAATACTCTCGCCAGCGGAAGCGAACTGGTTGCCGGTGGTTGCAGGGGCATGCGACGGGCCGCGCAGTTCATCGTGGTAGCGCAGCTCGCCGTCGACCCAGATGTAGATCTGGCCGCTGCGAAAAGGATAGGTGCCCACAATGTCGAGCGTTGCCGGCATGGCAGGACTGGAAATCATCGCGACCAGACCTGCGGCGGTCATCAGCAACGCCAGAAGGCCCGCCGTTACCCAAAGCCAGCGGCGCATTTTGTAATTTCGCTTCGAAACTTTTTCGGAATGCTCCGCTGCGATTGCAATGGTTCGCTCGGTGCCGGATGAAATCATGACGGTCTTCGCTTGTGAGCGGGCAGCTCTGCCGGAGTTCACATCGTCGAGATCTGCGGCGAAGTCCTTTCCGGATTGGAATCGCTGCGTGGGATCTTTGGCCAGAGCGCGAGCAAGCACCTGATCGAATCCGGAGCCCAATCCGGGCGCGGCCTGGCTGGGAGCACGAGGCTCTTTGGTTGCAACCTGGATGGAAACCTCGGTGATGCTCTCTCCCGTAAACGGCTTCTGACCGGTGAAAAGCCAATAAGCGATGACGCCGAGCGAAAAAAGATCGGAGCGTCCGTCCACCGGTTTGCCGCTGAGTTGCTCAGGCGACATGTAGGCCGGCGTTCCCAGAAGGTAGCCGGGAAGCGTGGCTTCAACCTGGGAAAGTTTGGCGATTCCAAAGTCCGCGATTTTGATCTGGCCATCACCGGTGACAAGAATGTTTGCCGGTTTGATATCGCGATGGACGATGCCGTGCGCGTGAGCGTAATCGAGCGCTGCGGCGATCTGCTGAATCAGGCTGATTGTCGTGTTACGGTCCAGAACGCCTTTATGATCCGCTGCAATGAACCGGTCGAGCGGCTTCCCATCGACATACTCCATTACGATGAAAGGAGTATTGTTCGTGTGGTCCTCGTCAGCGTCGAAGATAGTCACAATGCCGGGATGGGAGAGGCGTCCGGCGGCCTGCGCTTCACGATAGAAGCGCTGGCGATATTCCTCCATGATCTTGGGATCTGCGCCGGGAACAGCAATGGTCTTGATTGCTACAACGCGGTCGATACGCGGATCGCGCGCGCGGAACACTGCGCCCATAGCGCCGCGGCCAAGCTCGGCGACAATCTCGTAGCGCCCCAGTTGCTGGATTGCTTGCATGGGTTTCGACCGGATATTTGGGGGATTCACCGGGATGTTAGCACGGTAACGAGGGCGTTTTTTGTTCGGTCAGCAGCCGTTGGTACAGTGTCCCGCAGAGTGCGAGTTACACGCTGCCGCCTTCGGCCTTGCTGCCCGGCTGGCGCAGGTCCAACGCAAGCCGGATCACATAGTGTACGCCGGAGACAATGGTGAGAAACATGGTCGCGTTGAAGCCGAACTGGCGTAGAAGCGCGATCCAGTGCTGGGCAGGAAAAATCTCATGCAGCAGGACCACGGGAATGGTCGCGATCTGCGACACGGTATTCGCTTTGCCGAACCAGCTCGGGCTGAAGGTCTTCATGGCTCCGGTGGCGTACAGCAAGGTGCAGACAATCAGGATCATGATGTCGCGGCTGAAGACCAGCACGGTGACCACCCATGGAATCCGGTGCGTGAGCGAGAGCACCAGAAACATGGTGCTGAGCAGCAGCTTATCTGCGATTGGATCGAGCAATTGGCCGAGCGTGGTCTTCTGCTTCATGAGCCGCGCCAGTAAACCATCCAGACCATCGCTTACGCCGGCAGCAACAAAAATGCCGAATGCGATGGCGTAATGGTGCTGCTGCAGGGCGATGATGATGAATGGGATAAAGACCAGCCGCAGCAGCGTAAGGATATTAGGAGCGGAGCCGAGTTGGCGGATCATGGTTCTGGCTCCTCCTGCTCACGAAAGAACTTTGCCACGTTCTGGCCGGTCTTGGCGGCGAATTGTTCCGCCAACGACGGCAGCTCTCCGCTACGATTGTCAACTTCCATGCGCTGCACGCGGTGCATGGGAAAGAACACCAGGCTGGCGTTGGCCGGCTCCCCGGCCTTCACCATTTGGGTGAAATCGTCGAGCGATTGCAGATCCACACCGCGAAGACTCACTCCCGCGGGAGTAAGAGAGAGCAGAATACCCCAGAACTTCTCTCGAGGATTCAGCAACGTGAGCAGGACGAGCTTTCCGGTATCCATTGCGGCGGCAGTGCTCCTGCAACGATTCTCAGGGCAGAGCCGCCGCTTTGGCAACCGGCGAAGAGAGTTAGTCGCGCGGTTGTCCCAGGCGGAATACCAGGCCGACGGAAAACCGGGGATGGCTTTCTCCGTTGCTGAAGAAGTTGGTATGCAACAGGTCCAGTTGTGCGCGGCCCGCCCAGCGCGGGCTGAAGTTGTAGTCGCCTCCGCCGCCCAGGACCCAGGAGAAGGAAGTGTCGTTATCGCTGACGCCGGCAGCGCTCAGTCCGGCGCGGCTCCCGCCCAGCAGCAGATGGCCGAAAGCATTCACCGGCTGGCTGGGCGAGCGCCAGGTCACTCGCGGCCCAAAGTCATAGTTGTAAAGGTTGCTGGTAATTTTGGTGGGAGTTCCGGGGAGCAGAATAGGCAGCGCGGTGAGATTCTGGGTTCCGTAGTGGCCGCTGAACTCGCCTTCCACGCCAATCCAGGAGCTACCAAGATTGTAATTGCCACTCAGGATCCAGCCGTTCAGGCCGGTATGAAAATTGCTGCTGTGAGAGTAGCCCGCAAAAACGTCAATCGGGGGCTGTTCATCAGGACTGACCTGCGCAAAAGCGAACGCACTGCTGAAGACGATGACGAAAATAACCAGAAACCAGTTCTTTCTCATGGCTCTCCTTGCTGAAAGCACCGCGCGAGCGGACGCCGCCGGTGAAAATGAAGATGGAATTTGAGTTGGTACACTCTTTCAGCTTAGTCGCAGGAGACCCGTGCCTGGTTGCCCAGCATCTGTCATGAGAAGTAACTGATGAGATACGCCGTCTGCCGCGGCGTGATGTCGAGCGCGAAAATGTTTTCAGCTTGCGGCAGCGAGAGCCGGCTGATGAATGCTGAGTGCGAGTTCGGAATCGAACTGTTCGCTTGCTTCGCAGGGATGTCCCGCACGGTAGCGCATGGTCAGAACCTTTGAGCCACACACGATCTCGGTATAACTCACAGTTGCGGCGTCTTGCCGGTGCATGCAGAGACTGAAGGACCCCTGTTCCGGCGCATGCGACGCATGCAGACTGCGCAGCCATGGGAGTGATCCGGCATCGCGCATCTTCCAAGCCTCAGAGCAAGTGAGACCGCGTACTTCGCGCGCCAGTTCGTCAGAGATGCCGGAAGAAAACCAGTGGCGTGCGCGCCACGGCAAATGAAAAATCTCGAGGTGTTCCGCATCCCAGTTCCACTGGCAAATTGCATGCTCTCCGGGGAAGAACCCAACCAGCCGGAAAGGAAATATGTCGCGCAGGTGCATCCTGCTGATTCGCTGCTCAGCTTCGGAGCGGTTACAGCTTTCGAGCAGCGGAGGAATCATTTCTCCGCGGCTGCGCAGCTTTGGTGCTCTATCCGATGTTCGATTGCGGTTCAGCAGAGCGAAGCTGATTCCAGTCTCGTTGGCGCCGATCCAGGTGCCCCCCTCCTCTTCGCGAGGATAGAGCGCCTGCACTGTGCCGGCGCCAGTAATGCGCGGCGAGTAGGCGACCGGGCGAGTAAATCGTTCATCGCGGTTCATTCCGATGACGTACGAATTTTTTCCGGGAACAAAGCTGAGAGTGCACATGCTTTACGTCCGCTGCGTGAGGATGCCTAATATGATACTGCGATTGCGGGCAGGCAATTCAGAAGCAGAGTACGATTTTTGCGCGCTGCCACTCTTCCCTGATTTTGAAAATCGCAATTCACGAACGGTGATTCAATTTCACACTCGCCGGGCCACCTTTATGTATCTTAGGGCGACACGAAAGCGCTCGACCTCAACCAGGAGGACGGACTGCGACGTCCCCTAAGGTGTCGGTCCGATCGACGGGAGGGCGTCATGGCCCAGCATTCGTTGGGTTGTCTGAAGGGCCAACTCTCAACTAGTACTTTGGTACAACATTAAGAATTTCATTAGTACATGGCCAGTTGGCGTAAAAAAGCGTCGGGTTTTCGCTGTCCAAAAGGCCAACTCCGGACCGCATAAAAACGGAAGAGAGTGCCGTAACGTACTAAAAAACAGCAACTTACGCGATATTGTGCTTTCACGCCTTAGGGTTCCCAGCCACATTAAAAGATTTAACCCACTGCTAATGACGTTCTAATTGCCGCCGAGCAGAATTCGTGAAGCAGCGCCCCCCCAGGCTTCTGCAGTCGAGCACCGCAGAGTGACGACTTAGGGCAACTCTAGGAGAAAAATCATGAAACGGTCTTCCGGGACTCTGGCTTTGTTGCGCGTTTTTGTGGGCGCAGTTCTGGTGATTGCAGGCCTCGGCTATTACGCGCACGTTCGTGCCCAGAGTAACGACAATAATCCTAGTGGAGTAGGTTCCGTTATTGTTCCGCTGCGACCCCTGGCTCCGTTGTCCAGCGTTCCTGTTCCTCCCGTCTTCGGAATTGAAGGCATCGTTGCCGACAAAACCGCGGCGATCGAGCTGGGGAAAACTCTGTTTTGGGACATGCAGGCGGGCAGCGACGACATTCAAGCTTGCGCAAGCTGCCATTTCAATGCGGGCGCAGACAGCCGCGTACAAAACCAAGTCAACCCCGGCCAGGCCGGCGGTGACAACACTTTCCAGTTGGGCGTGAACATCAACGGTTCTGTTGGCCCGAACTACCACTACAAAGCAGGAAGTCCGGACGCCGGTTTTGGCGGCTACCATGACGGCGATTTCCCGTTCCGCAAAGTTGCGAACGAGAACGACCGCTTCAGCGTGATTTCCGACGTTAACGACGTTTCCGGTTCCCAGGGAATCTTCCCGATGACCATGGGCCAGATTATTGTTGGCCGCCAGCGCCGGGACGGCTCCGTGGCGGGTAACAACGGCGCTCATGCCGGCGACAACAACTCGCCCGACCCCACAAACAACAGCGACCTGCCTCTGCGTGGTAATAACCCGCACAATTCCTCACCGAACGCTGCAGGGTCGTCTCACTTTTCCACGACACATGGTTCCACTTCAACCGGCGGCGGCTCGCGCGTGAGCGTGATCGGCAGCGACGTGACCAGCGCGGAAATTGATAACCCAGTGGTTGACCCGGTGTTCTCTTATCCCGATCCAGCCAACCCGGGCGCGCGAATCAATACACGCAGGACGGGAGGCCGCAACGCTCCCAGTGTGGTGGACGCGGTCTTCAACTATCGCAATTTCTGGGACGGCCGCGCGCAGAACGTCTGCAACGGCAACAATCCCTTTGGCGCGCGTGATAAGACAGCGCACCTCGCGGTGATGGAGCCCGATGGAACTCTCGGCGCCGCTCTGGTCAACATGGACAATTCCGCGCTGTGCTCGCAGTCGCTGGGACCGATCCTCAGCAACGCGGAGATGTCGGCCGACGGCCGCAACCTGGCCCAGGTGGGAAGAAAGCTTCTGGCGCGCAAGCCGCTGGCCAAGCAATTCGTCGATCCCACGGACAGCATTCTGGGATCATTCTCCGCTGCTCCTGCGAATGGATTGACGGCCACCTATCCAGCGTTGATTGAGAAGGCGTTCCAGCCGGAGTGGTGGAACTTCAATCTCCACGTTTGCGAAGCGACGGACGGCAGCATCGCCTCCACCATCAACCCGGACAGAGGCAGATGTCCCTCCGGCACCACCGAGTACAGCCAGATGGAGTACAACTTCTCGCTCTTCTGGGGAGTTGCCATCCAGATGTACGAGAGCACGCTGATCGCAGATCAGACTCCGCTGGATAAGTATCTGGAGCAGCAAACCACATACACCCTGATCGGTGACAATCTTACTAATCAGTACACGATTCAACTGAAGCCCGGCGTTACTCCGTACACGATCTCGATCATTGGCCTGAACCCGACGCTCGATGCCAGCGATCAGGACATGTTTGCCTTCGACGATGGACAGGGCGTGATCCGCGGCGTCGGAGTGAACGGGGGCAGCATTAACTATGCAACCGGCACTTTGACCGTCTTCTTCGGCGAGCCGCCGGTATCTGAGGTTCCAGTCAAGATCGCCTATTCGAACGGCCCCACACCACTTACGCAGTCGCAGCTCCGCGGGCTGAATATCTTCCAGACCAAAGGCCAGTGCGTGGTTTGCCACGGCGGGCCGGAGCTCTCGAACGCAACCGTCGGCACCGTCGGCGACGTGCCGGTGGAGCGCATGATCATGGAAGACGATAGCGCCCGCGTGTATGACACCGGCTTCTACCACATCGGAATCCGGCCGACCGCGGAAGATGCGGGCTTGGGCGGGACCGATCCGGTCGCGGGCATGCCGCTGTCGCAAGCGGAAGTTCTGCGTGAAGATGCCTGCAAGGGCGGATTCGAGACAGTACTCGTTCCGGGACGCCGCGGTGATGGAATCGCAGCCTCTCCGATGAACTGCTCCGATCCGATTGCGCGCGGCGGCTTCTTCAAAGCTCCGCAGCTCCGCAACGTGGCGCTCACGGCTCCTTACTTCCATAACGGAAGCCGTCTGACGCTCGAACAAGTGGTTGAGTTCTATAACCGCGGCGGCGATTTCAACACTGTAGATGAAGTCCAGTACATGGACCCCGACGTCGAGATGCTGGGGCTCACCCGGCAGGATGAAGAGGACCTGGTGGACTTCCTGCGCAACGGCCTCACCGATCAACGCACGGTGAATCAGGCTGCGCCCTTCGATCACCCGCAGTTGTTCACTCCGAACGGCCACCCTGCGGACAGCAACGGCTACCCGGTACAGAAAGATCCGCAGCATCCGGCTCAGGCCACAACCCAGTTTTTGGAAGTACCGGCGACCGGGGCCAACGGCGGCAAGCCGCTGCCAACCTTCTTAGAGAACCTGTTGGGGGTGAGCAATGCCAACCCGAAATAGGTTCAGCGCAAGCCGCTGCTACTGGCCGCAGAGCCAGACGCAGCTATGTCCGGGAGAAAAAACAAAAAGCAGTGCCAGCAAATTGCAGCATGACGGAAGGAGCTTCAAAATGAGGGGATTTGAGCCAACAATCAACAACTTCAGGGTAGCGGGGATTGTACTGCTGCTGCTGGTAATCGCGGCCCTGGGCGGCACATCGTCAGCCCAGAGCCTGAATCCAGAGCCGTGGCCCACGCCGGCCGCCATCCCGGCGCCGACGCCGATCATACCCGCGCGCGGCGGAGAGCCTACAGGCTTTCTTCAGATGGGTTTTATTCAATACGCGTCGCTCGATGCCACGCCGGGGCTTTGCAACAAAGACGATAATCCTGCGCCGACGCCGGCAAATCCCCCCTTGCCCGCGCAGTGCAAAATCACCGCCGGCTGGATAGAGCTCAACAACACACTCATTCGCGTGCCGCAGAGTACGGTGGTTTACTTTCCCAACACGCTGCTTACGTGGGAGGAAGCATTTGAGTTGAACCCGAATACCCACCAGACAGATCCCGTATTTCAGACTGGTCTGGCAATGGCCGACACCGTGCGCTTCCCCGGCACCTACGAAGCCCAAGTTCAGGGCAACATTGTCAACGGCCAGTATATTGCCGGCATTATCTACATCGCAGAGAGTCTTGCCGCCGGCGATGGAAATATTCAGGGATTCATTGAGAAGTTCGACTACGCCAACGGTATTTTTTACGTTAATGGAACTCGGGTGCAGATGAATGATCCTCGACTCACCATCACCGTTCCCAATCCCGATGGTACGCCTGCCACGGACGCCAATGGCAATCCAATCGTATTGACGAAAGGGCGCCAGAGCGCCGGGCAATCTGCTGATCCGCGGTTCGCCATTGACCAGAACAATCCTTCGGTCACGGGAGAGACCGGCTACCCGATGTGTATCCCGCAGACCAGCCCCTATATTGATGGCTCGGATGGTTCGGAAGGCGCCGCGCTGACTCTTCTCCTTCCTGATGCTCAGCAAGATTCGCAGTGTCCGGAGAAAAACCGTCCTCGCGATGCGGAAAGCGGCACACTCCTGCTGCCCATCTTCACCATGAATGCGCCGGGAGCCGCGCCCACAACAGATAACCCGATTCCTCAAGATCCGTATTCAGAGATGCCGTTTGAAGTCGGAGATTTCGTGAACGTTGTCGGCAATCTGGAGGTTGATGCGAACGGTCCATACATTACGGCGACGGACATCGAAGACACCAGCGTCGGCGCCTATACCTGGCCGAATACTGATCCTGCCTACGTCCGCATCAACGTAACCATTGAAGGAACCGGTGGCGTTCCCTCGCCTTTCTTCCCGCAAGAAGCCGGTGTGCGCACCAGGGTGGAAGGTTTCAGCACCGATCCGCAGCGCACCGTGGATGTTTCCGCCATAGACCAGGATTGCAACGGCAACCTGACCTTCCGCGAGCCTGCATGGGCCGCGAACTTCCCGGTGGAACCTGGCGTACCCGGTATTGGCGTGAAAGGCCGCTGGCGCATGCGTTTCCCGCAAGGCGGCAAGTTCGAGCCTGCGGTGCAGAACATCGGCGCCCGAATCAGCGGTGGCGTTCCCGGCAAAATGACCAGCGGAGTTACTTATGACGAGTACCAACTGCCTGTACAAGTGCTGATCTTCCCGGAAAACCTGGTTCCCGGCAGCCAGCCGCCGAAGGCCAATTTTGGGGACGTCCTCTACCTGGACAACGGCATGGGACAGTTGCCGATGGTCAGCGACGTGTTCGATAGCGATCAGGTCCAGTTGGGCCTGCAAGCGGCGCCGTTCTATCCCAACCAGCTCATGGGGCAGTTGAATCCTTTCCCGGATGCAACGCTGCCTCCCATCACTTGTATTCCGGGGACGTTCTCCTCGATCGCGGTGCCGAAGTTCACTTCGAATCCGAATCCGCCGTTTGCCGGCATTACAGTTACGCTGGATGGAACTGCGAGTAATCCGCCAACAGGACCCTTCGCCTGGACACAAGTCATCAACCCCGGCGATCCGATTGTGACCATCAACAACCCGAACACGGCAAAGCCGACGTTCATCGCGCCGACTGTGGCCGGGCCGCAGAACATCGTCTTCCAGTTGATCGTGGGTGGAGACGGAGTTGTTCCGGCTTCCGCGCCTGCAACGGTCAGCGTGCCGGTTGTGATTGCTCCGCCGAATACGCCGCCTGCGCTTAGCGCCACGGCATCGTTCGCTGGACCGCCGGCTGTGAGCGGAACCGCCATCAGCGTGCCCAGCAACGCCGCAGGCGTAACACTGACGGCAACGGGTGTGGATCCCGCAGGTGGAACGATCACTTATACGTGGTCCGGTCCTGCCGGAGTCGTGTTGACCCCGGCCGCAGCCGATGGCTCGGTGCAGACTTTCACCGCGCCTGAGGTGCCGGAACTGACCGCAGCTCAGACCCTGACCTTCACTGTGACGGGCACGAGCTCCAACGGTGGATTGACCGGCACTGCCACAGTCACTGTGACCGTGGAGCCTGTGACGGACCGCATCGTCATCAGCAACGTGGTCTATCGCCGGACCAAGGGACGCCTCATCGTCAACGTCAGCGACTTTACGCCGAACGTAACGCTGACTTGCACGCTGGACATCATCAATCCGGCAACAGGACTGCCGTGGTCGGGCGTGATGGGACCGATTAACCCATTCGCTCAGGGCGTGTTCTCGATCCGCTTCAGCAACATCCCGGCGCCAAACCTGGTGACTATCACCTCGAGCGCGGGTGGTGTCGCAACCTCGGGCGTCACCTTCCTGAGGTAACCGGAAGACAGGGCTGCCGGGCATCGGGCGCCGGCAGCCCTGAAACACAAAAGTTTTTGTCCCCGCGCCTCGGGCTCGAAGAGCGGGAAACGCAGTAAACGGATTACAGAAGAGAGGAACCGAAAATGAACTCGAACTTTATGCGGGCCCCTGGCGGCATCGAGCGTCAGCACTCCAAGGAGGGAGCCTTGCTCAATCGCAACTCTTTCAAATACATCCTCGGGCTGGTGCTGGTCACGCTGCTCGCGGCATCGGGCGCTTTCGCCACGCCCAGCACGCAGGTGGCGAATGAAGGCTTGTTCCGTCCGCGCGGCATGGTGCGCTCCACCGTGCCAGATCCCAATGGCGGGCCGGCGCTGCA
Source organism: Terriglobales bacterium (assembly GCA_035280185.1). Taxonomy (GTDB): domain Bacteria; phylum Acidobacteriota; class Terriglobia; order Terriglobales; family Acidobacteriaceae; genus Angelobacter. The sequence continues at coordinate 39,565 of DATEGH010000116.1, forward strand.
TGACTTCTGGGTCAGCGACGGCGCTTCAGGGTTCTGCCGCATTGATCGGCTTCCTGACCCGAAATTCCCCGGCAAGACGCATGGCGTCCTGAACCTGAGCACCTGCTATCTCCCTGGCGTGTTCGAGCCAATGGATTATCAGGTGGAGACGCTGAATGTGAACGGCTCCAACGGCTATGTGTTCGTGGGCGGGATTAAGGAAATCACCCGTTTGGAATTTATGCCTTCTCCCACCGAACCTGGCCGCACCGTCATTAATACGGCCACCCAGGTCACGATCTTCAGCAGCGTCAACTCGGTGTTCACCAATGGCGCGCCGGTGAATGGCCCGCGCTTCGTGCAGAGCCTGAAGCTTGGCCCGGACGGCAAGCTCTATCTTTGCTTCCAGGGCAGCGGTGATATCTGGCGCGTTCTCAATCCTCTTTCTCCCAGCTTCACCAAGGCAGGAAATGCGGTGGAGCGCGTGGGAACATCGGACAACGGAAAGACGCTGTTGAGCTTGGCTTGGATCGGGCACGACCTTTGGATGGCCCAGGCAGGCTTCCTCAACCGCATCCAAAATGCTGACCAATGCAACTACACGCTGCCCAAGTGCCAGGCTGTACTCGAGTTCGGGAAGTTGCAGACCCAGGAAGGCATGCAGTCCGATCAGTACTTCTCCACCATCCCCAATGGCCGTTGGCTCTATTGGGGTAACGGAAACCGCGTGGTCCGCTTTGATACGCAGAGCGCCGACATCATGCAGGTTTGGAACCAGAGCGGGTTTGTGAATGGCAGCGCCATTCCTCAGGAATACTCGCTTATCATGGGCATTAATTTCATCCAGCGTGATGCCCCGGTGGCCTTGGCCGATGGCAGCTTCCTTGAAGACATGACGGTGACCACGGACCCCATCATCGAAGCGCCGTTACCTGAAGTGGCCGCCACACTTCCGCGAACCGGAAGAACGTGGCTGCTGACGGCCCTTCCAACGCTGGTGCCCGAGCCGTGCAATACCACAACCCCGGTGTTCGGGAACTTGAATCCGCCGCCTTGCGTTAACAGCCAGATCGGTAACGACGCTCCTCCGATTGACTCTCCGCAGTTCAACGCGGCGCGCCGCTCGGTCCTGATGCTGGCGGGGGTCACCCACGCTCGCGGTTTGATCTTCCTGCAAACCAACTGGTGGATTTCCGATGAAGACAACGGATTCTGCCGCATCGATCTGAATGCGGTCACGGGCGCAGCTTCTATGAGCAACTGCTTCCAGCCGGCCGGTTTCTGGCCTGGCCAGCCGGCAGCCGATGCACCGGATGCTTCAGGCGCGCAGAATGTTTACGTACCCAACGCCTGCGGCCTCATCTCCGGATGCACGCTGGGCGGCGGCACGCCGGGGATCATGCGACTGAAGTTTATTCCTGATGGCACCGGTGGAACCGTTTCCCAGACCGGCGTTCTGAACTCTGGCCGTGGTACGCCTTCGGCGGTTGCGATTCCCAACGGTCCGTTCAACGATGGCGCCGTTTACATCGGTTATTACGACAACGGCAAGATCAACAAGGTCCAGCAGCCGGCGACAGCTCCCGGGGCACCACTGCCTGTGGGCGGCCTTTTGAACTCCGTTGGCCTTCTCAGCATGGCCTTCCAAGGCAATGACCTGTATATGGCCGAGATCGGACCTCCGGTCCTCAACGGCGGTCAGTTAGTCAAGAAAGGGCAAGTAAGCGTTCTGGTGGCGGCTTCGCCTGACGCATCGAGAGGCAGCGCTCAGCCGGTGGCAAAGCCGATCTCACGCTTGCAGAGCCCAACTACGGTTGCGACTCCGCAGCTCTTCGTCAACCCCGGCGCGATGGTGGTTGGCCCTGATGGCGACCGTGAGAGATGTCTGCCTCCCTTGGGTGTGAAGCTCTCAGCCGGTATTCCGGCGGATCCTGGAACGGCCCCTGCTCTCTACATGGGAGGTTTGGGCCTGCCCGCCGACAGCGCGGTTTCCGGTGGCCTGGCTCAACCGCCTGAGGTTGTCCAGTATGGCTCCATCTGCACCACGATGATTGATTGGGTGATTGATGGCGCGCTGGATCCCACACTCAGCCTTAACGTGGACCTTGGCCCGGTGACGGCGTTGGCTTTCAACGGCGCCGATTCCACCTCGAACCTGGCCATCGCGGACGATCCTGGATTGATCATCCCCGATCAGACGCTGCAAAAGAGCCAAGTTACACCGCCGCTGACCGGACTGCACGGTCAAGGGCACGTATTCATCGTTCCGTAAGCTGCAATCAGCAACCCTCATCAGCAGGCCGGCGGCGCAATCCCGCCGGCCATTTTTTTTGCGAAACTGCTGACCACACTGTGTCAGGGAGTTTCCAGGAAGAAGCGATCCTTGAAACATCTCTTCTTGAGAAATTACTCGAATACCACCTGTCTGCCACTCTGCCGAACCAGCTCGTACTTCGCTCCTTGATCGGAATCGCCTCCTGCTCTTCATTAAAACCATTAATTTGCCCTTAACACATCTTTAATCCCGAAGAGATTAACTGTCACACATCGCATTACGACGGTCGCACGAAGACGAGTAACAAGCGGCAGAGAAGCAAAACCTTTCCGGGTCTCCGCCAGAAAAAACAAAAGATTTTTTTGAAGGTGGCCAGTTCCGCTGACTGAACAGGAGCCGCCTGTTTTGGGCACTACCAGGAGAACATCATGATTTCTGCACGGCACATCATCCGCGCGTTGTGTCTCATTGTCGCCTCTTTCGCCCTGAGCGCCTTCGCCGTTGCGGCGGCGGGCGGGTTCAGCGGCAGCTACAAACTGGGAACTGCCGTAGCTTCTGAGGGCGGAGTCCAGCTCACCATTTCGCTCGCCATTTCCAACAACACATCCAGCGCCATCAGCAACGCCACCATCTCGCTGCACGAGCCCAGGGCCGCGCGCGTGATTTATGGGCAGCTCGATGGCGTCTCGCTGCCGGCGGGCGCGCGCACAGAGGTGAGCGGCTCTTTCACCGTGCCCCAGGACCTTTACGACTCCTGGAAAAAAGGAAGTTCTCCGGCCATGAGCGTCAGCTTCACGGACGCCAAGGGTAATCCGGTTCGGGCCTTTATCGAGTTCTAGCAAAGATTCTGTTGGGGAGGCACGCCATGCGGGCGGCTAACAATATTTTCGTCTCAAAAACACAAACGGCAACAGCAAGGATCTTCAAGGCCGGCGCGTATTCGCTGCTGGCTGTTCTGTTGCTTGTGGCATTCGTGTTTCCATCAAGCGCGCTGGCGCAGACCAGCTACGTTTATGTGAACAACCAGACCTCGAGCAACGCAGTCTCGATCTACCGCGCTTCTGCCACGGGCAGCCTTTCCGCGGTGGGAACTCCGGTGCTCACCGGCGGTCTGGGCGCAAACGTTGTCTGCTACGGCTTGAATCGCATCGCGCTGAGCCAGACGAACAACCTCCTGTTTGTGGCGAACACGGGCGACCGCACCATCACTGCGTTTCAGATCAATCCCGCAACCGGCACGCTCACGCGCACCGCGGGCTCACCGTTCCCCAGCGGACTCACGGCCGATAGCTGCCAGGGATTCTCGCTGGCTGTGACTCCCGATGGCCAGTTCCTGATGGCTTCCAGCAACGGGCAGATTCGCACGTTCAGCGTGGCGGCAAACGGAGCGTTGACTTTCCTCAGCAGCACCGCGAACTGCTGCTCGCCCAACTCCGGCATGACCATCTCGCCCGATGGCCGCCTTCTGGCGGTTTCTAACGAGACGAGCGTCTCCATGTTCTCCATCAGCGGCGGCGTGCTGACTCCGGTGCTGGGATCTCCATTTCCCAGAACAGGCACAGGCAATATTTCCGGCCTCGATTTCAGTTGTGCGGCTGACCGTCTCTACGCCGGTGAAGCTACCGGCAGTCCAGCGCAAGCGGATGGTTGGACGGTGGACCTCAATGGCGCGCTGACTCCTGCTCCGCTGTCTCCGTTCCAGAGTTCGGGCAGCAACTCCAACATGGTGGTCTACAGCCCCGACAATACGTTGATATTCCAGAGCAACCAGTTCAGCAACAGCATCAACTCGTTTGTAGTAAACCCTGACGGCAGTCTTACCAACGCAGGCAAATTCGGCGGCTCAACTCAGGTACACACTCCAGTGGGAATGGCTACAGATGCTACCGGGACATTCCTGTTTGTGGCGGACGATAGCTTTGGAGTAGCGGCTTTCCGGATCGGCAACGGAGGCGTCCTTGCCTGGTTGAGCGACTTGGCCATCAGCCGTCCGGGAGAAATCCAGGACCTCGCAGTCTATCCCGCGCGTTCCTGCGCCAGCGCCGATCTCGCGCTGACGATGACAGCGGTTCCCAATCCCGCGCCTTCAGGCGCTCCCATTCAGTACACCCTGAACATCACCAACAATGGCACGCCTGCGGCATCTGCTGTGGTGGCGGACACGCTTCCGCCCACGCTCTCCGCAGGCGGCAGCGCGCAGATCGCGAACCCGAGCGGAGCACAGCGCGTCAACACAGTTTCAGGAACAACCGTCAGCGGCGTAGTCACGATTACAACGACTGTCCCGCATCAGCTTGTCGCAGGCCAGACGGTGACGGTCGCATCAGTGCCGGCGCCCACGACTCCGAATCCAATCCAGCAGGGCTTCTTCCTTACCGATCCTGGATTCAACGGCGTCGTCAAAATCGTATCGGTTCCCAGCCCCACAAGCTTCACGTATAACCAGACGCTTCAACTCTCGCAGTTTCCTAAGCCGTCGTTGAACATCGTCGCATCAACTGGGGCACAGCGTCTCGCCGGAACTGTGACCATCACGGCGACAGTGCCGTTCCAGCTTACGCCGGGAACGTTGATGACGATTGCGGGCGTCGCAAACACGAGTTTCGATGGAACATTTGCAGTAGCATCACAGCCCTCTCCCACGACGTTTACTTATGCCCAGGCAGGACTCGATGCCGTCAGCGGTGGCGGAACAGCCACAGCGCCCGTCAATGTGCCGGCCACTGATGTTGCCGGAGGCGGCAGCATGAGCAGCGCTGCCTGCCAGGTGACGCTCGGCACGGGGACCTGCGGCACTGCCAGCTTTGCTCCTCGGCCGCCAATCGTAACAGCAGTTCGCGCGAGCAATGTCGTCACCATCACAACGCCGGTGCCACACCAGCTCTTCCCCGGACAGAAAATCACCATTCAGGGCGTGACGGACACGACCTTCAACGGCACATTCACGATTGTCGATACGCCTTCGGCCACGACGTTCACCTACAACCAGACAGCGGCCGACGCCAGCAGCAAGGGCGGCGCCGTCCTGGCGGCTGCAACCACAGCCCAGTTGATTACGTTCAACGCTCTCAGGGCCGGCGAGACCCGCACTGCGCTGATCACGGCCACTTCCTCAAGCACGGTGGCCAATGGCACGGTGATAAGCAACACGGCGGCCATCACCAATAAATCCGTGGTCGATCCGAACCCTGCCAACAACTCGGCGACTGTGGATGTGACCATCGGCGCGGCAAGCGGAACCAGCCTTACGGTTCCGACCGCTACCGGTCCCTACGGCGGAGTGGCCGTGGTGAGTGCGATTCTTAAGGACAGCACCGGTGCGCCGATCGCAGGCGAAACCATCGGCATCAACTTCAACCAGAACAACAGCCAATACAACGCGATTACAGACGGCACCGGAACGGCAACCGTTTCCGTCCCGCTGGGTTTCACCACAGTGGGCACGCATGCTGCAGCATTCACCGCCACCTTCGGCGGCGACGCCACACATTCCGCCAGCAGCGCCACGGGCGATCTGATTGTGACCAAGGCGCAGTTGACTGTAACGGCCGACAATCAGGCGCGGCTCTATGGCGATCCCAATCCGCCGCTGACTTACACCATCACCGGTTTCGTGAACGGCGATACCATCGCGGTTGTAAGCGGCGCGGCTGATTGCTCGACCACAGCTACGCTGACCAGTCCGGTGGGAGCTTATCCGATTACTTGCACCATCGGCACCCTTGCCGCGCAGAACTACGTCTTCGTCTTCGTGCCTGGAACTCTCACAGTCAATCCCGCGCCTCTGACGGTGAACGTGGCCAACGCGACGCGTGCCTACGGCGATCCGAATCCGTCATTCACTGGAACGATTGTCGGCATCAAGAACGGTGACAACATCACGGCCACCTACAGCACGACCGCGACCATCACCAGCCCGGTTGGGAATTACCCAATCACGGCGACTCTCTCTGATAACGGCACGGGCGCGCTGGCGAACTACACTATCACCATCAACAATGGCACGCTGACGGTTACTCCCGCCGCCCTGGTCGTGACTGCGAACAACGCAGCCCGGCTCTATGGCGATCCGAATCCGCCATTCAGCGGCACCATCGCCGGCATCAAGAACGGCGACAACATCACCGCGATTTACACGACTCCGGCAACACCAACCAGCCCCATCGGCAGCTATCCGATTATTCCTACGCTGACGGACAATGGCACCGGCGCGCTGGCGAACTATGTTGTCACGGCCAACAACGGATCGTTGACGGTTAGCGCTGCACCTCTCACCGTGACCGCAGCTGATGCGACGCGTCCGTATGGCCAGCCGAACCCGGTGTTCACCGGCACGATTGTCGGAATCAAGAACAACGAGAACATCACTGCCACCTATAGCACCGCTGCAACCGTGACCAGCCCGGCGGGAACGTACCCAATCGTGCCCACGGTTTCTGACAACGGCACCGGCGTGCTGGGCAACTATTCCGTCACTCTCGTGAACGGAACTCTCACCGTGACGCAGGCAGTTCTTACCGTTACGGCAAACAGCGCCAGCAGGCTCTATGGCGATCCCAACCCGGCCTTCACCGGAACGATTACGGGAATCGTAAACGGCGATAACATCACCGCGACTTACGCGAGCGCCGCTGATCCAACCAGCCCGGTGGGAACGTATCCAATCGTGCCCACGCCTTCTGATAACGGAACCGGCGCGCTGGCCAACTACAGTGTGGTGCTCGTCAATGGCGTTCTGACTGTGAATCCCGCGCCGCTGACCGTAACAGTGGCGAGCGTGAGCCGTGTCTATGGCGATCCCAACCCGGTGTTCAGCGCCACGATTGTCGGCATCAAGAACGCTGACAACATCACGGCTTCGCTGACCACAACTGCAGACCCAACCAGCGCAATCGGAACCTACCCAATCGTGGCCACACTGGTTGATCCCACGAGCAAGCTGGGCAACTACACAGTAACGATCAACAACGGCACGCTGACCATCACTGCTGCTCCGCTGAGCGTTACGGCCGGCAATGCCAGCCGTCTCTTCGGAACGGTAAATCCGCCGCTGAGCGGCATCATCCTGGGAATCAAGAACGCTGATGCCATTTCGGCGACGTATGCCACAACCGCTGTCGCTACCAGCCCCGTGGGAACGTATCCCATTACGCCTACGCTGGTTGACCCGGCAGGCAAGCTCGCCAATTACACCGTCACGTCCAACAACGGAACTCTGACGGTGAACGCAGCGCCGACAGCAAACTTCGTCTTCGTCAACAACCAGGCTGCAACCGGCAACAGCATCAACGGCTACTCAGTCGCGGCTGATGGCTCGCTGACCGCGCTGGCCGGTTCGCCTATTGCCGCCGGTGGACTCGGCGCCAACGCTGTCTGCTCCTCGGTGAATCGTTTGGCCCTGAGCGCCGGCAACAATCTGCTGTTTGTTTCCAACGGCGGCGACCAGACCATCAGCGCCTTCCAGATCAATCCTGCAACCGGCGCGTTAACCGCAGCGGGAGCGCCTGTTGCCTCTGGCTTGACGCTCGATGCATGCTCCGGCATCTCGCTGGCGGCGACACCTGACGGCCAGTACCTGATGGCCTCCAGCAACGGCCAGATCAAGACCTTCAGCATCGGCGCAGGTGGAGTGCTCACGGCTGTTTCGACTGCTGCGAACTCGGCTCTGCCCAACGCGGCGATGAAGATCTCCGCCAACGGAAAGTTCCTGGCGGTCTCGAACCAGACCAGCGTTTCCGTTTACGCTATCAACGGCGATGGTTCGCTGACTGCGGTCGCGGGCTCGCCCTTCGCCGAGACCGGCACGGCGACTCTCGCCGGGCTCGACTTCAGCTCCACCAGCGGCCTGCTCTTCGGTGCAGAAGCCAGCGCAACTTCCTCACTGGCTGACGCGTGGACCGTCGCAGCGAACGGCGCGCTTGCCGCGGTTACGGGCAGCCCGTTCAGCATCGGCGCGATCAACTCCAGCACCGTTCTCCTAAGCCCGAATGATGCCTTCCTGTTCGCCGCCAATCAGGGCAGCAGCAGCGTGAGCGCATTCAGCGTGGCGGGCGGAAGCCTCACCAGCATCGGCAGCTTCGGCAGCGCAGCTTCACTGCATGCTCCTGTGGGCTTGGCGACCGACCGCTCCGGCACTCTGCTCTACGTGGCGGATGACACCTTCGGCGTGGCAGTGTTCCAGGTGGGACTCACCGGTTCGCTCTCGCAACTTGGCGACACCGCCATCAGCGGCGCAGGCCAGGTGCAGGCGCTGGTTGCCTATCCGCCGCGCATGACCAGCTCGGCTGACATGAGCGTCAGCGTCACCGCAGCTTCGCCCAATGTCGTGGCCGGTCTGAACGTGACCTACACGATTACCGTGACCAACAACGGAGCTGATCCGGCTTCGGCGACTGTGAGCGATACGCTGCCCACAGGCTTCAGCGTGGTTTCCTGCGCGGCAACCGGCAACGGCGCGTGCATCGGCAACACCGGCGCGGCCAGCTTCTATCTGTTGCAGAGCGGCGAAACACAGACTGTAACCCTCGTGGCGCAGACCAGCCTCTCGATTCCGGATGGAACTATCGCGACCAACACCGTCAACATCAGCAACAGCTCGGCGATTGATCCCAACGCGGCGAACAACTCAGCCAGCGTAAATGTCACAGTCGCCCAGCCGATCACCACAGTTACCACCGTTGCGGCAGCCAGCGGGATTTACGGCGGCAGCACGACTCTTTCCGCCACGCTGAAAGACACACTCGGCAATCCAATCGCAGGCAAGACGCTCAGCTTCTCGCTGAATGGCGTCTCGGTCGGCAGCGCTGTAACTGACGCAACCGGCTCAGCCTCAGTGCCTGCCAGCCTGGTGGGTATCGCGGCCGGCACGCACGCCGGAGCCATCGCGGCCGCTTTTGCCGGAGATCCCAACAACAAAGCTTCAAATGGCGCAGCAGACCTGACCATCACTCCCGCGGTCCTGACCGTTACTGCGACTGATGCGAGCAGGCTCTACGGCGATGCGAATCCAACCTTCGCCTTCACCTTCTCCGGATTCGTCAATGGCGAAACCTCAGCCGTCCTCACGGGCAGCCCGGCCTGCACCACTACGGCCGATCCGACCAGCGTTGTGGGAACTTACCCCATCACCTGCTCCATCGGAACGCTCGCGGCGGCGAACTACACGTTCACCTTCGTCAATGGGACCCTGACCATTACCCAGGCCCCGTTGACCGTCACAGCGGCCAACGTAAGCCGGCTCTATGGCGATCCTAACCCAACGTTCACAGGAACCATTACCGGCATCAAGAACGCTGACAACATCACCGCTGTTTATGCCACCACAGCCACGGTGACGAGTTTGGTGGGAACGTATCCCATCACTCCCGGATTGGTTGATCCCGCAGGTAAGCTGGGCAACTACGCGGTGACTTCCAATAACGGAACGTTGACCGTGACGCCCGCGCCTTTGACGGTAACCGCCGCCAATGCGACGCGCGCGTTCGGCGCGGCCAACCCGGTCTTCACCGGCTCGATCGCGGGCATCAAGAACGCTGACAACATCAGCGCCACCTACAGCACGACGGCGACTGCCACCAGCCCGGTGGGAAGCTATCCCATCACGCCTGCACTGGTTGATCCCACGGGCAAGCTGGGCAACTACGCGGTGACTTTAGTGAACGGCACCCTCACGGTCACCAACTCTGTGCTGACCGTGACCGCGGCCAACGCATCGCGGCTGTACGGCGATGCCAACCCCGTGTTCACCGGCACCATCACGGGAATCCAGAACGGTGACAACATCACTGCCACCTATGCCAGCACAGCTACGCCAACCAGCGCCGTGGGAACTTATGCCATTGTGCCCACGCTGTCTGACAATGGCACCGGCGCTCTGGCCAACTACACGGTAGTGGTCAACAACGGAACTCTGACCGTAAACCAAGCTCCGTTGACGGTGACGGCGGCGAACGCCAGCCGTCTCTACGGTGCAGCGAACCCGGCCTTCACCGGAACCATTACCGGCTTGAAGAACACCGATAACATTACAGCCACTTACGCCACCACGGCGACGGCGGCCAGCAACGCGGGAACCTATCCCATCACGCCCACGCTGGTTGATCCCGCCGGCGTGCTGCCCAACTATGCTGTCACCATCACCAATGGAACTCTCACCGTGACCCAGGCTCCGCTGAGCGTCACGGCGGCGAACGCCTCGCGCGTGTACGGTGACGCGAATCCGACCTTCACTGGAACCATTACCGGCTTGCTGAACGGGGACGTGATCACGGCCACCTACAGCACCACGGCAACTCCGGCGAGCGCAGTCGGGACCTATGCCATTACTCCAACCCTGGTTGATCCGAACGGCAAGCTGGGCAACTACGCGGTGACTTCCAATAACGGAACGTTGACGGTGACGCCCGCGCCCTTGACGGTAACCGCCGCCAATGCGACGCGCGCGTTCGGCGCAGCCAACCCGGTCTTCACCGGCTCGATCGCGGGCATCAAGAACGCTGACAACATCAGCGCCACCTACAGCACCACGGCGACTGCCACCAGTCCGGTGGGAAGCTATCCCATCACGCCCGCACTGGTTGATCCCACGGGCAAGCTGGGCAACTACGCGGTGACTTTAGTGAACGGCAGCCTCACGGTCACCAACTCCGTGCTGACGGTAACGGCCGCGAACGCCAGCCGCTTCTATGGCGATGCCAACCCCGTGTTCACCGGCACCATCACGGGAATCCAGAACGGTGACAACATCACTGCCACCTATGCCAGTGCGGCCAGCGCAACCAGCGTTCCTGGCGCATACGCCATCGTGCCCACGCTTTCTGACAACGGTACCGGCGCTCTGGCCAACTACACGATCGTAGTCAACAACGGCGTGCTCACGGTAAATGCTGCACCTCTGACGGTTACGGCAGCGAACGCCACCCGTCTCTACGGCGCGGCGAATCCGGCCTTCACTGGCACCATCACTGGACTGAAAAACGGTGATGCTATTACTGCTTCCTACACCACCGTTGCCGATCCGACAAGCACCGTCGGCAGCTACCGGATTACTCCGGTCCTCAGCGACCCAACCAACAAACTCAGCAACTATGCTGTCACGCTGGTGAACGGGACCCTTACGGTCGCTCAGGCTCCTCTCACCGCCACGGCCAACAACGCGACGCGCGTCTATGGCGATCCCAACCCGGCGTTCACCGGAACCATCACCGGCCTGGTGAACGGCGATAACATCACCTTCGGAGCCACCAGCGCAGCTCCAACGGCTGCGGTCGGAACTTACCCGATCGTACCCGCGCTGGTTGATCCCAACGGCAAGCTGGTGAACTACACGCTGACTTCGAAC
>DATEGH010000117.1:0-8573 GCA_035280185.1 Terriglobales bacterium
AAATAAAAAATTCTAATTTACTCATTGATCCGGCAAGAGGGATGCACGGTATCCATTGAGGCCCCGAAATCTGGATGCTTGGGATATATAGAATCAGCAGGTTACGAGCCATCCGAAAGCGATTTCGTTGCCGCGAGAGCACATTCAAGGCTGAAAAGTGTCTTTATATCGTAAAGCGACTTACATCCTATTTTTTAATATGTGAATCACTTCACCTTTAATACCACTGCGGTTTGGTCATCGAACACCGGGGCTCCTGCTGAGAAATCAGCCGCTGCCTGAAACAGGGCATCCACAATCTGGCGCGCGCTGCCCTGAGCATGTTGAGAAATCAGATGTTCGATGCGGACCCGGCCAAACTGCTCATCTTTGTCGTTGCTGGCGTCAACAATACCGTCACTGAAGAAGGCGAAGATATCGCCGGAAACCGCATGGATGGTGGTTTCGTCATAGGCGGCGTCGGAGAACATTCCCAGGGGAAGTCCGGCGGTTTCAATCATGTGCGCATGACCTGTGTGGTAGTAAATCGGGCGCGGCAGACCGGAGTTGGCGACGCGCATGATTCTGCGCTCGTCATCCCAGAGTCCGCAGCAGAGGACCACATAGTTTGCACCCAGTCGCCGTTGGTTGAGTGAGTGGTTCACTAGTCCAAGCATTTGCGCAGGCGAAGGCTCGCCCGGCGCGACGCTATGAATGATGCCGCTGACCAGCGCAGCATAGAGTGCAGCGGGCGCGCCCTTCCCACTGACGTCGCTCACGATCATGCAGGCGCGGGGCGGCTTGTATTCCAGGAAATCGTACATATCGCCGCCGATGGCGTGCGCCGGAGCAAACCGCGCTGCCACTTCCGCTCCCTGCAGGCTGGGACACGCCGGCGGCAACAGGTGATGCTGAACTTCGCGAGCCATTGCGAGATCGCGCTCCAGGCGGCGCTCTTCCATGGCGATGCGCTCATAAAGCGTGGCATTTTCGATCGCGATGGCGATCTGCGCGGCCAGCGTACTCACAGTACGCAGATGGTCTTCATTGAAAAAGCTGCGGCGAGTATGTTCGAGATCGAGGACGCCAATGACTTTGTCTTTGTAGATTAATGGCACGCAGAGTTCCGAGCGCGTTTCCGGATTGGCTTTGATATACCGGGGATCCTTGCTCACATCGGGGACCAGAATCGGTCGCTGCTCCAGCGCCGCGGCGCCCACCAGGCCGCGGCCAAGCGGGATGTCGTGCTTGAGTTGGACGCTTTCTTTGAAGCGCACGGAAAACCGATGTACCAGGTTCTGCTTCTGCTCATCAAGCAGAAGGATGGAGAACATCTGGTAGTCAATGATGGTGCGCAGCAGATCGCCCACGCGCTTCAGCAACTGATCCAGATTCAGAATGGAGGTGAGCTCCCGGCTGATCTCGTTGAGCAGCGCCAGCGTGTTGGCCTGGCGCAGCACGCGGGTATAGAGCCGGGCGTTTTCCACGCTCACGGCAACACGCGAGCCGATCAGGGAAAGCACGCGCGCGTGTTCTTCCTTGAAGTAGCCGGGCTCGCGAGCTTCCAGGTCCATCACGCCGATGACTTTGTTTTTGGTTATAAGCGGGACAGCGAGTTCGGAGCGGACGCGCGGGACCGCTTCAATGTAATGCGACTCCTTCGTGACGTCGTCCACTAAGATGGCCTGGCGTTCTTTGGCTGCACGGCCGGTAACTCCTTGGCCCACCTTCACGCGGATCCGCTCGGCGACTTCAGGAAGATGGCCGATTTGGAAGCGGAAACGCAGTTCCTGCGTGCGCTCATTCAAAAGAAGAATGGAGAAGATCTCATAGTCAATCACGCGTTTCACTACCTCAGCCACGCGCTGGAGAAGGGTGTCGAGGTCGAGCGTGGTGTTCAGAACATCCGCAACTTCAATGAGAAGGGACTCAACGTCGGTAAGCTGCGTAGACGCGGGACTGACCATGGATTCCACCGTTCATGATAGCAGGAGAGAAGAGGGCGAAAGTGATAGGCAAGCACCCGATAACCGCCGGAACAATCTGAACCGGAGAACACGGCAAAGTCATAAACAGTTGATCAGCCATTTATAATTCCTCTCCGATATGCGTCTGCCACTACCGCTTATGATTCTGCTCGCCACCGTTAGCTGTGCTCAGGGTTCGTCTTCGACGCCGCCTTTCAAATTTCAGGAAGCCATGGTGCCGATGCGGGATGGAGTGCATCTGCAAACGGTGATTCTCACGCCAACGAACCAGAGCGGGCCGCTGCCCATCCTGCTGCGGCGCACGCCGTACGGTGTCCCGGAGAAAGCACCGGACAATGTTCCCTCAACGATGAAAGAGATGGTCCACGATGGCTATATCTTCGTGATCCAGAACCTGAGAGGACGGTTCAAATCGGAAGGGACGTTTCTGCTCTCTTCTTACGTGAACCTGCAGGACCCCAAAGCTGTAAACGAAACCACGGATGCATACGACACGATCGACTGGCTGCTCAAGAACGTTCCCAACAACAACGGGAAAGTGGGGATGTATGGGGTTTCTTACGACGGGCTGACGACCGCGATGGCCCTGCTGCAACCGCATCCGGCGCTCAAGGCCATCAGCGAGCAGGCCTCGCCCGCCGACCAGTGGATGAATGACGACTTCCACCGCTATGGCGCGCTCCGTGAAAGCTACGCCTTCGAGTACTCGGTGCTGGAGCAGGCGGACAAGAACAAGAACACCCACTTCGACTTTGATACCTACGATACCTACCAGTGGTATCTTGGTCTGGGGCCTCTTTCCAACATCAACAGCAAATATCTGCATGGCGGGATTCCCTTCTGGAACGAGACGGTACAGCACCCCAATGATGACGATTTCTGGAAGAAGGAAGCGTGGGTGAATCAACTGCACGCTTCGACCGTGCCGAACCTGAACGTCGCAGGGTTCTGGGACCAGGAAGACCCCTGGGGACCGTGGCAAATTTTCCGTCACGCTGCTGAGCACGATCCGGACCATACTGATCTCATGGTGGCGGGACCGTGGTATCACGGCGGCTGGCGCGCGCCGAAGGGCGACAGCATCGGCGTGCTTCCGCTGGGAGGGCACGAGACAGCGCGCGAATTCCGCGAAAGCATTGAAGCGCCATTCTTCCGCTACTATCTGCACGGCGAAGGTCAAAAGCCGGCATGGCAAGCCAGCACCTTCCAGACCGGATCAAATACCTGGCGCACGTACTCGGCATGGCCTCCGCCGCAAGCCAAGTCGACAAACGTTTACCTCAGCTGCGACGGGACGCTCTCGTTTACTGCGAGTGCCGCGACGGCAAATGGAAAACCTTACCGCGAGTATGTTTCTGATCCAGCAGATCCAGTTCCCTACCGCGAGCGGCCCATCTCGCCAACCTATCCGGGTGGCGACTGGCGTTTGTGGGAGATGGCCGACCAGCGATTCGTGGACCATCGTCCAGACGTGCTGACTTTTGTGAGCGCGCCGCTCGACCACGACCTGACCGTTACGGGCGTGCTCATGGCTGACCTGTTTGCCGCATCATCCGGCACGGATAGCGATTTCATCGTGAAACTGATTGATGTGTTTCCGGAGAACGCACAGAAGGATCCCTGGAACCCGGATGCCGGGCCCAAGCCGCATGAGTACGCCGAATCGCTGAATGGCTATGAGTTGCCCATCGCGATGGAGGTGCGGCGGGGGCGGTACAACAAGAGCTATGATCATCCGCAACCGCTCACTCCCAACCAACCGGAGGAGTGGAAGATTCCGCTGCGCGATCACGATCATGTCTTCTTGAGAGGACACCGCTTAATGGTGCAGGTACAGTCCACGTGGTTTCCGGTAATCGATCGCAACCCTCAAAGATTTGTGCCCAGCATCTATCAAGCGAGCGCGGCGGATTTTGCGCCGGCAACGGAGCGGGTGTATTGCTCCGGCGGGATGCCATCACATTTGGTGCTTCCCGTGATGCCCTGAAACGTTGATCAGACAACCTCGTGCTGCTTCATCGCTTGCGCGATGAACGTCTGCCTAAAGGCCCGCGATTCGCAAGCGAATCGCTAGACGCTGAAACGAGATTTGAGTCAGTTATTTAACTGACCCAAATCTTTACAATCTCTTCACAATTCCCTGCCCTTCCCGGGATTTAGAATTGAGCAACTTTGCTGTTGCAGGATGTCCCTCGACGGAAGGGCAGGCAATTTATGGTTCAGCGTGGCCGCAGTTTTGCGGAACGGTCCTATAGTTTTGTGACCGCCAATCGGGTGCGGATGATGGTGACTGCCGTGCTGGTGCTGATGGCGGCCGGCATCTTCAAATATGTGCTGGCCGGACTGATGTTGCGCAGCGGCGCATCGCCGACGGAAATGCGCAGCCAGGACGCGATTCTTACCGGCCTGTTCTGCGCAATTATCGTCTCCATTGCACTGGGCGCCGAACGCTTTCGCCGCGAGCAGTTCCGCGAGCGCGTGAAGGTGGTCTCTGACCTGAATCACCATTTGCGAAATGCGCTGGAGATCATCATCCACGGCCACCTACTGCCGCAGAACTCGCAGACTAAGGCGATTGTCGAAAGCGTGAAGCGCATTGATCAGGCGCTGCAGACGATTGTGCCGGAGGAAATGCATTCATCGCCACAACCTTTACCGCAACTGAGCGAGAGCATGGTTGCGCCCAGAGAGCATGAGGAAAAGGCGAGCTGATGATTGCCGGCAATTTGCCCGAGCGTTCAACCAGAAAATATCAAGGTATGACTTCCATCCTTCGCTCACACGATGCCAGACCTGTTACTCGGTCCTCAATGCCAGCATGGGTTCTGTGTTCGCGGCACGGCGCGCAGGAATCACAGCCGCAGCCAGCGCCGCCAGTGCCAAAACTACGGTCGTAATCATCAGCACCGCGGGATCGTACGACTTCACTCCGTAGAGCTGACTGGACATCGCCCGTCCGCCGAGAACAGTTACAGGAATTCCGATTGCCAGGCCGATTCCAACTTGGAGGAACGCGCCGCGCAGCACCATGCCCAGCATGTTGAGGCGGTCGGCTCCAAGCGCCATGCGGATTCCGATCTCGCTGGTGCGCCGCTCCACGGAATACGAGGTCACGCCATAGAGGCCGATCGACGCCAGGATAAGCGCCAGGATTCCGAAGAAGGAGGTCAGCTTGGCAATCATCTCCTGCTGCGTGAAGTTGGCGTTCACTTGTTCGGCGAAGCTCTGGAAATCAATCACCGCAAGATCAGGGTTGATCTGCGAAAGCACGCGCCGGACCTGCACCTCGAGTCCGGGGATTTCGCCGCGCGTCCGCATCTCGATGGCGTTCAGATAATCGGAGCGAGCCTCAAATTCCTGGTAGCGCGGGTCAGGATTGTGCGCGCTCTGTCCTTGAGCCAGGAAGTACATCGGACGCATCTTGCTGGCCGCTTCCCAGTAATTCGTATCTTCGGTAACGCCGACAATCTCGAATGCTCCAGGCTGCTTCAGGTCATCACTGAAGTGCTTTCCGATAGCGTGCCCGTCTTTGAAATACTTCTGCTCAAAGAAGCGATTGACGAGCGCAACGGCGCGGGTTTGCGGCGTGTCCTGCTCGTTGATGGCGCGGCCTTCGACAATCTTGGTCCCGATGGTCTCGAAATATCCGGGAGTCACACGAACCCAGGAAGCGCCGTGGTTGGGTGTTCCCGGCGCCGGCGGCGGCTCGCCCTCAATGTAAACGCCCTCGCCCCAGTTATCGCCTTCCATGGGGCTGTAAATGGAGAAGCTGACCTGCTGCATGCCGGGAATCGCGCTGAGATTGTCTTTCAGTTGACGATACAGCGGCTCGAGCTTGTCAGAGGAATAGCCGGCCATCTGCGGATCGATGTGCAGGATGTAGCGGTTCGCCGTCTCAAACCCGAAGTCACGATGATGCATGTTGCTCAGGCTGCGCGTGAGCAGTCCGGCTGCGCACAGCAGCACCAGCGAGAGAGCTGCCTGAACCACAACGAGAGCTTTCTGTCCCCACGCGCCTTTTTTTCCGGTAGAGCGTCCGGCGCCGCGCAATGCTTCCGCCGGATCAGTGCTGGCGGTCATCCACGCAGGCGCGATTCCAAAGAGGATTCCCGTGAGGACCGAGACTGCGAAAGCAAAAACCAACACAGGAATCGACGGCGAAGCGTTGATGGGGACGTACTCCTTGGGAAATGCGAGATGCAGAATGGTCTGCGTACCGCCGTAGGCAAGAGCGATTCCGGCAACGCCGCCCATCAGAGCCAATACCACACTTTCTGTGAGCGCCTGGCGGACCAGTGTTCGTCTGGGCGCGCCCAGTGCCGCGCGAAGCGAAATCTGCTGCTTGCGCGTGGTAGCGCGCACCAACATCAGGTTGGCAAGGTTCGCGCAGGCAATCAGCAACACGAAGGCGGAAATCCACATCAAGAGGTGCAGCCCGTCCTGGTATTCATCGCGCATGCGCTGCACGCCGCCTCCTCCCGGAGAGAAGTGCAGCGTCTGCTTGGCGATCAGCGGACGGTCGCGGTCTTCTACTTTGCTCAGCGGGCTCATGAGAAATTGCCGCAGCTCCACTTGCATCTGGGCTTCGACGGATTTCGCGTCGGCTCCGGGTTTGAGCCGACCGAAGAGGTCCAGCCAATCGAGGGCTGCGTCAGGCAGGATCGAGTTGGCCGGTTCGACCACGGGTTCATTGTTCAACGGGAACCAGAATGAAGGCGGATTGCTTTGGATGCGGTCGCCAAAAAATCCGGGCGGCGCGATGCCAACGACGGTGACCGGCTGGGAATTGATGACAAAGCCGGCGCCAATAACCGAAGGATCGCCGCCAAATTTTTCTTTCCACGTGCGGAAGCTCATCACGGCGACGGAGGGAGCGCCCTTGACATCATCCTGCGGCGAGATCATGCGGCCGGCATAAGCAGGAATGCCAAAGGTGGAAAAGTAGTTTCCTGAGACAAACTCTGCGCGGAAGGGCTCTGACGCTTTGTTGCTGCCGGCGCGGCGCGCTCCCAGCAGGCTGCCTCCTGCCTGGACGGCCACCAGATCCTGGAAGGCTGGAGTATTTTCTTTAAACTGTCGGTACTGCTCGTAGGAGAACAGAGTCCAGTTGTCCTGCATGCCGCCATTGACGCAGCAATTTTCCTCATTCCCGATACGCACGAGCTCTTCCGGCTTCGTGATGGGCAGCGATTTCAATAACACTGCATGGACCAACGTGAAGATCGCCGTCGTAGCCCCAATGCCGAGGGCCAGCGTCAAAATGGCTGTCGCGGTAAATCCGGGGGCTTTTCTAAACTGCCGCAGCGCGTAACGAACGTGCTCAACAAACTGCATTCGGTCCTTCCGAGTGATTAGGGTTAGTTACAAGGCCTCGTGCCGGACGCAGACACCGGCCCGCAGCTATATATACGGTTTCCTGCAGAAAAGGTTTCTAAGAATTTGGATTGATTGAGTTCAAACTTAAAAACTTTGAGCGGTTCTGGGCGAAGTGCAGGAATCGAGGAATGGAGCGGTTCATCAAATTCTCAGCGAAGAAAGCCTCAGTCAAAACATGGTGGAGCTAGTCGGGATCGAACCGACGACCTCATCGTTGCGAACGATGCGCTCTCCCAGCTGAGCTATAGCCCCACGGCACCAACCTGGTACATTGATTTTATCAGCGGTTCAACTCGCCAGCCAACTTCAGAAGTGCGAGTTCGGAGTTGGAAGTGTGAGATTACGAAGAGTCCGCTTCAAGGACGATCCCCTGTCTGGTCTGGGCAAGCGCTAGCGTGGAATCCAGTGCGGGTGCGCAGAGAATAGTCCACTAGCAATTCCCATCTGGTAGGCGATGACCAGTCCGAAGCCGAGGCTGAGCAGGCCGGAAGCAAGGCCCAGTCCGCGCGAGAACTTCAGTTTGCGGCGGCTGAAGAAGTTAAATGCCGAGGCCAGGCTCATCGTGATCAGCATCATCCCGGCGATGGTTCCAACTCCAAAAACCAGCAGATAAGCCACGGCCCAGTGCGGGTCGCGAATGGTGGTCAGCACCAGCAGAGCAACCGCTGCCGAGCCGGCGAGCCCGTGAACGATTCCGATGAGTAGCGGCCGAAGCTGCTGGTAGATCCCGATCCGGCCGAAGAGGCGATCCAGGATCGAAACCGGAGTGCGATTGGGATCATGAGGATGCGATTCTGGCGAATGCGCATGCGGATGGGTGTGGACGTAATCGCCGTGGCTGTGTGCGTGCGAGTGCACCGTTCCGTGATGCTCTGCGTCAGAGTCTTGCTGCTGGAGCGCGCGCGAGAAGCTGGAGACGTTCATCAGGCCCAGGACCACCAGCATCAGGCCGACCGAAAACTCCATGCTCAAGCCGATGCGAGCAGGAATTGCGACGTTAAAGAGAATGATTAGAGCTCCCACCAAAAAAATGGTGAGCGTGTGGCCCACTCCCCAGAACATTCCTGTTAGCGCCGCCTTGCTGATGCGGCGTTGCCGAGTAACGATCGTGGTAACGGCGATCACGTGGTCGGGATCGGTGGCGTGCCGCATCCCCAGAAAAAATCCCATGGCGACGATGGCAACGAAGTTAATCATGCTCAATCAGATTGCCACAGCGGAACGCAACAT
>DATEGH010000118.1:0-6202 GCA_035280185.1 Terriglobales bacterium
CCCCCTCAAGGAGTATTACCCGCAGATCGACATTCTCTTCCCCGAATGGCTGCACGTGCTGAGCCCGGATGGGAATATTCAGAGCGTGGATGAAACCAACCGGCTCTTCTCGGTCATTCAGAACGGGCGTGTGCGATCCGCAGACGATCGCGTGATGCCGTTCCTGCGCTCCGAAAAAGCGAACGTCGATGTCTTCCCGCTCATCAATAACTTCGATCCTGTCGCCAAGCAGTGGCTCAATATCGGCGATTTTCTGAATTCGCCGGCGGCGCGCCAGACTTTCCGGAGTCAGCTTCTCGCCTACTTGGCGAGCGACCGTTACAAGGGCGCGGCGGTTGATCTGGAAGAAATTCCGCTCACGGCGCAGCCAGGCTTCCTCGCTCTGATTGACGAACTTGGCCGCGACCTGCATGCGCGCAATCTCAAGCTCTATGTGAACGTTCCCGTTTCCGACCGAGACTTTGATTACGCGCGGCTGGCCGCGAGCTCTGATGGACTGGTAATCATGAATTACGACCAACATCAGACCACCAGCGGCCCGGGCCCGATTGCGGCTCAGAGTTGGTTTATCGGCAACCTGAAACAGGCGCTCAAAGACATTCCCAGAAACAAGATCATCTGCGCCATAGGGAATTACGGCTACGACTGGGCGCTGAAGGGAAAAGCGCGGAAGGTGCAGAGCGTGGAAACTGACAATGTCCAGGAGGCATGGCTGCACGCCTCCGAATCGGACTCCGATATCGATCTGCATCCTGACTCCCTGAATCCGCACTTCGGATATGTAGAGGACGACGGCCTCGAACACCAGGTATGGTTTCTGGATGCCGTAACGGCAATGAACCAGATGCGGGCCGCGCGCCAGCTTGGAATCCGGACCTTTGCTTTGTGGCGACTTGGGTCGGAGGACCGTTCGCTGTGGTCCATCTGGGACAATCCGGGCGAAGCCGATGCAGCGCAGAAACTGGCAGCGGTGCCGGCCGGAGAAGATGTGGATCGCGAAGGCTACGGCGATATTCTCTACATCGAGCACCAGCCGAAACCAGGCGAGCGGCAGGTGACGATTGATCCTGACACGAAGCTCGCAACTTCAGAAAAAATGCTGGAGCTGCCTCAACCGTATCAGCTCAATCAGTACGGCTCCCGAGCAAAGCAGGTTGCCATCAGCTTCGATGACGGCCCCGATCCGGCGAACACGCCCCGCATCCTCGACGTTCTAAAGCGCGAGAATGCTACCGCAACTTTCTTCATGATCGGTTTGGAAGCGGAGAAATTTCCCAGGCTTGCGCGGCGGGTGTATGAAGAAGGCCACACCATCGGGAACCACACCTTCACGCATCCGGATATCAGCGAAGTTTCGCAGCGCTACATTGATTTTGAATTGAACCTCACAGAGCGCCTGTTTGCCAGCAAGTTGGGAGTGAAACCTCTCTTTTTCCGGCCGCCGTATTCGATTGATCAGGAGCCCGATATCGCCGACCAGGTGCGCCCGGTTGAGGCGGTCCAGAGGCTGGGCTACATCACGATTGGATCAAAGATTGATCCCAACGACTGGCAGCGCGGACGCACGGCAGACCAGATCGTGAACTCTGTGCTGCAACAGGCCAACGTCTTTGCTACGAGCGCCTGCAAGGATCGCCAGCCGGACGTCTGCGGCAACATTATCCTTCTACACGATGGGGGCGGAAACCGTGACGCCACCGTCGCGGCTCTGCCGCGCATCATCGAAGGTTTGCGCGCGCAAGGTTTCCAGATTGTTCCAGTAAGCGAGTTGATGAGCAAGACTCGCGCCGAGGTGATGCCGGAGCTTGGGCCGGACGAGGTGCTCTCCGCGCGTCTTCAAGACGCGACCTTCACCATGGTCAACGCGCTCGGGTACTTCATTGCCCTGGTTTTCTTCTTCGGCGACGTGCTGATGAGCGGACGCCTGCTGGGGATCGGCGCTCTTGCTACTTATGATCGCCTGCGAGAATCATCATCTGCTGCGGATCCGAACTACATGCCGGCAGTGACTGTCATTGTTCCCGCTTACAACGAGGAGAAGGTCATCGAGCACACGGTCCGTTCGGTGCTGGCTTCAGACTATCCGCGGTTGCGAACGATTGTGGTGGATGACGGCTCGAAGGACGGGACGTCTGAAGTAGTGCGCGAGAAATTTCATGAGGAGATTGCCTCCGGCCGCGTGCTGCTGCTTACAAAGAAGAATGGCGGCAAAGCCGAAGCGCTGAATCATGCGCTGAAGCTTACCGACGATGAGATCTATGTAGGCATTGACGCCGATACCATGATTGCGCCCAACGCGATTTCGCTGTTGGTGCCGCACTTTGCGGATGCGAAGATCGGAGCCGTTGCGGGCAACGCCAAAGTCGGTAACCGGGTGAACCTCTGGACGCGCTGGCAGGCGCTGGAATACATTACCAGCCAAAACTTTGAGCGTCGCGCGTTGAACGTGTTCGGTGCAGTCAGCGTGGTTCCGGGAGCGATTGGGGCGTGGCGCACGTCGGCTGTCCGGGCCGCAGGTGGCTATCACACGGACACGGTTGCAGAAGATGCGGACCTGACAATGTCACTGTTGGAACGCGGCTGGCGCGTAATCAATGAAGACCGCGCGCTCGCGTTCACGGAGGCCCCCACCACCGCGGGCGGGCTCATGCGGCAACGTTTTCGCTGGTCGTTTGGCATCCTTCAGGCTGTGTGGAAGCACGGAGCTGCCATTCGTCGCCGCAGCCGGCTGGGATGGATTGCGCTGCCGAATATCATCATTTTCCAAATTCTGCTTCCCCTGCTCTCGCCGTTCATTGACATCATGTTCGCGTTCAGCACGCTGATGTATCTGCTCACGCGCTTCTTCCACCCGGAAAGCGCTGACCCGCGCAGTTTCGAGCAACTGGTGCTGTTCTTTGTGCTCTTTCTGGCCATCGATTTCATTGCGTCGGCGCTGGCGTTTCTGCTGGAGCGGCGGGAAAAAGGGCGCGGCGAGGACTTCCAACTCCTTCTGCATCTCTGGTTGCAGCGCTTTTCTTACCGGCAACTGTTCTCTGCCGTCCTGGTGAAAACGCTAAAACGGGCGGTAGATGGGAAGCCCTTTTCCTGGGACAAGCTCGAGCGCACCGCAGCAGTTTCGCAGATCCATGCCGAGCAGGCCCGCTAGGCTGCTTTGGGAAAGTGGGAAGGCTTGCTCTGTTCTTCGGTTTCACGCTCGTCGCTCTCCAGCATCTTCTCTGCAAGCCGCAGATATCGCTGCAGCCTTCCAGTCTCGTCCTGGCTGGCCTCATGGTGCTGTTCTTCGATAGACAGCGATTTGGGGTACCTGGGGTCGTTGCCGTCGTTCATCGTCTACACGAGTCGCGAGAACCGCTCCTGTTGGGATGAGGCGGACGCAGCTCAGGGTTCGCTCGAAGAAATCACGAAATTCAGAGTCTCTCCCGAGTATATCGGAATGCGCGGTCTGGACGTTATGAAGCAGGCGAATGCTAGTGTTCCGTGTACACTCCTCCTGTGTTGATAGATCTGAGACTTTCAATCGACGAACGGATTATCTCTCGCGCCCAAAAATGGCAGCTTCACGAGGCAAGACACTGGATCAATTGATCTCAGAGTACCTGCAAAGTATTGCCGGCGAAGATGATCCCGAAAAAAGCATTGAGGAGCTTCTGCGGTTGTCTGGCCAAGGCAATTCGCGAGAGTGGCGGTTTGACCGAACAGAAATCCATGAGCGCAAATGAAATCACAAAATCTTCGTTGCTCTCTTTAATTTTCTGATCCACGCAACCTTGCTCATTTCGTGGCCAAGGCTTTGATGATCTCTCCCAGCAGGTCCGGCTTGCTCTCGTCGCGAACCAGATGCGGGTACTTTTCTCCTTCGTGATAGTTCACCTGGTAGGTGCTGTAGTACTCGCCGTTTTCGGCGAGGATCGCGATGGGGCTCTGCACGCGCACCGACTCTCTTAGCGCCGTCCGCATTACGTCCTTGGAAAACTTACGTCCGTTGACCGCGATCACCTTCATTCCCGGGCCGAGTCCGGCGGCGTAGGCCGGAGAGCCGGGGATTACGTCGCGAACGTCGCCTTCCTTGGCCAGGATCATGCCAAGAGAAAAGCTCAGGTCCAGGCCGCCGCCGGATTTTGCCGCATCATCCATCGTGGTGTTCTTCTGATCGTTGTAAATCAGTTTCCATCCGCCGCCTTCGATGCCGCCCAGGGGAGCGTGCGGCGATTTTGAGTCAAGTCGTTCGCGCAGCAGTTTGGCCCAGTCGTAAGGCACAATTTGATTCAGACCGGCAACGATATCTTCGAATTTGTAAGTTACGACTGTGGGTGGGCCGCTCTGCCCGCCAAAAAACAGCCGGCAGAAATCATTGAGCGACTTCTGGCCGCGGCTCAGCCTTCGCAGGGTTGTGTCGACCTCCAGCCAGATGAGGTAGCCCTCGGGATAGTAGTCCGCGCTGCGACGCCAGTTCTGCCACTCCCGTTGGGAGCCGTAAAGGATTTGCACGGAGGTCGCTGTGTCCTGGAGAGGACGCCAAGTGCGTCCTGCGCGGTGATCGAGCATGGCGGCGGTATAGGCCAGGTTTTCGCGGAACTGCTCCGGCGAGCGCAGTCCGGTGCGCGCTGCCAGAATGTTGCCCCAGTAGTCGGTCATGCCCTCGTAAACCCACAGCAAGTCGCCCTTCATTGGCTCCTGGTAGTTAGGTGTGGCGAGACCTGCGGGACGGCGATATTTTCCGTTCCATGAATGAGTGAACTCGTGCGGCAGAAGGTCGGCCTCAAGATTGTGCTCCGCGGGATCGCTGAACATCTCTTCCGCCGCGCCATTGTCGCTGGATTCGTGGTGCTCCAGCCCGTGGTGGGCCGTCTCATCGCTCAGCGTGAGCAGGAAGTGATATTTGGTATAGTGACGCGCGCCGAAAAGCTTGCCTGTCTCCTGTACAAGCTGCTTGTAGCTCGCCAGGTCTTTATCCGTGATTTCGAGCGCAGCTTCACTCTCTCCGACCATCTCAATCACATGCACCGGAGATTCGCCGGCAGGCGAGAGCTGCACCTGTTTGTAAAAGGCGCCGGCGATCAAGGGCGAATCCACCAGCCGGGTGAGGCTCACGGGCTGGAAGTCCACGGTGTTCCCTGATTGCGAAGCGGGAGTAAGCGCAGTTCCGAATTTCCACCCTTCCGGCAGACGGACTGAAGATGACACCTCCACGGCGTCACTTGCCAATCCCTGCGGATACAGAACTACATAGTTCCAGATGAGATCGAGGACCTTGCTGGAAGCAGAAGAGTTCTTGCCGTTATAGGTAATCGTGTCAAACGAAACCTGCAGCTCTCGCGTTCCCGCAGGCGCGCTCAGATGAAATGCCCACATGTCCACCAGATCGCGTTGCCAATCGAGTTCCTGTCCATTGGCGCGAATGTGCAGCCCGGTGAGGTTC
This sequence comes from Terriglobales bacterium, assembly GCA_035280185.1. Taxonomy (GTDB): domain Bacteria; phylum Acidobacteriota; class Terriglobia; order Terriglobales; family Acidobacteriaceae; genus Angelobacter. The sequence goes on from DATEGH010000118.1 coordinate 5,423, forward strand.
TGGATGGGGCCGGTAGGCCGGTGATTTCCGGGCAGCCATTTGGGATATACCAGGGTCACAGGGCCCGCGCTCACCGGCACCGTAACTGTCGCGTGCAGGATGTTGCGTGGTGCGTCGGTTGCGTCAACGCTGAGGCGTTCATTCACCATGGTCTGCGCGAGCGCAAGCGGCGTGAGCAGGAGAAAGAGAATTGCGGAACCCACAGCAGATTTCATATTTGAGTCTCCGTCTGTCGCAATGGGATAGGTGTAGTTGTGAAAACCCGCTATGGTACCTTGCCGAGTAAGGATAGCGCAGCAAAATAATTGCTCAGGAGGATGGAAGAGTGCCGACCTTGATTGCTTCGCCCACACGCGTGCCCGCAGCCGGCAATAAGCCAAAACTCATTGACGAATACGTGGGCGCTCTGAACACGAAGGAATCAGGCATCAGCATCGCCCACATGAGAAGCCCCGCAGGATGGAAGGAACCGGGACAACGGCCGGATTTCCGCGAGTTCACTCTTGTCCTGAAGGGAACAATGCATGTGGAGCATGAGAGTGGGACCTTTGATGTCCAGGCTGGCCAGGCAATTGTTTGCGAACCGGGCGAGTGGGTGCGCTATTCGACGCCGAACGAAGCAACCGAGTACATCGCCATCTGCGTGCCGGCATTCTCGCCGATAACAGTCCATCGCGATGAATGAAAAGCGGCCCATAGGCCGGGCCGCTTTATTGAATCATTCTTAACTTTAGTTATTGTTTCGGATACGCGCCAGGATTTTTGCTCTGGTCGCTCTGA
>DATEGH010000119.1:0-2990 GCA_035280185.1 Terriglobales bacterium
GCTGGTAACCAGCCCTCCGGCGATCAGAAGCAAGAAAGCGAGAACAGCGACAAAGACGGTAAAGCGATGATGTGCAGAATTGTAAGAGGACGGCATGAGGAAACGTACTATTTTAGCATCCGGGAATGCTGAAAAACGCGGCTATTGCTGCTTCAGCAACTCTTCTGCGGGGACGCCAACGACTTTGCCATCGCGCCAGAAATATAGAGGCCGGCCTAGGCGCGCAGATTCCTTCACAAGCTTCTGAAAAGCCGCTTTCATCGCCATCTCGGCTCGAACTTCGAGGGGGAGATCGACGATTTCTGCCGGTACTTTAGAAAAATCTGCCATATTGAGCGCTGATTAGATCGTAACGTTCTCGATCAATTATACGGAGTTGGGCATGTTTTTGAAGCGCAATCATGGCAGGCGGCGCCTCATGGGCATCGAACAAAAACCACGATTCTGCTAGCGCGCGATAGTGGAGAAAAAAATTCGCGGTTGACCTCTTGAAGCGGCGGCGCACATCAGCCTCGGCAACGTCATGCCCACCCTGCAAAACACGTTCTCCTAATTCTGGTCAGTGTCAATTCCGCGTTCGGCAGCCACAGATAAAAGAAATGGATCTTGTATCCGCGCTCCTTCAGCTCGCGAATTAACCCCAAATAGCTGCGACCAGCGAGCGTGGTCTCAAATCCAAAATCCAGACGGCGCTCCGCCATCCCTGAAATTTCGGAAAGGACCAGTCGTCCGGCGCGAAACGCGGCTCTTTCCGGAGCAAACGGCGAGAGTCCCTGGGCAATGAGGTCAGCGTTGATGAAGTTGCTGCATTGCGCGTACGAAGGCAGAAATTCCCGTGCAAAAGTAGTCTTCCCTGCTCCATTCGGACCGGCGATGATGTAGGCATTCGGTGCGGCGGACTGATCGCTCGGGCGCATTGTCGCGGGAATTATAGATAAAGCTCCTACGGCGTGAACACAAACTCCGTCTTTGCTGTCTGCTTCGGGCTCACCTTCACCTGCACCGTCTTCTCGCCGTATTTCTCGTGCACGGCTGCCAGAGTGTACTCACCCGGCGGCAGGTTCTTGATCGCGAAGCTGCCGTCTTCCGCCGTGACGGCATAGTAAGGATTGGCCATCACGTTCACGTAAGCGCGCATCCACGGATGCTGATTGCATTGCAGTGGCAGCATCATCTCCGGCGCGCTGAAGGTCTTCATGATGGGCTGGTCGGTGGGGAGCTGGCTTTCGTTCCACTGCGGATTATTGTGCGCCATGTCATGGATGTTGTGGTCGGCCGTGTCGGAGTTCAGGATCTTGAACGGCTGGCCCACCATGATGCCCATCACCCGCGGGCTGTAGCGGCAGCCCTTCTGATCGAGCACCACCGGTTCGCTCGGCGTCGCGAAGCTGCCTTGCGGCAGGCCTTGTTTCACATAGACAAATACGTTGGCCAGCTTGCCCTGATTCACCAGCACAGTTTCGGCCGGCTGCGGCTTGGGCGGACAGCCCGGATCAGCCGTCATGTCGAGCATGGGAAATTTCGGCGGCGTGCCTTTGAAATCCACCACGCCGCTGATGACGCCCGCAGTAGCGGGATCAACAGTTACTGATGTCTCCTTTGCATGCGACATCGCCGCATTTTCCGGAATGGGTTGTGAACGTTGCGAACAACCAAGGATTGCAGCAAGAAAAATGACTGGGGAAAACAGAAAAGCAGATTTGATCATGGGATAAGAACCAGTGTAGCGCAGCGGCGTGAATCAGGCGTGAGTCAGAGCTGCGGCAAGCGGCGTGGAACATGAACGTAATGTGGCTCAAACAAGTCGGGAAAAACAATCAGGGCCTCGCTGGAGCGCTCTTGAAGCCAAGGCCAAGTTCTACTCGGCCCGTAAAGCTTCGCAAGGGGAGACGTGCGCTGCCCGACGAGCCGGAAAGTAGGCAGCGACTAATGAAATGAGCAGCAAGAGAGCGGGTGCAGCCAGGAACGTAAGTGGATCACGCGCCTTCACACCATACAACATGCTTTTCATCAGGCCGGAGAGAAGCAACGCTGCTGCCACGCCGGCGATTGCGCCCACTGCTACCAGTCGCACGCCGCTGCCCACCACCAAACGAAGAATCGATTGCGGCTCCGCGCCTAGCGCTACTCGCACACCGATCTCACGCGTGCGCCGTATCACGGAGTAGGAGAGCAAGCCATAGAGGCCAATTGCGGCCAGAAGAAGTGCGCTCAACGAAAAGCCGGTCAACAGCACCGTGCTGAACTGCTGACGCGCGTAGGTGGACCGGACAACACTCTCCATGGTTTTCACGTCGGCTACCGGCAGCTCAGAATCCAGACTTTGGATGACTTTTCGTGCAGAGACCGCCACGTGCACGGGGTCCTGCTCTGTCCGGAGCACAAACACCATTTCTCCATAGGCAAGATGGCCGTGAACGTAGTACACGGTCGGCTCCGGGTCCTGATCGACAGATCCCTCTTTGACATCGCCTACTACTCCGATCAGTTCGCCGAACGGATTCTTTTGGTCCATATCGGCGCTGATCTGGTGGCCAAGCGGTGGCTCATCAGGAAAATACTTTCGAACAAACGCTTCGTTCACGATGAAGCGATAAGGAGAATCCGCGGCGTCATCAGCCGGGGTAAAATCGCGTCCTTGCTTTAGAGGGATTCCCATAGTGCGAAAATAGCCCGGAAGCACGGTTCTGATTACCGCGCCAATCCCTTCGCCCGGCTTGGCCGGCGGTCTCCCGGCGATCGTGATGTCCGTTGCTGCAGGCAGGCCATTAAAGGGCAGGTAACTGACGGCGCTTGCCGAACGCACACCGGGCAGATGCGCCAACTGCTCACTCGCTTCGCGGAAAAAACCAATGATCTTGGCGTCATCTGAGTAGCGCGCCTTGGGCAGGTTTACATGGAACGTCAGCAGGTTGTGTGCGTCGATTCCGGGATTCACTGCCTGCAAGTCAATCAAAGTCCGGAACAGCAGCCCCGCTCCCGCGAGAAGC
>DATEGH010000120.1:0-5290 GCA_035280185.1 Terriglobales bacterium
ATCGCGTAGCGCGGCACTTCCGGCTGGTCAAAGACGCGGCTTACAACAATGGTGTTGTGCGCCGGATCATAATGTCCCAGGCTTTGGCGCGAGTGGTTGGCGCTCCAGGTCATCTGCGGCCGTGCCATCAGGCCGTAAAAATAGCGGTGATTGAGTTCTTCAAAGATTTCTTCCAAATGGAAGTGACTGCCTTGTGGACTGGCAATGCGTTTACGCCCTCGCATCTGCCGGACTAAGTGCATTCTGCTTGCTATGGCATGGCTTCCCGTGAAGCGTCGGTATCGTGCGGCGTGCGCCTGGTCAACTTCTTTCCGATATAGCTTTGCAACCAGAATGTGCAGAATGGCACGCAGCACCGCCTCCGGGGCGCCTTCCAGAAGATCGGAAAGCCGCACCAGAACACGGCCTTCGCGCAGACGGATGGTGTTGTTCAGGTTACTGAAGGGGTAGAAGCGAATCTCGAATTCGGGGATGGGCGCACGCGGTCGGACCTCGCGATATACGCTGTGAAACAGTTCCGAAAGCTTCGGCGTCGTCAAGGGCAGATACTTTACTTTTTGGGCTTGGTTTCGTCTTTCTCTTCGGCGTAGTCGTTCGCTGTGTCCGCGCATGATTTCAGCGCGTCGTCGGCATCACGCAACGCGAATTCGTAGTCGCGGGATTCAACCCTTGCCTGGGGATCCATCTGGGCAGCGTTTCTCAAGACGCGAAGCTTGTCTGTCCAGCGTGCGCTAGCCGCGACCACTTCCTTTGTTCCCTTGCGAAACTGCTTCTGCTGGTCTTTGTCCAAAGTCTGGGTGCCATAATCGTCGAGATTGCTGCTGATCTCATCGAACAGGGAAGTCAGGTCCTGAAGCATGTCATGAACCTTGTTCCCGCGGCCCTGCGCCTGTTTGGGGTCGGAGCGTAACTGCTCCATGGAATCGAAGCGATCGTCAGTGAACTTAATGTAAAGCTTTAATCTTTTATCCGGTTCCTGCTTTGCGTCGCGCAGCTGGTCGACTTCGGCTTCCGTCAGCGGGTCATGCTTGCGCGCTGCGAGCGCCATCGAGCTTACCAGCAACAGGCCGAGAAGAAGAGATGCGACGCGCTTCATTTCTTTTCCTTTCTGGGCGAACCAAACATAGCATTCAATAGGTCCTGACGAAAATCGGAGATCGTCTTTTCCACTGCTTCGACCGGAGGGCGATCGTCGGCCGCCAACGTGCGTCTGAGGTTCTCAAGCTCGCGCTGCGTTTCGCGCAAGTGAATTTCCGTGTCCTTCATCTTCTTGTGCTTTTCCAGCGCCGCGTCGTGTGCTTTTGTGGCGTAGTCGAGGATGTCCTGCACGGTCTTTTGTGCCTCAACCGACTTGCCTTGCGTAAACTGCTGGTTCGCAACATCCACGGTTCTCAAGGCAAGCTCGCTGTAGAGTTCGGCGCGATGACCGCTGTGGGCTTTCTCCGCATCCACTTTGAGCTGCTCCAATGATTTCTGTTTGGCGTGCGCGAGCGAGCCGAGCATCACGGCGGCAAGAGCGGCGGCCAGCGGCAGACGTGGAATTTGGCGCAGAGCTTTCATCTATTCCGGCTCGATTGCTTTTAAGCGATGGCGGGCCTGAAACTCCTGATCGGGATATTTACCGCCAGCCACGGTCAGAAATTGCTTGTAACTGGCGACCGCCTGCTTTGTCATGCGTAGATTGTCATAGCAGATGGCGCGAGTAAAGATGGTTGCCGGAGTCTCCGGCAGAAATCGTGCGCGCGCGTCCAGCGCCTGAATCGCCAGTGGATAGTGCTTGTTCTCTCGCGCGGCGTCGGAGAGATAGGCGTATGCGTCGGCGAGATCAGGTTTCAACTTAACAGCTTGCAAGAGTTCGCGCTCCGCGGCAGGGTATTTCAACTGATAGAGCAAGGCCAACCCAAGTCCATAATGCAGGTCGGAATCGCCGGCGTTCTGCCGGACAAGGCTGCGGAACAGAGGTTCGGCCTGCTGGTACTTCTTGGCTTGCAAGTAGAGACCGGCCAACTGGAGTTCAATCGCGGGCGAAGGCGAAGATTTCTCCGCAGACTCAAGTACGGCCAGGGCTTCGTCAGGTTTGTTTTCGGCACCCAGCAGCTTTGCCAGAAGCGCCGGCGCCTGCACATCTTTCGGATTCTGCGCGATGTACTTGTGCAACCAGTCTTCCGCTTCGGCATAACGCTTTTGCTGATCCAAAAGATCAATCAGCAGCGCCATAGCTTCGGAATTTCCGGCATTAGCAGACTTACGATATCGCTGCTCAGCCTGAGCAGCGTCGCCCGATTTCTGCAGCATGCGGGCGGCGTTCAGAGAGAGTTCAGGCGCTGAGGGATTCAGTTCGGCAGCTTTGTCGTAAGCTTGCGCGGCTGCCTTGGGATCGCTCGACCGCAGGACCTCAGCGATCGATTCCCATGCCTTGCTCAACGCGAGCTTCCCGCCGGTCGTGGGCTTCAATTCCACCGTATGCCGAAGGACTGGAATTGCCCCTGCGCCGTCTCCCGATTTTGCCAGCGCCAGGCCGAGGTTGAGGTTAGCCTCAAACCAGGTTGGAGCGAACTGGACGGCTTTCCGATAGGAATCGACGGCTTCTTCTTTTTTGTTTTGATGGCTTTGCGCAAAGCCCAGATCAAACCAGAATTGTGGATTCCTGGCCCGTGATGCAGCCAGCGCCTGAAGCTTCTCTTCAGCTTCGGCGAACTGGCCGGCCTGCAACAGTTTTTCCGGCGCATAAAGGGCGTTATCGGCGGGTGATTTTTCTGGAGTTGAATGCCGCACAGGCTTCTGCGCCCAGGCTGGCGCCAGCCAGAGCACTGCCACAAGCACGAAGGTGCGCCTATTTATGGCCATTCGATTGAGAGTTCTCGCTTTTTAAGATGCGGGAGAGCCACTTGCCGGTATAGGATTTCGCGCACTTTGCCAGCGCCTCCGGGGTGCCTGTGGCCACGACCTCGCCGCCGCGCTCGCCGCCTTCAGGGCCCAGATCAATAATCCAGTCGGCGGTTTTGATCACGTCCATATTGTGCTCGATTACCAGCACCGAGCCGCCTACATCGATCAGCTTGCGGAAGGCTGTCAGAAGTTTGCTGACATCATCAAAATGCAAACCTGTAGTGGGCTCGTCGAAGATGTAAAGCGTGCCTTTGCCTGCGCGCGCTCGCTTACGCTCTTGTTTTTCTTCTTCCGTTTCCGGTTCGAAATTGCGCTGGCGCGAGGCCGGAATCAGATGCGCTGCCAGCTTCATGCGCTGCGCTTCGCCACCGCTCAACGTTGTTGCCGATTGGCCCAGCCTTAAGTAGCCCAGTCCAACCTCTTCCAGAACGCGCAGCTTGTCAGTGATCTTTGGCTGCCCGGAGAAGAACTGCATGGCTTCACGCACCGTGAGGTTCAGGACTTCATGGATGTTCTTGCCCTTAAAGCGCACCTCAAGCACTGAAGGCTTGAAGCGTGTGCCCTTGCAGTCCTCGCAGATCAGCTCAACATCGGCGAGAAACTGCATTTCGACCGTGACGGTGCCGTCGCCCTGGCAGGTTTCGCAACGGCCACCGGGAATGTTGAAGGAGAAATGTCCGGCGCTGAAGCCGCGCTTCTGAGCCTCTACCGTTGACGCAAACACCTCACGGATCGAGTCAAAAGCCTTGATATATGTGACGGGATTGGATCGTGGAGTTCTGCCGATAGGGGATTGGTCCACCAGAACAACATCGGCAACAAACTGACCGCCGGTGATTCGCCGGAAGCCGTTGGCTGCCGGCCCTGCTCCGGCAGTGATGCCTTTTTCCGCAGCCAAGGCTTCATAAAGAACGTTGTGCACGAGAGTGGATTTGCCCGAGCCGGAGACGCCGGTGATGGCTACCAGCATTCCCAGCGGAATTTCCACGTTGAGTTTTTTCAGGTTATGAGCGCGGGCGCCTTCGATGCGAATCGCAGGAGAGCCGGGTATTCGCCGGTGCTGCGGCGTTTGGATGCGAAGCTCATGGCTCAGGTAACGCCCGGTCAAAGAGGCATGCTGCTTCTTGAGATCGTCATAAGAAGCCGAGGCGATTATGCGGCCGCCATTCTCGCCCGCCCCCGGACCGAGGTCAAGAATCCGATCGGCCGCTCGCATTATGTCCGGATCATGTTCCACCACCAGAATCGTGTTACCAAGATTGCGCAGCTCGTGAAGGATGTTGATGAGCCGCTCGGTATCACGACTGTGCAGGCCAATAGAAGGCTCATCCAGAACGTAAAGCGCGCCTACCAGCCGCGAACCAAGTGACGTTGCAAGCTGAATGCGCTGCGCCTCGCCGCCGGAGAGAGTAGAAGCAAGACGGTTGAGCGTCAGGTACTCCAAGCCTACGTCGTTCAAGAACTTCAGGCGCTCCTGAATCTGCTCCAGAATTTTTCCTGCAATCTCAGCCTGCTCTCGCGAAAGCCTAATGTTTCGAAAGAACTCAGCAGCTTGCTCGACCGTCAAGCTGGTCGCTTCGCAGATGTTCTTGCCTTCAAGTTTTACTTGAAGAGCGTCGGCGCGCAGGCGTCCGCCGCGACAATCCGGGCACTGCGCGTATCCCCGATAGCGGCTCAGAAAAACACGTACATGCAGCTTGTATTTTTTCCGCTCCAGCCAGGCGAAGAAGCCTTGAATGCCAGGAAACTTGCCTTCGCCTTCCAGAACCATTTGCTGCTGGTCACAATCCAACTCCTGCCAGGGGACGTCCATCGGGATGTCTTTTTGCTTGGCAAACTTGCGGAGGTCGGTCTGCAGCGTGCGGTACTTAGGCTTAGTCCACGGCTCGATTGCGCCTTCAGCAAGGGTCTTGGAGGAATCCGGAATCACCAGGTTCAGATCGAAGTCAATGGTGTTGCCGAATCCCTGGCAGCGTGGGCATGCCCCGAAAGGATTGTTGAAAGAGAACAGCCGCGGCTCAGGCTCCTGATAAATGATGTGGCAGTTCTTGCACTCAAACCTATGAGCGAAGCGAAACTGCCCGGGCTGCTCTCCGTCGCATGCAGCGATCTCAAACACCACTTCGCCTGACTCGCGATAGGCCTGTTCGACGGCATCCACAATGCGGGAGCGCTGGTCTGGCCCGGCTACAATTCGGTCGGTCAGCACGTAAACCGGTTGGGTGAAATCAACATCGAGCAGGGACTCCGGTGTGGAGAACTCAAAGACCTGCCCGTTCTGGAAGAGCCGGTTGAAGCCCTTCCTGCGCAAATCAAAAAGGCGGTCGCGGAGCGCGGCGTCTGCGGCCTGAGCTTCCTCTTTGGCTTTCCGGCCGTGCGGCTTTTTCTTTCCACCCGCAGC
>DATEGH010000121.1:0-29072 GCA_035280185.1 Terriglobales bacterium
CTCCGATGGGCACAACAATGTACCTGCTGACATGGAAAATTCCCATGCCGGCAGCCAGACCGGCGAACTCGGACATGATGTTGCCGAAATCGGCAATGCCCAGCACCACCATAGTGAAAACAGTCGCTCGCAGGCCGAACTCTTCTCGGATCAGGTCGGCCAGCCCCTTGCCGGTAACAGCGCCCATGCGCGCCGCCATCTCCTGCACCACGATCAGTGCGATCGTCGTCGGAATCAGCGTCCACAGGAGCGCATATCCCAGCTTTGCGCCGGCCTGGGAATAGGTAAGGATTCCGCCGGGATCGTTATCAACGTTGGCGGTGATGAAACCAGGGCCGAAGACCGCAAGAAATGCGATCACACGAAATCGCCACACGCCCAGCCCGGGACGACGAGCAGCGGAACCTGAACGCCGAAATTGCTTGAGACCTTTCATGCGTGCGAATTCCGCAGCATAAATGAGAGTTTGCGTCGGCGACAACCAAAGCGGGCTTGGACGAGCACTTTATCTGGAATGCGTGGTTCTGGTTGCCATCTCCGGGCGGATGCTCTGGCTGCCTGACCAGTACTTCTTGCGAAGCTCTTTCTTCAGGATTTTGCCGGTGCCGGTTTTCGGCAATGCATCCATGAATTCCACGGAACGCGGGCACTTGTAGTGGGCAATCTGCCCGCGGCAGAAGTCGAGCAGCTCAGCTTCCGTAAGCTTCTGGCCGGGTTTCAAAACCACCAGCGCCTTCGGGACTTCGCCCCAACGCTCGTCAGGAACCGGAATCACGGCTACTTCGTACACGGCCGGATGCGCCAGCAGAGCTCTTTCGATCTCAAGCGAAGAGATGTTCTCGCCGCCACTGACGATGATGTCCTTCTTACGGTCCACGATCAGCACATACCCGTGCTCGTCGATGGTGGCCATATCGCCGGTATGAAACCAGCCGTTGCGCATGACCGCGGCGGTGGCTTCAGGCTGCTTCCAGTAGCCGTCCATTACTCCGTCGCTGCGGGCAACGATCTCGCCGATGCTTTTGCCGTCATGGGGAACATCACGATCGTCAGACTCCACAACTCGAATCTCTACTCCAGGGAGGGGATAGCCGGTGCTTGCCTGGCCTTCATAGCGCTGCTCGCCCTGCCACTCCACTCCGGCTTTGATTTGCGCTGTGGTAAGGACGGGACAGGTTTCGGTAAGCCCATAGCCAGAAAAACAAACGCAACCGATCTTCTCTTCCACCTCCCGCACCAGAGTTGGCGAAGCCGCGGCGCCGCCCAGAGTAATGCGTTGCAGGCTGCTCAGATCGTATTTGCCGCGTTCCGGGCAGTTGACCAGAGCGGTGGCCATTGTGGGCACCAGACTGCAGGCCTGGACCTTCTGCTCCTGTATCAGCCGAAACACCTCTGGAGGATCAAACTTGCCGATCATCACGTGCGTTCCGCCCATTAGCGTCAAAGAATGCGCTACGCCCCAGCCATTGGCGTGAAACAGGGGGATGGTGTGCAGTTCCACCGTTTGGGCACCGGTGTTGAAAATCAAAGCGACGTTCAATGCGTGCAGGTAAATGTTGCGATGGGTCAGCATCACGCCTTTGGGATTGGCGCTGGTGCCGCTGGTGTAGAAAAGTTCCGCCAAAGCGTTCTCGTCCACCTGCACGATGTCTGTCTGGCGAGGCTGGGCTGCGGCAAGCAAATCTTCATAACTCTTTTGCTCCACCCAAGCCGCTTTGGGCGCATGGTCGAGGGCGATGTACCGTTCAACACTCGTGAGCCGATCGCGAAAGCCTTCCACCATGGGCGCGAACATCTCCTGAAACAGGAGCGCCTTGGCTCCTGAGTCGTTCAGGATGAAAGCCAGTTCCTGCGGGTTCAGGCGGATGTTTAAGGGCAGGAGTACAGCGCCGGCCTCGAGCACGCCATAGTAGGCTTCCAGCAGGCGATGGCAATTCCCGCTGAGATAGGCAACGCGATCCCCGGGCTGAATGCCGAGTTCGCGTAGAGCGCCGGCCAGCTTTGCTGCGCGTCCGGCAAACTGCGAATACGTGAGCTGCCGGTTGCCGCAGATAACGCCGACTTTGTTCGGGTACTGCTGGCTGGCATAGCGGAGAAAGCGAAGAGGGGTAAGCGGAATGTTCATGGCTGATTCATCTGCTCAGGCCGACTGGCCTCCGTCTACGACGAGGACATGGCCGGTGACATAATCTGACGCCGCGGAAGCGAGAAAGACTGCCGCGCCTTTCAGGTCGTGCTCGTTGCCAAAGCGGCGCAGCGGAATATGCTTGAGCAACTCTTCTTTCTTCTGCTCGATCAGCCGGGTTGACATATGCGTGGGAAACCAACCAGGGGCAAGCGCATTCACCTGAATATTATGTGGTGCAAATTTCCACGCCAGATCGCGGGTGAAAGCAATCACTCCGCCTTTGCTGGCGTGATAGCCAATCGCCTGCACGGTTTCCGGAGGCGCGCCTCGCAACCCGGCCACCGAGGCGACGTTGATGATCTTGCCGCTCGATTGCTGCGCCATTACCTTGCCCACGGCCTGCGAGCATAGAAATGTTCCCGTCAGATTGGTTTCTACGACTTTGTTCCAATCAGCCAGCGACATCTGCTCCACAGGCGCGCCCCAGGAGATTCCCGCATTGTTAATCAGAATGTCAATATGCCCGAACTCCGAGAGCGTGGCATCGACCGCCTGCTGGACGCTTTGTGCATCTTTCACGTCGCAGGCGAGCGCAGCCGTGCGAACGCCGAGTTTGCTGAGCTCGTGGGCCGCTTCCTCGCAGCGCTCTTTTTTTCGCGCGCACAGAGCGACGGCTGCTCCCATCTCGGCCAATCCTTCAGCCATCTGCCGGCCCAGTCCGATGGAGCCGCCGGTAATGAGGGCTACGCGTCCGGTGAGGTCAAACAACTGCCGCGCACTCTTCGCTGGATTGGTTGTCATGATTTTTTTGAAATACCCGCCGGACGAGGGATTGCGCCAGCTTCCCACGGCGACCTGAGCTGAGTCTGCCATTCCAGAAGCGCCGGTCCAGGCGACGCGAGCCAATCGGCCATTTCCCTCTTCAGCTCAGAGAGGCTGCTTGCGCGACGCGCAGGAATGCCATAGGAACCGGCCAAGCGGCAGAAATCCGGATTCTTGAGTTGAACCTCGTGCGTGTGTCCGAACTGCATCCGTTGCAAGAATCCGATGATGCCATAGGCATTGTCATTCACCAACAGGAGCTTCACCGGCAAGTTATATTGAGCCAGTGTAGCCAGCTCAGGCATGGTGTACTGGAATCCCCCGTCGCCCGCGATGCAGACCACCCGCTGTTTTCCGCCGCTCTGCCGGATGGCGCATGCCGCTCCGATTGCCGCGGGCAGCCCATATCCCAGTGTTCCCGAGCCATAAGGATAGAGGAAGGCGCCGGATTGAAACACCGGAAAGAAAGCCGAAGCCCAGTAGTTCAGGATGGACTGGTCATTGGCGACCACATCGTCAGGGCTGAGCAATTCGCGCAGCAGCATGAGCGCCGCGTAACCATCGGCGTTGAGAGATTCCAGGCGTTGCCGTTCTTCCGCTTTGAGGCGCGAGGTGTCGCACCAGGGCTGTCGCCTGCTGTCGGCGCCGGCCAGAGACATGGAAATAGCGCGAGTATCGCCCACAAGATCCAGTGTCGCGGAAAAGCGTGTGCCGGCGTAGTCTGCGTTTTCGAGAACTCTGATGTGCTGCTGCGGCAGGCTCAGGGCAAAACGTCCGGTATCAAACTCGGTCAGGCGCGCGCCAAACGAAATGAGCAGATCGCAATCGTTGAACACCTGCTGCGGTGTTGCCAGACGCGAGATGCAACCCAGAGCTAGCGGATGATCGTCAGCAAACTGGCCTTTGCCGCTGGTGGTGGTGAACACAGGACATTGCAGTTGCTCCGCAAGAAATGACAAAGCGGAACCAGCATCGCCAATGCCGCTGCCCACCAACATCGCCGGGCGAAGGCTTTGCCGGATGAGCGCCAACGCCTCAAGCTGCTCTTGTTCTGAGGGGACAATTCCCTGCGTTTCCTGGGGCTGCTGCGCCGGTTCGGCATTCGCCGGAGCCGCAAGCAGATCGTGCGGTATCTCGATGAACGCGGGGCCAGGCAGAGTTCCGCGCAACATTGCTGCGGCTTCAAAGACAGCCTCCGGAATTTCGTCGGCAGAGTTGATGCGGCGAGCATAACGCGTGAGCGGACGGAGAATCTCCAATTGACTCGGCGTTTCGTGCAACGCGCCGCCGGACTGAGCCTGCAAGGCTGAAGCGATGTTGGTGCCGATCAGCAGGACCGGCGTGTTGCTTTGAAGACTCTCGAGCAGGGGAACCAGCGTAAACAGATTGCCCGGACCGGTGGAGGCGAAGATGGCTGCCACATGCCCGCTTCGACGGTAGAAACCATCGGCAGCGAATCCTGCTGCCTGTTCGTGCCGCGCCACCCAGTGCTGAAACTGCGGGACCCGGCGCAAGCACTCGTAGATACCGATGTTGTGAATGCTGGGGATGCCAAAACCGCAACTGATCCCGCAGTGCAGCAGAGACTCCACGAGCACTTGAGCGCCGGGTTTGGGCTGCGGGTCAGGCATGTGCATTCGCAGAGGAGAGGACATTGGGTGTGCGCCGGACAGCCAGAGGATCACGAAGAGAACAGGACGGCGGAAAGTTCCGCCGTCCTGCGTTGGAGTTTAGAAGCCAATGCGCAGGCCAAGCTGCAACTGGCGCATCGGGAACGCTGAAGTAAAGCCCAGCGGGTCTGTGGGCTTCAGAGCGGAGTTTCCGTGGACATTGAAGGTGGTGAAGTTCCGTTGGAAACCGAAAGCGGGACCTACGATGTTGTTGACGCTGGCAAAGTTGGTGCGGTTGAACAGGTTGAATCCTTCCGCCAGGAACTGCACATCGCCGCGATCGCTGATCTTGAAGCGGCGGCTCAGGCGCATGTCGAAGGAGAAGAAATCCGGGCCAAGGCCGGTATTGCGGGCCGCGCCCAACGGACGATCATTGGTTGAGTGATTGTCACCGTTGATGTCGTCGCCGGACAACAGATTGAACGGATGGCCGCTGTTATAGCGGAGGATGGGCGCAATCTGGAAGCCGGAGAGCGCCGGGCCTCCGCGGTTGCCGGTATCAAGCACACCGGAAACGACCACTTTGTGCCGCTGATCGAAGTCTGAAAGGCCGCGTTCAGCTCCGAGATTGGTATTGTCCACCGGACCGAAGTCGCTGTTGAAGTCGGTTGAGGTATCAAAGGCCTTGCTGAAGGTGTAATTGGCGAACAGGTTGAGGTGGCTGCTGAAGCGGTGTTTCACCTCAAACAGCAGTCCTTCGTACAAGGCCGAGGCCTGCGAAGAGTACTGGTCGTTCTGCAGGATGATAGGGTTCACCACGCATTGCTGGGTATTGCAGGGCGTCGGAAGTCGCAGCGGATTCCCGCTGAATGCAGTGTTCCAGTCACGGATCGAAACAGTGCTGCCATTGGCCAAGGTGACCGGGACAATGGGAGCAGGCAGAAGATTGGTATCAATCGCCACTGGCAAACCAATAGTGTGAACATAAATTCCGCTGGCGGAAACCGAAGTTCCCGGTCCGATCTGGCGCTCGACTCCAACTTCAGCCTGCTGCGAATACGGATTGCGGTATCCAGGCTGCGCGCTGAAAAGTACGGTCAGCGGCGGGAGCGGGCCCGAGTTGGGAATGTTCAGCCCAAAGGGCGTCAGCGCTGCCGGCGTAATGCATGCCACATTCGGCGCTGTCGGCACGGTGCACTGAATGAGTCCCTGAGCAAATAGCGTCTGGTACACAGAGGCCGCATTGACTTGGGGCGGCAAAGTTGGGAAACCGGTGATGGGAAGCAGGAAGTTCGCAATCTGGCGAGTGCCATTGACGTTGCCCAGGGTCTTCACCACATCAGCAATCTGGCCATAGATTGGAGAGTAGAAGATTCCATATCCGGCGCGAATTACCGTCTTGTGGTTGTTGAATGGGTCCCAGGCAAAGGAGACTCGCGGCGCAAAGTTGTTCTTGTCCGTTGACAGCGCTCCGTACTGAGCGTCGAGTTCGTAGCGTACGCCGTAGTTCAGTGTGAAGTTGGAGGCCATGCTCCACGTGTCCTGCCAATATGCCGCGCTGAATGGACGCGGATAGCTATACGTCGGATTGCCGAAGCCCTGCTCATAGAACTGCGGCAAGCCCAAGGCTGCGGACTGCAGGCCATTGAGATTGGCTCCGGTTGTGTTTAGACCGCAGGGGTTTTGCTGCGTTGATGGGTTCGCAGCGAGGAAACATGGGCTCACAATCGCTCCAGGCAATGCACCAAAAACGAAACGTCCCGGGAAGAAAGTGTGTGATTCGGTGTGGTTGCCACGATAGAGGAAGTAGCCGCCCATCTTCATGCTATGGCTTCCGCGAATCACACTGAAATTGTCCTCAAGTTGATAGCGCCGCATGATGGTGAGGCTGGGTAAAAAGATGTTGGTGCCAAGGTTGGCGAAGCCGGGAATATCGAGGCCCACCTCTCCCTGCTCATTCGGGATCACATCGAAATTGGTGTAGCTGAACTGGGTTTTGGCTTCGTTCAAAGTCCGCTCGCTGAACTGATGGAACCATCCGCCCTGAAGCGTGTGCTCTAAAGCATGGACCGCGCTGCCGCGCGAGAAACCCGTGAGTGACTGCACGTCAGGGTTTTCTTCGCGATCGTGACCGAAGTTGTAACGGAACATAAGTTGGTTTTTGTCGCTGAATTGATGGTCCAGACGAGCCGACGCCAGATATTCACGCGTGTCAAATGGAAAGACGCCACCGTTGCTTTCAAGTTGATTCACAAGGAACGCATTCAAAGGGTTGGCGGCTGGATTTACCGTCAGCACTCCATTAAGCACCGCCGCGCAAGTTGCCGCGGGAAGGAACGTCGGCGCGTTGGGATTTGCCGGATTAGAAATGCATGGGACATTGGGATTTCCAGGTAAGGCGGCAAGGCCAGTGAAGATTGATCCCTGACTGCCATCCGGGCGCAGAGCCGTAGTATCGGTCAAGAGCGGCACAGCATTCTGGGCGTCGGACATCAGCCCTTCGAATCCCGCAAACATGAAAGTCTTGCCTTTCGTCACGGGAAACCCGAGGGTCCCACCGAACTGGTAGCGCTGCAGTGAATCCTTGATGTGCGTGCCTTGAAGGTCAGGGCCGAGAGGATTGAACGCTTGTCCCGGCGCGAGGGCTTGGGAAAATGAGAACGGATTCGCCGCATCCATTGCATCGTTGCGGAAGAAACTGTAGAGGCTGCCATGAACATCGTTGCCGCCCGATTTGGAAACAATGTTGATGGACGCGCCGCTCGCGCCGCCCAGCTCTGCGTTGTAGTTGCTGCGATTGATCTGGAATTCCTGGACCGCATCCTGACTGAGCGTGAGACGCACGCCACCGGCATCATCGTTGGCTTCACCACCGTCCACCGTCACGCTGTTGCCGCGACCGTTGCTGCCGTAGAAAGAAAGGCCGCTCTGCGGAGTCTGCTTTACGCGGAAATCCTGGTCGGAGGCGAGCCGCGTGGAATCTGAAACGCCCGGCGCCAGCAGCGTGAACGTGAGGTAGTCGCGGCGATTGATGGGCAGGTCAGTGATGAGCTGCTGATTGATCACGTCCGACTGATGCCCGCGGTCAGTTTCAATCACGGGAACCTCGGTGGTGACCTCAATCTGCTCGGAAACCTGGGAGACCTTCAAATGAAAGTCCATGGTGGTGGTTTGGCCAACGAACACCGTCACAGGCTTTGCAACTTCAGTCTGGAAGCCGCTTTTGGCGACGGTGACGCTATAACCGGCGGGAGCAAGGCCGGTGAGCCGGTAGTCGCCGCTGCTATCAGTGGTGATGGTGTGATTGATTCCTTTGGTGAGATCGGTTGCCGTGACCTTTGCGCCCGCGACGGTCGCGCCGGATGGATCAACCACTGTTCCCTTCAAATCGCCTGAAGCTCCGACGCCCTGAGCCAAGGCAAGACCGGAGAACAGCAGAAACATAAAGAAAATGCTGACGGCTTTCATGGAACCTCCTATCCCGCAACCTGGAAAAGCACTCCGGCTATGATGGACGGCGGCCAGCAGATTTGGTTACAGCTATTGAATGAACATTCATTCATGTTCCGCATCTGCCTCAGCGCGCCTTGCGCATCGTGATTCCCGCTCCGTAGCGACGACATTTAGTGACCGGTGCAGACCAGCAGGATTTTACGGCGTGGAATTATGTCCCTGTTGGCGGAATTTGTCAAAGCCGCGATCCTGATTTTTGCTCAGGTACTGGCAATAAAACGGCTCACGACCTCCGCCACCTCTGGTCCCTGGTCTTCCTGAAGAAAATGCCCTGCGCCCCGGATCGTCGTGTGCAGCCGGCCCGCAGCGCCGGGGATTTCTCTTTGTAATTTGCGCTCGCCGCCGCGTGTAATCGGATCGCGATCACTGAACGCGGTGAGAAATGGCTTTCGCCATTGCCGCAGCTTCTCCCATGCGGCGCGATTGTCGGGTACTGAAGGATCGCTTGGCTTAAACGGAACGAGCCGGGGAAAGGCTCGAGCTCCGGCTTTGTAATCGTCATTCGGAAACGGCGCATCGTAAGCCGCGCGGACCTGCGGCGAAATCCGTGTGGCGCACCCGGAAGCGACAATGCGACCGATTGGGAACACAGGCGACCAGATGGCAAACTTTTGCCAGACGCGAAACGCTTTGGTCGGATTGCCTTCACCCGCCGGCAAACCGCCATTGGCGATTACCGCCCGCGCAAACCGATCGCCGCGTTCCGCGAGAAGCCGCAAGCCGATCAACGAGCCCCAGTCCTGCCCGAAGAGCGTGACGTTGGTGAGCTGCATGGCTTCCAGCCACTGACCGATCCACTGCACATGCCAGGCGAAGCTGTAGTCGGAGATGGCCGCGGGCTTGTCACTACGGCCGAAGCCGATGAGATCCGGCGCCAGCACGCGATGCCCTGCAGCAACCAGCACCGGAATCATCTTGCGATACAGATAGCACCACGAAGGCTCGCCATGCAGCAGGAGCACAGGCGCAGCGCTGCGCGGACCTTCATCGAGGAAGTGAAGGCGCAGGCCATCCACTTCGCGATAGTTGGGAGCAAACGGGAAATCAGGGAGGTTCTGGAAGCGCTCGTCAGGCGTGCGCAAAATTTTCATCGCCGGCTTACTCCCGATCATTTCTGCGCAGCGGCGGCCATGGCCGGCTCGGGTTTCTGAATGCGCTTCTGGATCCAGGAAGTCAGAATTGCGCTGGCGCGCGACGGCATCAGCCGCGCAAGAAAATCAATGCGATAGGCGTCGCGGCCAATCAGCACGCGGTCCTTGTCAGCCAGGATTCCTTCAACGATCGCGCCTGCCGCCATCTCCGGCGCAATACGGAGGGCGCGGGCGTATCTTTTCTTTGCGACTTCCTGGTCCTGAGGACGAGTTGCGGCGCCGGCGCGGGCATTCTGTGCAATGTTGGTGGCGATACCCGCCGGATGAACGCAGGTGAGCTTGACGGAAGTGCCGCGCAGTTCTTCCCGCAATGAATCCGTAAAGCCGCGTACGGCAAATTTGCTGGCTGCGTAGGCGCTTTGCCCCGGCGGCCCGAATAATCCAAAGACGCTGGAGACGTTCACGATGCGGGCTTCCGGCTGGCGCAGCAGCATGGGCAGGAAAAACTTGCAGCCATGCACCACGCCCCAGAAGTTGATGCGGAAGAGCCAATCAAATTCTGCAAGGGAGAGCTCGGCGAAGGCGCCGAAGAGCGCGACTCCGGCGTTGTTGATGAGCAGCGACGCGCCGCCCTGGTCGCGTTCCACGGCGCGCGCGAAATCCTCCATGTTGGCGGCGCTCGAGACGTCCACCGTGTAAGTGCGCGCGGTGGTTGCGCCCAGCAGCGAGCGGGTTTCTTCAAGCGCGGCGGTATTGATGTCGGCCAGTGCAAGCCTGGCTCCCTGCGCGGCCATCTGCCGCGCCAAGGCGCGACCGATGCCCGAGCCTGCTCCGGTGATGACTGCAACGGCTCCGCGAATCTGGCCCATTAGAAAACTCCTGCGCGTGAGCTGGCCGGAGGCGTATAGGCGGGCGGCGCCGGAGTGTTCAGCCGCCGGCGCAACTTCTTCTCTTTTGCCGGAAGCCGCGGCAGCAGAAAGCGACGGGCGAATCTCATGCCTCGAAGGGCAGCGTGCGGATCCACCAGATGCGTTTGGGGCAGGCGCACGCCCGATTCCTTCATCACCAGACCAATGGGCAGCTCCATTTTTTCCTGAAGCTGAATCAAGCCGGCTACCATGTCCGCCGCGGGAGTCAGCAGCGGGCCAAACCCGTAGCGCGCTTGTCCTGTGCCAATGACATAAAGGTTCTTTACCGTAGGCAGGACGCAGCCGGCATAAAGCAGCGCCAGGCCTCCCTTCACCGGAACCAGGCCTTCAGGAAGAAACGGAAAGCTCACGTAGTAGCCAGTGGCGGCGACAACAATGTCGAATTCCTCGCGGCTGCCATCCACGAATTCGACGGCGTTGCCATTGAAGCGCGCGATATCCGGCCTCGGATGAATGCGCCCGTGGCGGATGTAGTGCAGCAACTCGCTGTTGACCGTGGGATGAGCTTCAAAAATGCGATGGCGGGGACGAGGCAGGCCATAGCTTTCATAGCGCCCGAAGACGACTCTCAGCAACAGTCGTAGTACGATACGTTGCAGCCAAACCGGCGCCCAGAACGGGATCACCTCAACCAGCGGCTTGCCTAAAAGGGTCTTGGGCAAAAACCAATACCCACGGCGCAGGCTGATGGCGGCGCGTGAGCCTACGCGCGCTGCTTCGGAAGCGATATCGCAGGCGGAGTTACCGCCGCCGATCACCAGCACGCGCTTGCCGCGCAACTGCTCAGGGTCCTTGTATTGCTTGGAATGAATGTACTCCCCGCTGAAGTGGCCGGGGTAGCTGGGCCAGCGGCAGTCCCAGTGATGTCCGTTGCACACCAGCAGCCCGCGATAGATGCGACGTTCGCCGTTCGACAGTTCCACTTCCCAGCGGTGATCGTGCAGTGGCCGGGCGGAAACGACGCAGGTCTGAAATTGAATTTGCGGCAGCAAATCAAAGTGGCGGGCGTAGTCGCGAATATAGTTCACCATCTGCTGTGCGCTGGGAAAATCCGGATAATCTGCCGGCATGGGGTAGTCGGCGTATTCGGTGGTCTTTCGAGATGAGATGATGTGCGCGGTGGGATAAACGCCGTGCAGCCAGTTGCCGCCGACCTCGGAATCGGCCTCAAGCTGCTCATAAGGAATGCCGGCCTTGGCCAGCGCGCGCGCCAGGCTCAGCCCCACGGGCCCCGCTCCGATGATGCAGTAAAGGGATGAGCGGTCGTCCATGAAAGTTCCTCCGCGAGGCTGGGAGAGAAGGATAGCACAGGGTTCAGACACTCAACGCGGAGGACGCAGAGAGAGCAGGAACGGGATTGAGATCGGTTTGGCGAGGCGGGAACTCAGGAGCCATGCATAGGTTCTTCATATGCGCGTTCGGCAACTGCTCCCGAACGTCCTTCCTGCGCGCCCAGCGCCCGCAAATATAGCAGCGCGGCGAGCGCAACCAGATTTACACCAACAATAAGACCATGTATTCCTGGGGAAATCTGGAGGCTTGTCAATGATCCCAGCTCTAAATTGAGGTTTAACTTGCTTGCGGCTTCCTGGCTGAAGGTAAGACCGAGAAAAGCACCTGTATAAAATTCATATGTAAGCTTAGAGAAGCTAAGAACAGGAACTTGCAAGAGAAAAATCAATCGTGCCCACCTGTAGCTCCGCGAATCTCCCTTCCAGATACAAAATCCAACCCAGGCAGTTCCGGCATTGAGCAAAATCACTAACCCAATATAGGTGAGCTGTGAGAGATCATTCTGTATGCTTGCCTCCCTCAGCAACGCCATGCTTACGCCGATCCCTCCGCCGATCACCAGCAGCAAGTAAATCAGCGTCAAGCCAACAGGGATCTTTCTCTTTTTCGCAGAGTCACTCATTGAATCCGATCCTTCCATGACCTCCGACAAAGATCGTTGCACTCCGATTTACTCTACTCGCCTGGAAGCCAGAGGCTGGGATGCAGATCTCGCCTCTGGCATTGCGGCCTCGTTTCCCGGCTCTGCACGACGCTTCGCGAGCGAACCGGCGAGAATCCAGGCAGCGCCGATCGCCGCAAGGTTGTAAGCGTTGCCGCCCCAGGCGCCGTGCGCGTGCGGATACGCAAAGACCCGAGGCGCAAGCGCCAGTGCGCTGAAGATCAGCAGCATGAGACCGAGTAGACGGGCGGCGAGAACGTCCAAAATTCTTGCGAGGATTGCCAAACCGGCGAGGACAAAGGCGATCCCGGTAAACACGGTCCAGAAGCTTCCTCCGATAGGAATCCATTTGGGAACCATGCCTGCGGCGGGGGCAATGTTCAAGAGATGGTTGACGCCGAAGATGAGCGAGCCCAGGCCGAAGGTCCACCGCGCGGCGCGAACTGCTTTTTCGTGCGGGGAAGAGCTAGTCTTCACGAACGCATAAACGAGCACCGCGGCTGCCACCAGGATCAGTTGCTGAAAGACTCCGACCAACACGCCTATAACGACAGAAGCGCGAAAGCCGAGGAAGTGTGGCGCGGTATAGAGGCGCGGCAGCCAGAACACGGTAAAGATGCAATGCGCAATGGCCAGAGCCACGGCCCCTCCCCGAGCGGTGCGACGCCACAGAATTGCCAGTCCGGCCGCGACCAGCCAAATCGCCGTGATATATGCCAACGCCTCGCGTCCGGGAATATGGCCGCCGAAAGCCTGGATAGGCTGATGGCCGGGATCAAAATCATGCCAGATAAAATCCAGAATGCCGGCAGCAATGGAGCCGAGCGCGTAAATGTGGAGCCCAAGTCTCATAGTGGTGCGGTTTCCTCGATCTCCCAAGCGGATTTTCAGGCAAGCATCGCGGTTTTGAGAGCGCCAAGATTTTAGCTGAGCAGGGGGACGATGGAGTAGTAACTTCCTATTCAAACCCGCACTGGTTGCAGATGGCGATCATCAGACCGATGGCAATTTGAGTGTCGCCTTGCCGTGCCGAGCCGAAGGGAAAACGGCGCTGGACTTCAAGAAACGGTGAAAGCAGTGTTCGGTCAGTAGTTAAGCGCCCGCTCCTTCGGCCGCCGCAAGGAAACCAAGCCAATTCGAAAGATCTTCCGGATGCTGCGCTTCGGCCTTACTGCCACTTTGAGGTGTTTGCGCCATCGATGAGCCTTGAAGAAGTGGGAACAGGGCCATCAGACATACCGTCAAGAACCAGGTGCTATGGACCCTCCAAGAAATTTTGGGCATCAAGCCTCCTTCAACGTGGAACCGGAAGATAGCAATCGGTCTTCGCGGTCTCAAGCGGCAAGGAGCGGCAGCGGCGCTTGTCGCGGAATGTCGCAGCAAATCGGAGCTGAAGAGTGGCGCCGGCACTTAATCTGGACGTGAAATCGGGCAGAGGGTCACGGAAATCCGGACATGTACGGGTTAACAGCAGTGGGTCGCAAAAGACATGTACCTGCGCCCTGTACTAAAGGACAATTGATTTCCACAGAGAGAACCATTATTATGTGAGTTGGCCGCCCAGGCGGCAGCAAGATACGATCTTTGAAAATTGGAAAAGAGAGTACTTAGTAGTTAGTACTTGGCTCTTAGCTACCGGTGCTGGCCTCACGGCCGCTTAGGTCGGCCGACAGGTGAGAGTCGTTCCGGGATGACTCCTCGGATCACCCCGGGATGAATCGGCTAAGTCCTTTAGAACGTGGGATCACGGAGATGGGGAGGGTGGGTATACCCCGGTACAGACCGGGAGGATACCTGACAGAACAGACCGGGGAGCATATCTGACACCGCCCACGGGGAGCAGGCGCGGATCGTCGAAATCGCGCGTAATGTGTTCAACGGTGATACAAAGCTCATTGGGACAGGTGTGAGGTAGCACGAAAAAAGGCCTGGCCTCACTCCTCCTCATCCCAGAAACTAAAGCACTTAGCGCCCGCTATCCCAGCCGCATGCACTGGAAGTCACCGGCTGGGCCTCCTGGGTTTGCTCCTGGCAAGACGCGACTTGACCATTTCCTTAATCAGCGGCGTCGGAACCGGCTGACCATTGGGAAACTGGACCGTGCCTTTGGAAGTGGCAAAATCCTTGAGCTGGTCCTTGAATTCCTGGAGAACCGCGGAGGTGGGAAAGAGGCTGCAGTGGTCGGTGAAAGCGCCGTACCAGACCAGCACGCGCCGGTGCTTGAAAGCCGGCATGCGGTAGCTGATGACCTCAGTGGATTCCGGCGGCACGGCCGCGCGGACCGCTGCGCGAATCTGATTCAACGTGCTGCGCGCGGGCTCAGGAACACGGGCCAGATACTGCTCGACTGTCTTAGGAAAATTTGGCGCCTTAGCTTTGGCCGCAGAGACGCGCTTCCGAGGTCGGGTCTTCTTCATGGGGGCGATGCTACAAGAACTTGCGAGTTCGCGTCCACCAGATGGAAGAGAAATACTTGAGGTTACACGCCAGCGGCTTGCAGCGTTTGTGAAACCGTGTTGGCATACTCGCGGAGTTTGTCCAGTGACGTTTGCAGCGCAGCCGCCTTCTCCTGAAGACCGCGCGCCCGGGCTGTTTCAAGCACTGAAGTCGCTTCCATGTTCAGGCGTTCCAGTGTGCTCAGCAGGTAGGCAAGAGCGTCGGCATGAGGCTTCCAGAGATAGGCCGAGGAAGCTTTCTGGTTGTATTCATCCACTTCCACGATCATGCGGGAGAGATAGGCCACCACGTTCATCATGACGTTCGCGTAGTCCGCTCGGAAACTCTTCTCACCCTGGTAGTCGGCGCGAAATGCTTCCAGTTCAGCCGGCGTGAGCGTAATTCTGGTCTTCTTAATCGTAACAATGTGGGCCAGCTTTGGATCAGCGGCGCTGCGGACGTGGTCCTTGATAGATTCGCGCGCATTGTGGATCTTGCCTTCCTGAACGGCGTTGTGGACGGCCTGAGAAGGATGAATGGCCAGCACCTCAGCCTGTACCGCGGAAGCTGCAGGTTTCATGGGAACGGCTGGCGGAACGGGGTGCGGTGCGCCGGACGGGGCTATCGGTATCGTATTGGGCGCGGTCGGAATGGCTTTTGCGGGAGCCGCCGGCGGCTCGGGAGAAAAGGGTTTCTGAACCGGTGCGCCACGGCCGGTGCGCTTGTTGTCCACCACCTTCTTGAACTTGGAGACCTTGCGGAAATCATCCTGCGATTTCTGGTACTCGCCAGCGAGAATCTCGCCCGGTTGCACTTCGGTGAGTTGCTGGACGGTTACATCGCCTTCCAGCCGAGAAAGCACGCTCGCGCCTTCTTTTTGGACGTTGTCGGCGAAGGTGCGGATCTGGGTGGTTGCGTCGTGAAAGAGTTCGTCAAATTTCCGGCCAAAGAGGTCGTTCCATACCGCCAGGTGCGCCAGCGCATCAGGATGATAGAAGGACTTGCCCAGTGATTGTTTGATCTCGCGCACGCGCTGCACGATGTTGGAATCCATGATTTGGTCAAAATGGCGGAACTCCTCCAACTCCTGATAGAGGTATTCGAATTCGCTCATGAGCTGCGTGTGCTCCGGAGTCATGCGCTCGAATTCCAGATCGGCCGTCAGCTTGTAGAGGTGGCCTAGAAATCCCATCGCCGCCTGGGCGATGAAGAAATAGGAGCTATCCACCTCAGGGCGTTGCCACGCAGGAGCACCTGCACCTTCGACCTCTGGCGGAGTGCGGAACAGATGGGTGATGATGCAATCCATCTTGTCGCGGTCGCCGGAGCGCAGCGAGCACTTGTCGGCAAAGTAGCGCAGCAGAGAATACGCGGTTTCGGGACTGGGAGCCGATTTGAGGGAATCTCTTAGCAGCGGCGGCGCCATGGCAAGATCGAGCACATCAAGCCAGTTCTTGAGTGTCTGGACGCGAGCTGGGGAATTCTCTGGAGAAGGATCTACTTGAGCAATCGCAGCCGGCAACGGCACGCTATGGCCCAGATTCTTTTCCAGAATGCCGACATAAAAGGTCTGGACCGCGGTGAGATCGTTCAGCTCCCGTTGGGAGTCGGTTCGCACGTTTACTCCTGAATCGCTTTCTGCGGCCTGGGGGTGAGCAGCCGGATTTTGGCGTAAGTTTAACCCAGCTTAGCGGTTACAGACAATGCAGAAAGAGACAATGCGAGGCCATTTCTGGCCCAAAAAGGAACGCTTCTAGTGCGTTTCTGCTCGATCAACCTAGAGGCAGAGTCTCACCCGTGAAGAGGATAGCGCGCAGCGGCTCAAGTCGAATCTCTTGGAACGTTGGATGGCTCCGCACGTCATCGGCCCAGCACCAGTTTGGCGATGGTCTGGAGCTGCATGTTGGAGGTGCCTTCGTAGATCTTGCCAATCTTGGCATCGCGATAATACTTCTCCGCCGGATAGTCCTTGGTGAAGCCGGCGCCGCCGAAGATTTCCAGCGAAAGCGAAGAGACGCGCTCGGCAACCTGCGAAGCAAACAGCTTGGTCATGGCCGCTTCTTTCACGAAGTTCATTCCTGCATCTTTCATGCGCGCTGCGTTGTAGACCATCATGCGGGCAGCCTCGATCTCAGTGGCCATCTGCGCCAGTTGGAACTGAATCCCCTGGAACTCGGCGATGCTCTTGCCGAACTGTTTGCGCTCCTGAGCATACTTTGCCGCGCTCTCCCATGCGCCGCGCGCCAAACCGAGCATTTGCGCGCCGATGCCGATGCGGCCCTCGTTCAAGGTTTCAATCGCGATCTTGTAACCCTTACCGGTTTCGCCCAAAACATTTTCCTTCGGCACGCGGCAATCTTCCAGAATCAGCTCGCAGGTAGAAGAGGCGCGGATTCCCAGCTTGTCTTCCTTCTTTCCTACACTGAAGCCGGGAAATTCCTTCTCTACGATGAACGCAGTAATGCCTTTGTATCCGGCGGAAGGATCCAGCGTGGCGAAGAGAATGAAGATGCCGGCTTCCTTGCCGTTGGTGATCCAGAGCTTGCGTCCGTTCAGTATGTACTCGTTGCCTTTGAGCTGCGCGCGCGTCTGCATGGCAAACGCATCAGAGCCGGAACCGGCTTCGCTCAAGGCGTAGGCGCCAAGGGTATTGCGCGCCATGCGTGGAAGATAGCGCTTTTTCTGGTCCTCAGTGGTCCAGCGCATGAGCGCGTTGTTGACCAGCGTGTTCTGGACGTCCACGATCACGCCGGCCGAAGCGTCCACACGCGAGACTTCCTCGACGGCAAGAATGGCCTCAAAGAACCTTCCGCCCGCGCCGCCGTACTGCTCTGGAACTTCGATGGCCATGAGCCCGAGAGAGAAGAACTGCTCGATCAAAGAATGGTCGAAAACGCCTTTTTCGTCCATTTCGCGCACTTTTGGACGAATACTGTCATCGGCGAACTGCCGCACGTTGTCGCGAAACAGCGATTCATCCTCACTCAATGCGGTGAGCGGCGGGGGAGATGGCAGTTGAGCTATGGCCTGGGACATACGAAGAGGTCCTTCGAAAGAAGATGCAAAACTTAAAATTGTAACATCGCTGTAGAGTGCTCCTGAAGCGGAGGAGCGCGCACTTGACGCAAATGCCTCTAAGCTTTTTAATCCCAAGCTATGCGCGCAGCCTTCTTAGGAATGGGAATCATGGGCCGGCCCATGGCCGAAAATCTGGTCAAGGCCGGACACGAAATTACAGTGTGGAACCGCACCCCGGGCAAGGATGTCCCCGGAGCAGTTACAGCGGCCAGCCCTGCCGATGCGGTCAAGGGCAAAGAAGCGGTGTGGATCTGCGTTTCCGATACCAAGGCCGTCCAATCAGTACTGTTTGGACCGCAGGGCGCAGTTCTCGGATTAGAACCCGGAACTGTGGTGGTGGATTCCAGCACCATCTCTCCTTCCGCGAGTTTGCAGTTCATGGAGAGCCTGCAGGAAAAGGGTTGCGAGTTTCTCGATGCGCCCGTGACCGGATCCAAAGTGGCGGCGGAGAACGGCTCACTTATCTTCATGATCGGCGGAAACCCGAACAACATTGAACGAGTGGAACCGCTCCTGCGCGCCATGGGGAAAAAGGTCATCCACATGGGAGACAACGGCAAGGGTCTTTCCGCCAAGCTGGCGCAGAACATGAACATCGCCTTCATTTATGAAGGGCTCTGCGAAAGCCTTACGCTGGCAAAAAAGCTCGGAGTGCCGTCAGAAAAGATGTTTGAGTTGATTGAAGCATCGATGGTGCGATCGGGCGTGGCGGAGTACAAAAAGCCGTTCATTCTCAACCAGGACTTCACTCCCAACTTTCCGCTCAAGCTCATGCACAAGGACATCCACTTGATGCTGGACGCGGCCAAAGAAAACGACGTGAAGCTTCCCGGACTGACGAAGATTGATGAAATCTACGAGGAAGCCAGCCACCAGGGCCAGGATGAACTCGACTACGCGGCCACCATCACTTTGCTGGAAGAATGGGCAGGGCTGAAAACCAAGGTCAAGACTTCGTAGCGCGTTTGCGCCCCGCTCCAATGTTAAAATGCGCAAAGCTATGTCCACTGCGGCCCCTGCTCCCGACCCTCGCCCGCGCAGCAGCAAACTGCTCTGGATCGCGGGGTTCCTGATTGTCATTGCCGTTCTGAGCAATGCCTTGTTCTTCGTCAAGGTGCCAGGACAGCATCTGCTCCCCTGGCTCAACCTGCTGTTGTTTGCCCTGCCATTGGTCGCGGTGATTGGTGGCTTGCGGCGCACGGTCGCTCAGCCGAGGATTTATCGCGGCAGAACTGCGGGCTGGCTGCTGATGGGATTGTCAGGAGTTCTGTTTGCGTTTTCAGTTTTTGCGCTGTACGTCTCGCGCAACATACCGGACGCGAGCGCCGCTCCGCAGGTGGGCCAGGCAGCTCCGGATTTTACTTTGCCAGATAGTTCCGGACAGACGGTAGCGCTACACGACGTACTCTTGTCGCCGATGGCTAACGGCGCTCCGCCTAAGGCAGTTTTGCTGGTCTTTTATCGAGGATACTGGTGACCGTTCTGCAACCTCGAGTTACGAGGCATAGAAAAGCAGTTGCCGGAATTTCAAGCCGCAGGAGTTCGCCCGGTCGCAATCAGCGTGGATTCCCCGCAGACCTCTTCCAATCTGCGTCGCGATGCGGGATACAGCTTCACGTTCCTCTCAGACCCGACGACTGAAGTCATTCGTCGCTACCATCTGCTGCATCCTGCCGGCGGACCCGACAAGCACGACATCGCGCGTCCGGCGGAATTCCTGGTGGATTCGCATGGAGTCGTCCGCTGGGTGAACTTCACCGAAGATATACGGGTGCGCGCCCGCGCCGGAGAAATGCTGGCGGCAGCGATGAAGATTCAGTGATCTCTAGAGATTGCTGTACTGCACCACGGCTTTCTTCTTGGCCGGCTTGGCTTCCGGCGCATCGTCATCAATGATGATCTTCTTCGGCAGCAGCGAATTTGCCGGAGCAGGCGCGCTCACGTTTGTCGGAACGGGCTCGTTCTGTGCTGCCGGCGCAGGCGGAGCGACGTTTGCTGCCACAGGTTGCGGCGCCGCGGCAGGCGCTACTTTTGCTGGCGCCGGCGCTTCCGCCGGCTCTGGGTCATCGTCGATGATGATCTTCTTCGGCGCAGGAAACGCGCGTGCGGCGACGGGCCTGGGCGCAGGCTGAGGATCATCGTCCACGATGATCTTTCTCGGCAAAGGCGGCGGAGCGGCCTGGCTCATATCGTCGATCACGATCTTCTTTACTGCCGGCGGTCGCGACTGGCGCGCCGGAGAATACGAGGCCAGCGTGGCTGCCTTGCTGTCCATGGTCACAGCCCGGGCTTCGATGTAAGTAGTGAGGTTACGGCGAATCCGGCTGAGCGCGGCGCAATCCTCCGCCAATCCGCGCGACTCATGCTGGCGGCCTTCAAATTTCGCGGTGCTCACCAGGCTGTCCATGGCCTCGCTTACGAGAGTGACATCGTGGTAAAGCCGGAACGTGCTGGAAACGCTTCCATGAGAGCTGCGCACGTCAGCAATCAATGTGGGCAGGGCGTCGCTCAGGTTGCGCTTCACCGACTCGGCAGTGTGCGCCGCTTCCTTCTGGCGAGTGCTCTTGAGGAAGCCGGGTTTCCATTGCCCGCCCCAGCGGTCGATGTTCAGCGCGGAGATATCGGCATAGGTCGACATGGCCACACGATCGAGATCGGTCAGCGAGCTGTTCAAGTCAGTGCGCACAGGAGCCACATAAGCGCGATGGCTCGTGCGCCGGGTTCTGTGTGTTTGCGCGGCCAGACCCGCGGATAATGCCAGAACAAGCAACACGGAGAGCGCGTTTTTCATGGCAAAACTCCAGTGGGGGAAGCCCCATAAGCATAGCTGGAACCTCTGCGCCCGGCTGCGTTACTTGTGTCCAAGTCCGCGGCCCCGCAGGGACATGTGCCGGTGGATGCGGTGGGCCTGTATACTCCTGATTTCAGGTGATTAATGCAGAATCACGTGCTGGTTGAGAGAGACGCGGGCATTGCGATCATCCGGCTGAACCGGCCGGAAAAGAAGAACGCCCTCACCCTTGCCATGTACCGGTCGCTGATCGCGGCCTTGGAGCAGTCCGAAACAGACGATGACGTTCGCGTAATTCTGATTGCCGGCTCGCCGGATTGTTTTACCGCAGGGAACGATCTGGCGGATTTCGCTGCCGCAAGCTCTGACGGGCCGCGGGACGCCATTCATTTTCTCGAAAGATTGCGCGCCGGAGAGAAGCCCGTGATCGCGGCTGTGGAGGGGCTGGCGATCGGGATCGGCACAACCCTGCTTCTGCATTGTGATCTGGTCTACGCGGGCGCCGGCGCGCGCTTTCAGCTTCCCTTCGTGAATCTGGGACTCTGTCCGGAAGCGGGTTCAAGCGTCATCCTCCCGGCCATGGTGGGACATCAACGCGCTGCGGAGTTGCTGTTCTTTGGGGAGCCGTTTGGCGCCCAGCAGGCGCGAGATTTTGGGCTGATCAATCAGGTCCTCCCAGATGGCAACGTATTCGAGTTCGCTATGGAGAGAGCGAGTCAGCTTGCGGAAAAACCGGTTTCAGCTTTGCGCGCGACGAAAGCTCTCCTCCGCCGCAACAGTTCGGCTAGCGTGGCGGACGCCATGGTAGAGGAGAGTCGCAGGTTCGCCGAACTACTGCAAGGTCCGGATGCCAGGCAGGCCATGGCAGCCTTCCTCGAACGCAGCCGGCAAAAATCGCGGAGCGCGGGGTAACCATGCCTTCGATTTCCAACGGCAAGAATTCCAGATACGACGTGATCGTAATCGGCGGAGGCCACAACGGCCTCACCAACGCCGCCTATCTTGCCCGCGCAGGCAAACGCGTCCTGGTTCTCGAGCGCCGGCATGTGCTTGGCGGCGCCGCAGTGACGGAGGAAGTTTTCCCCGGATTCAGATTCTCCGTCTGCTCCTATGTCGTCTCTCTTCTGCGGCCGGAAATTATTCGCGATCTGGACCTTCCCCGTCACGGCCTTGAGATTCTTCCTCTGGACGGTACATTCACGCCCATGCCGAACGGCGACTTCTTATGGCGCGTGAACGATCACGGCAAGACGCGTCGCGAGATTGCGCGCCACTCCAAGCTCGACGCCGAAGCTTATGAAGAATTCGGCAAGGCCATGCAGGCCATGTGCCGCTTTGTGAAGCCGATTCTCGGCATGGTGCCGCCCGATCCCAGCACGCTGAACCCGCGCGAGCTAGTGAAGCTGCTCTTCCTCGGCCGCCGCTTTCAAGGCCTGTCCAGCGATGACAAATACAACCAGGTGCAGTTGATGACTATGAGCGCGGTGGATTTTCTCGATCAGTGGTTTGAGACCGACGTGCTCAAGGCAACAATGTCCGCCTCTGGAATCATCGGCACCTTTCTTGGCGTGCGTTCTCCGGGTACGGCCTACGTCCTGCTGCATCACTACATGGGAGAGATTGACGGCGCGTTTCGCTCCTGGGGCTTTGCTCGCGGAGGCACTGGCGCGATTTCGAATGCCATTGGCGATGCGGCGCGTGAAGCCGGAGCGGAGATCCGCACCCAGGCTGGAATTGCTCGCATCATGGTCAAAGAGAATCGCGCGCGAGGCGTGGTGCTGGAAAACGGCGACGAAATCCTGGCTGACGTGGTTTCATCCAGCGTTGATCCAAGAAACACCTTTCTTCGTTTCATGGACCCAGGCTTGCTGCCCGACGAATTCCTCGAAGATGTGCGCCGCTATAAATTCCGCGGCTCTTCCGGCAAAGTGAATATCGCGCTCGATGCGCTTCCTGACTTCAAGTGTCTGCCCGGTCCCGGCGCGCACCTGCGCGGCGCGATTTCGATTTCGCCGAGCGTCGAATACATGGAACGGGCATATGACGACGCCAAGTACGGCAACTACTCGCGCCGGCCATATCTCGATATTGTGATTCCCTCGCTCACTGATCCTTCAGTTGCGCCTCCGGGCAAGCACGTGATGTCCTGTTTTGTGCAGTACGCGCCTTACAAATTGCGCCCGGGCCTCGACTGGGACGACCAGCGCGAGGCATTCGGCAACAACGTGATTGACACCATTGCCGAGCACGCGCCCAATCTCCGTAACATCATTGTTGATAAGCAGGTGCTCACACCTCTCGATCTGGAACGCGAGTTCGGGCTGAGCGAGGGCAACATCTTCCAGGGCGAGCTCTCGCTGGAGCAGCTTTTCTTTCTGCGTCCCGTGCCCGGATACGCGCAGTTCCGCACTCCTATCAAAAACCTTTATATGTGCGGCTCGGCCACGCATCCCGGTGGCGGGATCATGGGCGCTCCCGGCCGGCTGGCCGCGCTGGAAATCCTCAAAGACAGCAAAGGGGCGGTGCGGGTAAGTGCCTGAGAAGCACGACGTCATCATCATTGGCGGCGGGCATAACGGGCTCGTCACGGCGTTTTATCTGGCCAAAGCAGGATTGAAACCGCTGGTCTTGGAGCGTCGCGCGGTTGTGGGCGGCGCTGCCATTACGGAAGAGTTTCATCCCGGATTTCGCTGCTCCACCCTGTCTCACTCCGCCGGTCCGATCCTTCCGGAGATCGTGCGCGACATGCAGCTTGCGCGCCACGGGCTGGAGTTCATCCGCAGCGAAGTCGGCGTGACTGCGCTTTCTCCGGACGGGCGCGCTCTTGTTCTGTGGAACAACATTTCACGCGCGACGGAGGAGATCAGCAAATTTTCGCCGCACGATGCGGATCGCTATCCCGAATTCCAGAAGTCTCTGGAGAAGATGGGCAAGGTAATCGGCGAACTCCTGAGAACGGCTCCGCCCAACATTGATGATCCCGGCCGCAGCGATCTCTGGGCCATGCTGCAAACCGGCCGCGCCGTGCGCAAACTGGGCAAGAAAGATATGTACCGGCTGCTGCGCTGGGGGCCGATGGCAGTCGCGGACCTGGTGGCGGAGTTCTTTGAGACTGAACTGCTGCGCGCCGCGATTGCCGCTCGCGGAATTTTCGGGACGGCGCTCGGTCCGTGGTCGGCAGGCAGCAGCCTGGTGCTGCTGATTCGCGCGGCCGGAGATTCTCAGCCGGCCGGCTCAGCCAACCTCGTCCGGGGTGGGGCAGGCGCCATCACTCAAGCCATGGCGGCGGCAGCAAGCGAAGCCGGTGGAGAAATTCGGACCAGCGCTGAGGTGAAGGAGATCATTGTCAGAGATGGAACCGCCGTTGGCGTCGTGCTGGCGAATGGTGAGGAGATCAATGGCAACACGATAATCTCAAACGCCGATCCGCGTCGCACGCTGCTGAAGCTTGTGGATCCCACTCATCTCGCGCCCGACTTCGTGCTGAAGCTGCAGCATTACCGCATGCCGGGAACCGTGGCCAAAATGAATCTGGCGCTTTCCGGCCTGCCAACCTTCACGGCGATAAGAGAGAATGATGAGGCCTTGCGCGGACGGCTGCACATCGGCCCGGAGATTGACTACCTGGAACGCGCCTTCGATGAATCCAAGTACGGCAGCTTTTCCTCGCGGCCGTATCTCGAGGCGGCAATTCCGTCGCTTACCGATTCTTCTCTTGCGCCGCCAGGCAAGCACGTGATCTCCGTCTATATGCATTACACGCCGTTCGAACTGAAAGGCAAGAACTGGGACACCGAGCGCGATGCTCTGGGCAACATCATTGTGAATACGCTGGCGGAGTATGCGCCTGATTTGCCCGGGCTTGTGGAAGACGCGCAGATCATTACGCCCAAAGATCTCGAAAAGAATTACGGGCTCACTGGGGGCCACATCTTCCATGGCGAACTCGCGCTCGACCAGTTCTTCACCATGCGTCCTCTGTTGGATTGGGCGCGATATCAAACGCCGGTCAAGAACCTCTATCTTTGCGGTTCCGGAACTCATCCCGGAGCGGGCTTGACCGGCGGTTCAGGATGGAATGCCGCACGAGAGATCCTCAAAAAGTTGGCGTAGGAATTCACCGCAAAGTAGGCGAAGAACGCAGCGTTCTGAAGAACGTCAAAGCTGTCGGATGTCGGTAAAATAAGCTACGAAGCTCATTTATTGTGGAGAGAAGCATGAGCAAACGTTTGCAACGAATTACCCCGTTCCTCTGGTTCGATCACCAGGCTGAAGAAGCCGCGAATTTTTACGTTTCCATTTTCGAGAATTCGGGGATTCTCTCCACATCGCGTTATGGCGAAGGCGGCCCCGGGCCGAAGGGCAGCGTGATGACGATCTCTTTCGAACTTGAAGGCCAGGAATTTACCGCCTTGAATGGCGGGCCGCACTTCAAGTTCACGGAAGCCGTCTCCTTCGTCGTCCATTGCGAGACGCAGGACGACGTGGACAGATTCTGGAAGAAGCTGACCGAAGGCGGTGGTCAGGAATCGCAATGTGGCTGGCTGAAAGATAAGTTTGGGCTCTCCTGGCAGGTTGTCCCCAATGCCCTGCCCAAACTGCTCCAGGACAAGGACGCGGCGCGCTCGCAGCGTGTGATGAACGCGTTGCTCAAAATGAAGAAGCTCGATATTGCTGAATTGCAAAGAGCGCACGACCAAAATTGAGGGATTATGTCTGTACCGTACTCCAACACCCGCGCAGAGCTCTCCGCCTCTGAAGCCCGCACGCTCCCTCAGCGCTACTACACCGATCCTGATTGGTTCGTGCGCGAACTCGAAGCCATCTACCTGGATTTGTGGCTGTGCGCGGGACGAACCGGCCAAATTCCTGACGCAGGCGACTACTTCCTTCGCCAAATCGGCAATGCAAACGTGATCATCACGCGGGACGAGCAAGGCGAGGTTCGCGCCTTCCACAACGTCTGCCGCCATCGTGGCACTTTGCTCACAACCCAGAGTGAAGGCAAATTCAGCGGACGCATTCAATGTCCTTATCATGCCTGGACCTATCGTCTTGACGGCACACTGGCCAACGCTCCTCATATGGAAAAGGTGCAAGGCTTCTGCGAGGCTGATTATCCGTTGAACGGAGTCCCGACCGTCGTCTGGGACGGGCATATCTTTATCAATTTGTCAGCGCGTCCTACACCCTTCGCGCAGCATTTGGCCGGGCTGAACGAAAAATTCAAGCCCTGGCGCATGCACGAGCTTCACATGGTGGAGCGGCGCGTCTATCATCTGCGCGCCAACTGGAAGCTGATCATCCAGAATTATTCCGAGTGCCTCCACTGCCCCATCGTCCATCCGCTGCTGCAGAAGCAGTCGCACTACATGAGCGGTGAAAATGAACCGCCGCAGCCCACTTATCTGGGTGGCCGGATGGACCTGCGCGACGGCGTGAAGAGCCTGACCATGGACGGAACCACCAGCCGTTGTCCTCTGCCCGGCTTGAGCAGCGAAGACCAGCGCCACGTCTATTACTACTGCCTGCTGCCAAATTTTCTTCTGAACCTTCACCCTGACTACATGCTCACGTTTACGCTGTGGCCGCGAGCCGTGGACCAGACTGAAATCATCTGCGAATGGCACTTCCATCCTGACGAAATCCGCAAGCCCGGGTTTAATCCGCGGGACGCAATCGAGTTCTGGGACATTACCAACAAGCAGGATTGGGAGCTATCGGAATTGGCTCAGCGGGGTATCAGTTCCAGAGGCTATCAGCCCGGCCCTTATTCCAATCGTGAAGAGTTGCTGCTGGCGCTGGACCGGTGGGTACTGGAACGCGTTGAACGGAACGAAATAGCTTCTTAACCTCAGAGGACACCGAGAACGCGGAGCGATTTCACAAATACTCTGTGTCCTCCGTGCCCTCTGTGGTTAGAACCTGGAAAGTGCTTCCATCGCCTTGAACACATCTTCCGACTGCGGCAGGATCACATCCTCCAGCGCCGGTTGATAGGCAACGAATGTGTCCGTCGCGGCGACTCGCCTCACTGGAGCATCGAGGTCCTCAAACAACTCGTCGGCAATGCGCGCGGCGATTTCTGCGCCGTAGCCCCAACTCAGAGTGTCCTCATAAGCGACGATCACGCGGCTGGTCTTCCGCACCGACGTAGCAATCGCCTCCCAGTCATAGGGATTGAGCGTCCGCAGATCAATCAACTCCACGCTCACGCCCTGTTCGCGCTCGATGCGCTGTGCTGCCTGAAGTGCACGCGGAACAACAGCTCCGTAGGTAATCACCGTGAGGTCTTTGCCTTCCTTCACCGTGTTCGCCTTGCCGAACGGAATCATGTAATCCGGCCCGGGATAGGGAGAGCGCCCGTAAGTTTCGCGATAGAGACGTTTGTGTTCGAGGAATAGCACCGGATCATCACATCGGATGGCCGTGCGCAGCAATCCATTGGCATCGAGCGCGTTCGAGGGAAAGCAGACCCGCAGCCCTGGAATATGCGTAAAGATGCTTTCGCCGCATTGCGAGTGATAGATAGCGCCGCCGGTGAGATATCCGCCGATGGCCACGCGCACCACGGCAGGCGACGAGAAATTTCCATTCGAGCGCCAGCGAATCAGCGGCAGTTCGTTGCGAAGCTGCTGCATGGCTGGCCAGATGTAATCAAAGAACTGAATTTCCACCACAGGCTTGAGTCCGCGCGTGGCCATTCCCACGGCGCGGCCTACGATGTTCGCTTCCGCCAGCGGTGAGTTAAACACGCGGTCGCTCCCGAAATCGCATTGCAAGCCGGATGTCAGCTTGAAGACGCCGCCCTTGCCTTTGATTTGTTTCTGCTTCAGATACTCTTCGCGGCTGCAGTCGGCCACATCCTCGCCGAACATCACGATTCGGTCATCGCGCCGCATCTCGTCTTTCAGGCAGGCGTTGATCAGGTCCGCCATGGTCTTGTTGTTGCCTTCGAACTTCGGCTCGGAAGACATGCCGCGCGGATCGAGATCCTCAGAATAGACGTGGCGGTAGATGGAATCAGCAGCGGGAATCGCCGCTTTCAGCGCGCGCTCGGAAGCCTCGGCTATCTCTTCCTCGACTTCCTTTTCCAGCTTGTTGATTTGTTCTTCATTCAGGATGTTTTCGCGAACCAGGAAGAGCTGCATGCGGGTGATGGGATCGCGCTGCGCGTCTTTCTGCCGCTCGGATTCAGGACGGTACAACTTCTCGTCGTCGGAAAGAGAGTGTGAATAGGGACGGATCACGTGCCCGTGCACCAGCGCCGGACCTTGGCCGTGCCGGCAGTACTCAGCGGCGCGCTTGCATGCGGCATAGCTGGCGACAGGATCGGTGCCGTCGCATTCTTCTACCAGAAGATCAGGGAAGTTGCGCACAAGCTGCGATACGCTTCCGCCGGCGGTCTGCACTTCAACCGGGACTGAGATGGCGTAGCCGTTATCTTCCACCACGAACATAACCGGCAGCTTCTCATTACAGGCCGTGTTCATGGCTTCCCAGAACTCGCCTTCACTGGTGGTTCCGTCGCCAGCCGAGCAGTACACCACTTCGTCACCGTGGAAGATCACGTCTTTGAATTGACGGTAGTCGCCCGATTGCTTCTGCGCTGCCTCCGGATGCCGGCTGAAGTAACGTCCAGCTTCGGCGCACCCGACGGCTTGAAGAAACTGTGTTCCTGTAGGCGAGGACTGGGTCACGATGTTCAGCCGCTTGTGTCCCCAGTGAGATGGCATCTGCCGGCCGCCGGAATTGGGATCATCTGCTGCTCCGACCGCTGACAAGAGCTGCTCATAGGGAGTCATACCCAAAGTCAGGCAGAGAGCGCGGTCGCGATAGTAAGGATAGAACCAGTCGTAGCCCGGCTTGAGCACCAGCGCCGAAGCGACGTTCAGAGCTTCATGACCGGCGCCGGAAATCTGGAAGTAGATTTTCTGCTGCTGCTTGAGCATGATCTCGCGGTCGTCCAGCCGGCGTGAGAGGTACATGAGCCGGTAAATCTGGACGAGCTGTTCCCGGCTCAACCCTTCATACGTCTTTTCCTGGCGTGCCGGCGCTTCTGCCACTGCGGACGCGTTCTTCCTTGATTCAGCCTTGGTGACTGGCATGGATCTCCTCAACAATTTATGGGCTTGCCGGGCTCGTGCGAAGTACCCTTCATTCTAAATCCTGGGGTGATTGCCGGGATATACTGAAACCTGATGATCCGCACGCACCGCGCTATTCCAGCCGCCGATCTTAAACTCCTCATCTTTGATCTTGATGGCACGCTGGTGGACTCGCGCCTTGATCTCGCTAATTCCGTCAATGCCATGCTTCGGCACTACGGCAAGCCGGAACTGCCAACGGACATCATCGGCAGCTACATCGGCAACGGTGCTCCCATGCTGGTGCGGCGCTCGCTGGGCGATCCTGACGACGAGAACTTTGTACAGGAAGCGCTCTTCTACTTCATGGCCTACTACCGCGAGCACAAGCTGGACACAACTTACGTCTACGATGGAATCTTCCCGGCGCTCGACTCCATTCGCGCACGCCGAAACGGTTCCGGCGAGTTGAAGATGGCGGTGCTCAGCAACAAGCCCGTGGTCCCGACGCGCGGGATTGTGGAAGCGCTGGGGCTAAGCAAATACTTCTTTCAGGTTTACGGCGGCAACAGCTTTCATACCAAGAAGCCCGATCCGGCGGGTGTGAATGCTTTGCTTCAAGAATCGGGAGCG